>JAITKB010000044.1 GCA_031278605.1 Tannerellaceae bacterium
AGCAGTCAGCGATAAATTTATCTCACTCGAAAGAAAATTTCTCCGTACGGAAAAATTTATCTCTCCGTACGGAAAAATAAATTTCTCCGTACGGAAAAGTTTATTTCTCGGTACGGAGAGATTTATTTTCCGGTAAGGAAAACTTATTTTGGTAAATGATAACTTATTTTTTGAGTAAGCGTTAGGAATTTTTCACTACCGGGGGGCGAAACTCGGTCGCTGACAGGCGAAGATTTCAGCAGAGGCATCGGCGGAATCTTCGCCTCTAAGAAAAATTTCCTCGCCTCAAAAAAAAAAATCTCAAAAAAGCCGACGGAATTCTTGCGGATATAAAAACACTTACTAACTTTGCATTTAAAAGTACTTCAATGAAAAAGGACAAAAAGGACAAAAATACAACAACAATGCACGAAATAGCGGAAATCCGCTCGTTGATGGAACGTAGCTCGATCTGTGTTAGCCTGAGTGGTTTGGGCGGAATTTTGGTGGGCGTTTGCGCGCTGGTGGGAATAGGACTCGGCTACCTGTTCCTTCCCGAATCGGGAGGGAATACCCTGGTTTTCCGGGCGTTGGCCGCGGGCGTATTTCTCTCCGCCCTGTTTTGTATCACGTTTTTCAGCTTCCTGCGCAGCCGGCAAACGAAAATAAAACTGTGGAACACCCCAACCAAACGCCTGGTCATGCATCTGGCCACGCCGTTTGTCGCGGGTTCGCTTATTGTATTGAAACTATTGGAGTTGGATCACTTCGAGCTTGTGCCGGCAGCCTCTTTGATCGTGTATGGAATCGCCGTTTTTTCAGCAAGCCATTACAGCACGGGCGAAACCCGTTGGCTGGCCTGCGGCGAAATACTCCTGGGATGTGTGGCCCTCTACCTCCCGGCAGGAGGGTGGCTGCTCTGGGCAATGGGTTTTGGCATTTTCCACATTGTGTTCGGCGCTGTGATGTGGAACAAACACGAAAGAAACACCGAAGAATGAAACCGACCAAGCCCGCAGATAAAGCCCTGGCTGACAAAGCAAACAAAATCTTCGACAATCGCTTCCGTTTGTTGATCATGAGCGTGCTGGCCGCCAATAAATCCTACTCCTTCAATGAACTGAAAGACCTGCTGCAACTGACCGACGGCAACCTGGCCTCGGCCCTTAAAGTGCTCGAAGAAAGTCGCTACATCTCCGTAATGAAAGGTTTTGTGGGCAAAAAAACCAATACCATCTATTCCATCACCCAGCCGGGTAAACTGGCCCTGAAAGCGTATTTCAATTTCATGGAACAACTCATACGGGATACCCCACTGAACCTAAATGAATGAAGCGGTCTTTTTTTTTGCCCAAAATACTTTGAATTTAAAAGTTCTTTCCACAAAATAACCCATACTGAAATGAAACGAACCTTTGATATTGTACGAATGAGGCCGCGCGCACTCACACCCTCCGACATCGAACGGCTAAAATGGAACGACGCATACCACGCAGAGCGCCGGCAAATGAAACCCGGAATCAGCGGATTGGCCCAACTCTATGGCGGACAACATCGCAAAAACATCCTGCTTCTGGGACCAATACTACATCGCCCACCAACGAGGGTCGATGGATCTTTGCGTTGTGATCGCATCCTTTGCCATGAATCTCTTCGGCAAAACCCGGATACGGAGAATCCTTTTTAAGAATCGTAGCCTGAAATAAACAATGCCGTGAAAGTAAAACCGTGAAAGTAAAACCGTGAAAGTAAAAATGATCCTGCCGGCCTTGGCCGAGGCGGAAAGTCCCCTCTGGCGGCCGGTCAAGTATTCCTTGTTCCCCCCCCTCGGACTGGCTACGCTGGCAGCCTACCTGCCGCCCGATACCGAAATCGATCTCCAGGACCAACACGTAGAAACCCTGCATCTGGAGGATACCCCCGATTTGGTGATGATCCAGGTGTATATCACCAATGCTTACCGTTCCTATGAAATCGCCGACCACTACCGCCGCAAAGGGGCTTACGTCGTGCTCGGCGGTTTGCACGTCACCTCCTTGCCGGAAGAAGCCATGGGTCATGCCGACAGCATATTCCTGGGGCCGGCCGAGGATACCTTCCCGCAATTCCTGAAGGATTTCAAGCATCGCCGACCGCAGAAGATCTACCTTTCCACGGTGCGTAGCCTGATCGGCGCCCCGCCGGTGCGTCGGGATTTAATCAAGCGGGAACGTTATCTGGTGCCTAATTCCCTGGTGGTTACACGCGGATGCCCGCATCATTGCCGCTTTTGCTACAAAGACGCCTTCTTTAAAGGAGGGAAATCCTTTTATACGCAAAAAGTAGACGACGCCCTGGCGGAAATGGAGCGTTTGCCGGGACGTCACTTGTATTTCCTGGACGACCATTTGCTGGGTAATCCGGATTTTGCCGCGGCATTGTTTGAAGGAATGAGGGGGATGGGGCGCGTGTTCCAGGCAGCCTCCACGGTGGCCTCTGTGCTCGACGGCGATTTGATACAAAAAGCGGCCCGGGCCGGACTCCGGAGCGTATTTGTGGGCTTTGAGACGTTCTCGCCGGAAAATCTGAAGCAGAGCAATAAGAAACAAAACCTTGAACGCGACTACGTAAAAGCCGTTCGGGGCTTGCACGACCTGGGGATTATGATCAACGGCAGCTTTGTGTTCGGCCTGGACCACGACGACCGGGATGTCTTCCGTCGCACGGTAGACTGGGGCATAAGAAACGGCATCACCACCTCTACCTTTCATCTGCTTACGCCCTATCCCGGAACCCCGCTCCATCAAAGCATGATGCAACAGGGGAGGATCCTGACGGAAAACTGGGACCTCTACGACACCCGCCACATTGTTTACCGTCCCCGGGGCCTCAGCCGCGAAGAACTGCAACAGGGCTACGAATGGGCTTACCGTGCGTTCTATCGTTGGGGGAATATCCTTCGCAGCAGTTGGCTTCATCCTTCGCTCCGTCAAAAGATGCGGCATCTGCTCTATACCGGGGGGTGGAAGAAGTTTGAACCCTTTTGGAATATCCTGATAAAATCCCGCCGCCTCAGCCGGATGTTGCCGGTGCTGGAGGCGATCTTGGAGACATCTTCCCGGAGGTAAACTTATTTTCATATCTTTGAGACCTCGAATTTTAAACAACCATATATATATGATATGAACGAACAGATAAAGCAAATAGCAGAACGCCTGGCAGGGCTTCGGGATGCCTTGGACATCACGCCCCAGGAGATGAGCCGGGTTGCCAACCTGTCTGTGGAAGAATACCTTCGGCTGGAAAGCGGCGACACGGACATATCCGTCAGCATCCTTCACCGGATCTCCCAGGCCTATAACGTGGAACTTACCACCCTGATGTTCGGCGACGAACCAAAGATGAATACCTACTTTGTCACACGAAAAGGAAAAGGCGTGGCCGTGGAACGAACGAAAGCTTACAAATACCAGTCGCTGGCAGCAGGTTTCGCCGGCAGAAAAGCCGACCCTTTTCTCGTTACCGTGCATCCCACACCGGACAACGCCCCCGTCTACCTTAATTCCCACACCGGACAGGAATACAACCTCATACTGGAAGGATGTATGCTGCTCCGCATCAACGGAAAAGATGTAACGCTCAACGAAGGCGACAGCATCTACTTCAACTCCGAACTCCCACACGGAATGAAAGCCCTGAACGGGGAGAAGGTGCGATTCCTGGCGATCATAATATAAACCTTAGTATCAGATAACAGACAACGATATGCTGGAGAAATTTGTAAGTAAAACCTCTTTCGAGTCTCAGGAAGACTTCATAAAGAATTTCAAGGTGAACGTTCCGAACAACTTCAACTTCGGATACGACGTGGTGGACGAATGGGCCGCAACACATCCCGACAAAAAGGCCCTTTGCTGGACGAACGACCGGGGGGAACACATCGACTTTACTTTCGCCGAACTGAAAAGGGATTCGGACCGGACAGCCTCTTATTTCCAATCGCTGGGCATAGGACATGGCGACAAGGTGATGCTTATCCTTAAACGGAGATACGAGTTCTGGTTTTCCATCATCGCCCTGCACAAACTGGGGGCGGTGGTTATCCCCGCCACCCACCTGTTGACGAAGAAAGATCTTGTTTTCCGCAACAATGCGGCGGATATTAAACTCATCGTATGTGCGGGGGAAGCGATCATCACGCGGCACGTCACGGAGGCTTTGCCCGAATCGCCTTCGGTGGAGAAAACCGTCTCTATCGGTCCCGTTGTGCCGGAGGGATTCGAGGATTTCCAACAGGGCATCCGCAATGCCCGGCCTTTTGTCCGTCCCGCCCGGCCCAATGCCAACGAAGACATCTCGATTATGTATTTTACTTCCGGGACAACGGGCAACCCCAAGATGGTGGCGCATGATTTCACCTATCCCCTGGGGCATATCGTGACCGGCAGCTTCTGGCACAACCTGCACCGGGATAGCCTTCACCTTACCATTGCCGATACGGGCTGGGGCAAAGCCGTATGGGGAAAACTCTACGGACAATGGATTGCCGGGGCTACGGTGTTTGTTTACGATCACGAGAAATTCACCCCTGCCGATATGCTGCGCATGATTCAGGATTACCGCATTACTTCGCTTTGCGCTCCGCCGACGATTTTCCGTTTCCTGATTCGCGAAGACCTGAGCCGTTACGACCTTTCCTCGTTGCGTTATTGCACCATTGCCGGCGAAGCGCTCAACCCCGCCGTGTATGAGGCGTTCTTCCACCTGACGGGGATCAAACTGATGGAAGGATTCGGACAAACGGAAACCACCGTCACCGTTGCCACCTTTCCTTGGATGGAACCGAAACCCGGCTCGATGGGCGTTCCCAATCCCCAGTACGACGTGGACCTGATTCGCCCCGACGGCGAACGGGCCGAGGATGGCGAACAGGGGGAAATCATCATCCGCACGGATAAGGGGATTCCCCTGGGACTTTTCAAGGAGTATTACCGCGACGCACAACTGACCCACGAGGTATGGCACAACGACATGTACCATACGGGCGACGTAGCCTGGCGCGACCAGGACGGCTACCTGTGGTTTGTGGGACGTACCGACGATGTGATTAAAAGTTCCGGCTATCGCATTGGCCCCTTCGAGGTGGAAAGCGCTCTGATGACGCATCCCTCGGTAGTGGAATGTGCCGTCACGGGCGTGCCCGACGAGGTGCGCGGGCAAGTGGTCAAGGCCACCGTAGTCCTTTCCGGGGAATATAAGACGCAAGCCGGGGAGGCGCTTGTGCGCGAGATTCAGGAGCATGTGAAAAAAGTGACGGCTCCTTACAAATACCCGCGAATCATAGAATTTGTGGAAGAACTGCCGAAAACCATCAGCGGCAAGATACGCCGGGTGGACATTCGCAACAAGACCTAAGTCCGTGCCGGCGTATCCTGCCGCTTTTCTTAGCCGATGAGCAGCAGGTCGCCGGCCACCGATTCGGCCCGGGCCTGTGTTTGCAGGCAGGAAACAATCTTCAGGGCGAAATCGAAAACCAGGGCAGGTCCTTTTCCTGTGATCATCCTGTCGTGCACCACGGCCCCTTCGTTGGTGAGGGTAGCGCCGGCGAGGTACCCTTCAAATCCGGGATAGCAAGTCGCCCGGCATCCTTTCAGCAGACCAAGTCCGCCCGGCACTAAGGGGGCGGCGCAGATGGCAGCCACGAGTTTCCCTTTTCCATGATGCGCAACAAGGAGTTGTTTCAAGGGTTCGCACGCATTCAGGTTGGCCGCTCCCGGCATCCCGCCCGGAAGAATCAGGGCGTCGATGGGGGAAAAATCTACCTCGGAAAACAGGGCGTCGGCAAGGAGGCTGATGCCGTGGGCGCCGGTGACCTTGCAGTCGCCGGTGATGGAAACAAGCCGGGTGTCGATCTCTCCCCGACGCAGTACATCGGCAGTTGCTACGGCTTCCGTTTCTTCAAAGCCGGTGGCAAGAAATAATACAGCTTTCTTCATAATCCTTCATTATTTTATTATTGGTAACACAAATATAACGAATAACGATTCACCGAACCATGCGAAATAAGATAAGAGTCACGGTGTCTTGGGTGGACAGGGAGTATATCCATGTACGAAGGGCGGAAGACCGTGCGGAGGCTGCCGGGGCGCGACCCATGCGGGTGAAGTACGATCCTTGCGGGGTGTTCCGGGCTACGGTGGATGCCCTTTGGGAGAATTCTTGCCTGAACCTGGTGGATGTAACCACGGACGAACAAGGGATCCTTCATCCCCGGCTAATTGTTCTCGAGCCGGATTACCTTGTGGACATCAGTTCGCTGGCCGAATGTATGCAACCCTATGGCGCCAACGCGCTGCACTTTGTGAAGAACCGCCTTGATCCTCCTCCCAACAGCCGTTATATTTTGTTGGGGAATACCGTCCACCTCTTTCTTGAGGAACTTGTGAACGAGACCCCCCAAGAGCCGGTGAGTTGCCGGGAGGCGCTTCGGAAGGCTTTCCGGAAGATGCCCGTGGAGTTTGCCGCCTGCGGGGAGATCCGCGAATCCTTTTTCCGGGAGGCGCAAACGCAGTTTGAGAACCTGCGTCGCCTGGTGCGTCAGGGCTTCCCGGAACAAGCGGTTGACCGGGGAAATGCCGTCCTGGAGCCGAATTTTATCTGCGAAGACCTGGGTATACACGGGCGGCCGGACTTTCTGCAGTTGGCTCCCGGGGGCGGGAAGTCGTTTGTGATTGAATTGAAATCGGGCAAGGCTCCCTTTCCCGAATCCGATGTCCGCTTGATTGGGGAGAATCACCGGGCGCAGGCGTTTTTGTACCGGATCATGGTTCAGCAGGTTTTGGGGCTGGAAGAGCAGCAACTGCAAACCTTTGTTTGCTATTCCAGGTACACGGCCCCCGGCGCCGGTTTGCGTTTGCCGGTTCCCTGCATGGAGGCTGTTGGGGAGATCCTGAATATCCGCAACCTCATCGTGGCCAACGAACACCGCATTGCCGGGGACGACACCGGACAGCAGACCAGGCAGCTCCTGAAGGCGTTGCGAGCGGAGACGCTGATAAGCAACCGGGCCTCGCATCCTGTTTTCCTGGAGCGTTACATCATCCCCCGGATGAATCGTTTCCTGGAGCCTTTCGAGCGTGCCACGGAGGCGGAGAGGGACTATTTCCTCAGCCAGTATCGTTTTGTTGTCCGGGAGCATTATTTGTCGAAGACCGGATACCGGGAGCACGGGGCGATTCGCGGGCTTGCGTCTTTGTGGCTGGCAACGACCGGGGAGAAGCTGGCGGCCGGCGATTTGCTGGCCGACCTTTCGGTGACGGAGAACCGGGCCGGGGCGGAGATGCCGGCCCTGCGCCTTGCGATACCTCCCTGTTCGGAGGGGTTTCAGCCCAACTTCCGTCCGGGGGATCGGGTGCTTCTTTACGAGCGGAACGCTCCGGGGGAGAATGTGACGAACCGCCGGGTGTTCAAGGGCGCCGTGGGGAGTCTTTCCCCGGGGGAGATTACCGTGATGTTGCGTCAGCGTCAGTGCAATCCGGCGGTATTTCCTTCCCGGAGCCTTTATGCCCTGGAGCATGATTACCCGGACGCTTCTTTCCATGCCGCTTACGGCGGGCTGTATCGTTTTCTTTGGGCGAACGACGACCGGAAGCAGCTCTTGCTGAACCTCCGGCGGCCGACGGCGGATAGGGGGAAAACGCTGGAAAGGCATTCCGGGTCTCCCGAAATCGACGAAGTGACGCTAAGGGCAAAGCAGGCCAACGATTATTACCTCCTGGCCGGGCCTCCGGGAACGGGGAAGACCTCCCTGGCCCTTCGCGCAATGGTGGAGGAGTTCCTTGGGGATCCTTCCTGCCGGATTCTTTTGCTTTCGTATACGAACCGTGCGGTGGATGAGATTTGCGACGTGCTGGAGGCTACGGGGGAGACGTATATCCGCATGGGGAACGCCTGGGCCTGCAAGGAGGCCTGCCGGGGCCGCTTTCTGGAGCGTGTGGCGGAGTCGTGCGCATCCAGGGAGCAGTTGAAGGAGAAGCTCCGCGAACACCGGCTTTTTGTTGCTACGGTGGCTTCGATGTCCGGCAGGATGCAGCTCTTTGAGTTGCTTTCTTTCCCGGTAGCCATTGTGGACGAAGCTTCTCAGATCCCTGAGTCGCAGATGCTGGGGATTCTCTCTGCCCGGGACGCCGGGGGGGGGAATGCGCTGGGGAAGTTTATTCTCATTGGCGACCACAAGCAGCTTCCGGCCATTGTGATTCAGGCGGGGAAGGCGGGTGGGGTTTCGCTCTTTGAGCGTCTTTACCGCCTGCATTGCAGGGAGGGGAATTCGCCTTTTTGCGGCATTTTGTCCAGACAGGGGCGGATGCACCATGAAATCGCCTCTTTCCCCAACCGGGCCTTCTACGCCGGCAAGCTCCAAATCGCCGGGAATCCCCACCAGACCGGGGCCTTGGACTATGACCCGATACAGACCGGGGCAAATCCCTGGCAGCGGGTCATTGCCACGCACCGCATCGCCTTTTTCCCTTCGGAAAAGACCTCCGAGGAAAAAAGGAACAGCCACGAAGTATACATTGTAACGAAGTTGGTGGAACACGTTCATGCCTTGTACCGAGGCAATCGCCTGGAATTTTCTCCCGGCGAAACCCTGGGGGTTATCACCCCTTACCGCAACCAGGCGGGGGAGATTCGTCGGGCGCTCCATGCCCTGGGCCTGCCGGGCTTGGAGGAATTGACGGTTGATACGGTGGAGCGCTACCAGGGTTCGCAGCGCGATGTGATCATTTACAGCATATGCGCCAACCGGGCGCACGACATGGAGTTCATCGGATCGAATGTGCTGGAAGAGGAGGGGCTGGTGATCGACCGGAAACTCAACGTGGCCCTTACCCGGGCCAGGAAGCAGCTCTTTGTGGTGGGTCATCCGCCTTTGCTGAGGGCCTCTTCCGCCTACGCCGCTTTGCTTGAGGATTTGCGTTTACGGGGTTGTTTCATGGGGGGGGCCGAATTTCATCCGCAGGATACGGACGGAATTTAGGACGGCCACGAGCGCCACTCCCACGTCGGCGAATACCGCCTCCCACAGGCTGGCCAGGCCACAGGCGCCGAGCAGCATCACCAGGGATTTGGTTCCCAGGGCGAGGGCGATGTTCTGCATCACGATCCGTTTGGTTGCCCGTGCGATGCGGATGGCCGGTGCGAGGCGGGAGAGCCGGTCGGTTTGTATGACGACGTCGGCCACCTCGATGGCGGCGTCCGAACCCATTCCTCCCATGGCGATTCCCACGTCGCTAAGCGCCAGCACGGGGGCGTCGTTGATGCCGTCGCCAACGAATGCCACACGGTTGGCGGGGTTGGCTTTCAGGGCTTCTATGTGTCGGACCTTCCCTTCGGGCAGCAGGTCGCCCCAGGCCTGGTCGATTCCCACGGCGCGGGCGATGCGGGTGACGATGGATTGCGTGTCGCCGCTCAGCATCCATATCCGGCTGACGCCTTCCCGGCGCAGGGCTTCCAGGGCTTCCGGGGCGTCCTCCCTTACTTCGTCGGAAATGGTGATACAGCCGGCGTAGCATCCGCCCACGGCCACGAGAACCACCGTCTCGGTCCGGTTTTCCGGGTCCTCGTCGTATAATATATGATACCGATGCATCAGCCGTCGGTTTCCTGCCAGGATTTCCCCACGGGGGCTTAGCCCTTTCATGCCCATGCCGGGGATTTCCTCCACCTGGGTGATCAGGGGTAGATCCCCCGGGTGGTTCGGGGATTCCTCCCATGCCGACACAATGGCGCCGGCCACGGGGTGGGTAGAAAATTTTTCCACAGACGCCGCCATACCCAGCAATTCCTCCCGCGTGAACCGGAGCGAAGACACCTCCCGTACCCGGAAGACGCCCTTGGTTACGGTACCGGTTTTATCCATCACCACCGTGTTTATCGAGGCCATCCGATCCAGGTAATTGGCCCCTTTGAAGAGAATCCCCTGCTGCGAGGCGGCCCCAATGCCTCCGAAATACCCCAGGGGAACGGAAATCACCAGGGCGCAAGGGCAGGAGATCACCAGGAAAACCAGGGCGCGATACACCCAGTCGGTCAGCACGTAATCGGGCATAAAGAAGCGGGGAAGGAAGGCGATGCCCAAGGCCAGGCAAAAAACCGCGGGGGTGTACGCCCGGGCGAAGCGGCGAATCAGCAGTTCGGTATGCGCCTTGCGCGAGGCGGCCTCCTGCACCAGGTCCAGGATACGCGCCAGGGAGCTGTCCCGGTAGGCTTTTTCCGCCTTTATTTCCACCACCTTGTCGATGCTGACGGCGCCGGCCGGCACGCTGTCTCCCCTGTACAGGGTTTGCGGGCGACTTTCTCCCGTGAGGGCCGCCGTATTGAAGCGCCCGATCTCCGAAAGCAGCCGGCCATCTAAGGGAACCCTCCCCCCGACCTTCACCAGAAGGGTTTCCCCGGGCTGCACGCTCTGGGGCGAGACCTCCACGAAACGCTCCTCGCGCCATACGCTGGCCGTAGCGGGCCGAATATCCAGCAGGGCCTTGATGCTTCGGCGCGCCTTGTTCACGGCGGCGTCCTGAAACAATTCCCCGATGGAGTAGAACACCATAACGGCCAGCGCTTCGGGATATTCGCCGATGCAAAAGGCGCCGAGGGTAGCCATCAGCATCAGGCTATATTCATTGAAGGGATCTTTTCTCCGGAGGCTTTCCCAGGCGTTTCGGGCCACGGGAAGCGCCACCAGGAGATAGGCGCCGAGGTAAAGGAACGGACGTATGCGCGGGTGCGTGGCGGGATCTCCCATGAGTCTTTGGCCGATTTCGCCTTTGGCCAGATGGTCTACGACAAGGAGGGAAACCAGGAGAATCAGCCCGGCGAGGGGAGAGAGGATTTTCCGTAGTTTTTGTATCCGGGAATCCGGTTTCTGTTCCGGTTCCCGACAGCAGCAGTGTGCATGGGATTGACTGTTTTCAGACATGGTTGGGATTGGTATGGGTAAATATATCGCCGCAAAGGTAAGGATATAAACGCGCAACTCCTCGCTCCCCGCCCCGCAAAAGCATCCGGGGGAAGAAATCTTCCGGCAGCCGATTCCCCATGGGTAAAAGTCCCGATCAGGTTCCCGGCAGCCGATTCCCTATGGGTAAAGTTCCGAATCAAGTTCCCGGCAGCCGATTCCCCATGGGTAAAGTTCGGAATCAAGTTTCCGGCAGACTTTTACCCGCAGGGAATCGAAATTCCCGATTTTCCGGCCCGAACCTCCTCTGAAATAAGTATATTTGCCCTCCCAAAAAATAAGGCAAGAGAACAGGTAATGAAGAAATCTATAACCAAACAGAAAACTTACCCGATAGACAAATTCGTTTATCCGGTCCAAACCTTTATCCAACAGGAAAAATCAAGCGGTATCGTCCTGGGAATATGCGTGGTGATCGCGCTCTTTCTGGCCAACTCGCCCTGGGCCGATGCCTACTTCCACTTTTTCGAGCATAAGTTCGGCTTCCGCTTCGACGGAGAATCCTACCTGGAGTTTTCCATCTATCACTGGATCAACGACGGACTGATGGCCGTGTTCTTCTTCGTCGTGGGACTTGAACTCAAAAGGGAAATCTCCGGCGGGGAATTGTCGACCCCACGCAAAGCCCTGTTGCCCATAGCCGCCGCCCTGGGAGGCATGATCGCACCGGCCCTCATCTACCTCTCGCTGAACCCCGCCGGAGATGTACACCGGGGCTGGGGAATTCCCATGGCTACCGACATCGCCTTTGCCCTGGGCGTTTTGCATCTGCTGGGTAAGAAAGTGCCCGTTTCCCTGAAAGTATTCCTTACGGCCCTTGCCATTGTGGACGACCTCGGCGCCGTCCTGGTGATCGCCTTTTTCTATACCTCGGAAATCTCCGTGTCCAACCTCCTGATCGGTTTCGGCTTCGTCTCCACCATGATCATAGGGAACAAAATGGGGATCCGCAACCTGCTTTTCTATGCCGTATTGGGCATCCTGGGCGTATGGGTGGCCTTTCTGACGTCGGGCGTGCACGCAACCATCGCATCCGTCATGGCCGCCTTCACCATCCCGGCCGACGTGCGGATCGGCAAACACGATTACATCGCCAAAATCCACGACTACCTGACGCGACTCAAAGCAACCGCATCGGATACGAAACATAAATCGGCCCTCTCCGAAAATCAACTCGACATCCTGGCCGAAGTAAAACAAGGCACCAACATGGCCATCCCCCCCCTGCAACGCCTGGAACAAGCCCTGCATCCCTTCGCTACGTTTATCATCGTACCCATTTTTGCCCTTGCCAATACGGGCGTCTCCATGCACATCGACCCAAGTCAACTCTTCGGCAGCGTGGCCACGGGAGCCGCCCTGGGACTCCTGGCGGGCAAAACCCTCGGCGTAGTAGGCACAACCCTGCTGCTGGTCAAACTCAAACTAACGCCCCTGCCCCAAGGCATGGGCTACAAACACCTGCTGGGGATGGGTTTGCTGGCCTCCATCGGTTTTACCATGTCCCTGTTCATCACCTCCCTGGCATTTACCGATCCGGAATACATCCTGCAGGCCAAAATCGGGATCTTCTCGGCCTCCATCCTGGGAGGTCTGTCGGGATACATCCTGCTGAAAAAAGCAGGACGCAATTCCTGAGGGTTTTTCCCCGCTCCCCCGCCGGTGGTGCAGCGTTTCCCTCCGCCGGCGCATCCTTTAAGTTAAAGAATCTGTATTCGACGACTATCCCACGGAATATCCATAGATTTGTGAATACATACAAAACAGAAAAAATAATTTAAACTAAGCCGGACCGAACAAGTCTATCAATTATAAACAACTAAAAATTACTAACGAACAAAATAAGGAGGTATGAAAATGAAACCTGTAAAAACGACAGCCCTGTTCCTGATGCTCGCCCTGTCCGCCGGCATCACAGCACAGGAAGAATTTTTCGATGACGTCTATTTCTCTTCTGCCAAAGCCAAACAAAACAAGCAGGCCGAAAAGAAAAACACATCGACACCCCGGCAAACAGGCGCCACCGTAGCTGATGCAACGCCTGTCTCCCCGTCCCCGTCGTACAACAACAACGCCCAGCGTGACGTGGATGAATACAACCGTCGATCCTTCGACTACGAAGAAGATCCCTACGATTACGAAGAAGTACAGGACACCCCGGTGATCCAAAACAACCGGCAACACTCGGATACGGAGTATACCGAACGCATCATCCGCTATCATTCGCCCAGTAAGATCACCATAGCCGGCGCCGACCGGGTGGACCTCTACCTGAGCGACGGCTATTATGCCTACGACTATCAAACCGACTACGCCGACACAGGCGCTAACGTAAGCCTCAATATCAACCTGGGCAACGCCTGGGGCTGGGGAGGTTATGCCTCCTGGTACGACCCCTGGTATTATTATCCCTGGCGTTACTCCTCCTGGTACGGACCATACGGCGGCTGGGGCTGGGGCTGGGGAGGCTTCTACTCCGGCTTCTACGCCCCCCACTACTACGCCTGGGGTCCGTCATGGGGCTATTACGGAGGATACTACGGAGGATTCTATGGCGGATACTACGGATACCCGCACTACCATTATTCCTACGGACATTCGGGATATTACTCCCAACGCTCCTCCGCTCGATCCTATTCCGGAGGCAGAAGTTCGGCCTCCTACGGCAACCGCCGGGTAGCCACAGACAGCCGCAGTCGCTCCGTATCTTCCTCCCGGTCGTCCTCCCTGCGAAGCTCCTCCGGCGAGAGGAATACCTCCGTTTCGAGACCTTCCTCCACCGGTAGCGGACGCAGTTCCTCCGCCCCGCGCTACCAGGAAGGCACAACAAGCAGCCGACGCGCCCCCTCGGTAACCACCCGGGACGCAGCCTCCGGCACAAGCGGACGTACCCGCGTCGCCTCTACCCCTTCGAGCACTACGCCCGCTGCCTCTTCCTCCCGCAGCAGCGCCCCCAGCTATACGCCCTCTACGTCTTCCTCCCGCAGCAGTTCCTTCGGTAGCGGATCCTCCGGCAGCAGTAGCGGCAGATCCTCGGGCGGAGGCGGAAGCGTTAGCCGTTCCGGCAGTGGCGGTCGAGGCAGATGAAATTCATAACAAACAAAAACAAGGTTGAAAAGAGCAGAAAGAAGATGAAAAGAATCAATTTAATTATTCCGGCGCTGGTATTTATTAGCAGCGCCGTTTTTTCTCAAGGGCAGTTGGATGCCTACAAATACGCCCAGACCGATCTGGGAGGCACGGCACGTTACCAGGCCATGGGCGGCGCCTTCGGAGCCTTGGGCGGCGATATTTCCGTTATGGGGGCCAACCCTGCCGGCCTGTCCGTATACCGCAGTTCCGAAATGGTTGCCACCATAAGCCATAAAGTGATCGCCACCAATACCACCGGACCAACCGCAACAGGAAGCAGCGCCCGGTTTAATTTCGACAATATCGCCTACGTAGGATATTTCCCCTCCTCCGCCGACGCCGGCATCTTGGGCTGGAATGTAGGCTTCTCCTACAACCGGCTGAAAGACTATTACCGGAACTATACCTCCTTGGGCATGGGCGATCAGAACTACTCCCTCTCGGACTACATAGCCGAACGCGCCAATGTCAAAGGAAGACACAAAGACGACCTCTCCCACGGCAACGGATACGACCCCTATGCCTCGTCCAACAACAATGACTGGCTGAGCGTCCTCGGATACGACGCCGTCTTTATTGACGCCATGGATGTGGGGAATCGTTACATCAGCGCCTTTGGCGACAATATAAACGGGACAATGCACCCCTATCCCCTCGCCGGCCGGGAATTAAATGTAAAGGAAAGAGGAGCGATTGATCAGTACAATATGGCTTTCGGACTGAATATTTCCGACATCGCCCTGTTGGGCGCCTCCCTTGCGATCACGGATATTAGTTATCACTATAACTCCTATTTTGCCGAAGACTTCGCCAACAAGAACTATCTGGAATTAGAGAACTGGCTGCGGACGGAAGGCACAGGCTATGCGCTGAACATAGGAGCGATACTCCGCCCCGTAAATTTTCTGCGACTGGGTGTTGCATACAATTCCCCCACCTGGTACAAGATGACCGACCGATACCAGGCAACGGCCAACAGCGAAACCAACTATTGGAACGAACCCAGGTTCGACATACGTACCCCGGAAGGTATCACCGAGTACCGATACCGTTCGCCGGACAAATGGTTATTCAGCGCCGCGCTAATTATCGGAAGAATGGCCCTGCTGAGTGTCGACTACGAACGAACCAATTACAAGAACATGAAAATGTATAATTGGGAAGGCATCGAAGACCGGATAACCAACGACGAGGTAACAACAAATTTCACCTCCGCCGCTACCTTGCGCATAGGAGGAGAAGTAAAACTAACCCCCCGATTTGCCATACGGGCAGGAGCCGCCCGGATAGGCAATCCGATGAGTAGTGTTCTGCGGGACGCCACCTCTGAAGTGTACACCGTAGGGACGATCCCACATTATACCACAGAAAAAAGTATAACGAATTATACCTTCGGATTAGGTTATCGTTTCACCTCGAATTTCTATATGGATGCAGCCTGCGTATTAAAAGCCCAGGAGGAAAATCTGTATACCTTCTCCAAGATATATGCCGGCAATCAGTTGATCATAAATTCAACTCCTACCGTATTAAAGACGAATACTACGCATGTAGCGCTCACTTTAGGCTATAAATTTTGAGAACTGTTTGTACAGGAATGTCCCTTGTATGTACCGATAATCCGTAGACAATGGACATCTTCTTTGATTTAAATTACAAAAAATTGTTGAGATGAATTTCTTTTATTTATTTTGTGTCCGTAAGAATTATTGTATAACATCAAATCTATTAGCCTATAGCATATCATTACTCGAAGCAATTTTAAAACACAGAAAGTAATGAACTCATTAAAAACGATGCCCGACGAAAAGTTGGTTGTTCTTTATGCTGAAGGTAAAAATGCAGCTTTCGATGTATTATTGAATCGCTACAAGAGTTGTATTTATTCCTATATCTATTTTATTGTACGTAACAAGGATCTGACGGAAGACATCTTTCAGGAAACTTTCGTGAAGGTGATTATGACCATTAAGCAGGGGCGTTACACGGAGAACGGCAAATTCAAAGCCTGGATTACCCGTATTGCCCATAATTTGATTATCGACTATTTCCGTCAGGAGCGCAGTGAAAACACCGTGTCTAATGACGATGTAGAGATAGATCTGTTTAATAATATCAAACTCTGTGACGGAACCATCGAAGACCGTATGGTACATCATCAGGTACTCGCAGACATAAAAAAATTGATTCGGTATCTTCCCGAAAACCAGCGAGAGGTATTGGAAATGCGCTACTATCAGGATCTGAGTTTTAAAGAAATCGCAGATATCACAGGTGTAAGTATCAATACGGCGCTGGGTAGAATGCGTTATGCCATCCTGAATATGCGGCGAATGATTGCAGAAAATCAAATGGAATTATCGCTGATATAGCAGACACAGGGGTCCCCTTGAAAATATATTTATCCGCACAATAGAAAGATGGAGGCAGCGTTTTATAATTAAATATAAAAAGTCTGCCTATGAAAAATTTTTCTACACGATGCCGAGGTAAAATTATGGGAAAGGGAAACAGCAACAACGGCAAACCGATTATGCCCTGCAAACAAACGTTGAGTTTTCTGACACAGTTCGCCCGGGTTTATCACGTTGAACCACTCATAGAGAAAAAACTCTGTGGGTTTATACTGAACTAAGAAAGTAAGAAAGAGAATATGGAGTTCTATATTCCCTTTCTTTTTTATATATCTTTGTTATCAATGGCTATGAATAAGAAACATAAGGTAGCGCCCTCTTTGCTGGCCGCCGATTTCCTGCATCTGCAGCAAGAAATAGAAAGAGTGAATAACAGTGAGGCGGACTGGTTGCACCTCGATATTATGGATGGAGTATTTGTTCCGAATATTTCTTTCGGATTCCCCATATTAGAGGCCGTGGGGACGATACTGAAAAAACCAATGGATGTTCATCTGATGGTAGTAGAACCCCAAAAGTTTATCTGCGAAGTGGCCAACCTGGGCGCCTATTTGATGAATGTGCATTATGAAGCCTCCCTCCATTTGCACCGTACAGTTTCAGCCATTAAAGAAGCCGGCATGAAAGCCGGTGTGACTTTGAACCCTCATACCCCGGTTTGTGTGTTGGAAGATATTATTCAGGAAGTGGATCTGGTGTTATTGATGT
>JAITKB010000047.1 GCA_031278605.1 Tannerellaceae bacterium
AGCAGTCAGCGATAAATTTATCTCACTCGAAAGAAAATTTCTCCGTACGGAAAAATTTATCTCTCCGTACGGAAAAATAAATTTCTCCGTACGGAAAAGTTTATTTCTCGGTACGGAGAAATTTATTTTCCGGTAAGGAAAACTTATTTTGGTAAATGATAACTTATTTTTTGAGTGTGCGTTAGGAATTTTTCACTACCGGAAGGCCTACCGGGCACTAAGCAAACATTCGCGGCCTCGGATGTTTCCACGAGGTTGGCTCCGGGCGGCGCCGTATTCGGTGCAGCCGTATACGCGCTTATTTAAACATTCGGGGAAGCATAGTATAGTGAAAAAATATGTATGTTTGCAAATGAATCTAATAACAATGACGGCTTTTATGACTACCCACATAACATATGTTGATAATGCGCAATCTTTTGAGACGTTCCCCGCATGGATTGTTCCGGAAAATGAGAAAAAAAATAGCTTTTTTCGCCCATCGGGAACGGGTTCTTACCCCTTAATACATAGTTTTTTGCGAATGAAAAAAAACAACATTAAAATTCTCTCTCTCTCTCTCTCTCTCTCTCTCTCTCTCTCTCTCTCTCTCTCTCTCTCTCGTTAGGACACAGTCTTATTGTTTATATATGCAAGAGTGGCCTTTTCGGACTAAAAGAGTTCGGGCTGCTCTTCCTCTTTTTGCGATACACGTAATACATTCTAATATCACTAATATCAATGCCTTATGAACTCAAGTTAATCACCCTCCGCCCCCCAACGCATCGTTTGTGTACAGGCACAACGCGTTTCCAAGAGATCAATCTTTGCATTAAGCTTTAATTTATTATTTACTTAAAACATGAAAAAGTATAACCCAAATGTACAACCGACAGTGATGCTGCTCACTGTTTGTTTTATCCTGTTCTCTTGCCTCGTCTCCGAATTAAAAGCACAAACCGGAGACCCGACCATAACAGGAACAGTAACCGACGCCGTCAACGCAGAACCGCTTATCGGCGTGAATGTTTATGAAAAAGGTACGACCTCCGGTACGATTACCGATACGAACGGGAAATACTCCCTGAGAGTGTCGGACCGGAATGCTACGCTCGTTTTCTCTTACATCGGATATACAACCCTGGAGGTGAGAATAGAAGGTAGCAACGTCATCAACCTAAGGATGCAGGAAGACTCCCAAAGCCTGGATGAGGTGATCGTGGTGGGTTACGGTACGCTGAGAAAAAGCGACCTCACCGGATCGGTGGCCCGCGTTACGCTGGACGAAAAAGCCGCAATCCCCAACGTAAACCTGGCGCAGGTACTTTCCGGAGCATCCGCAGGCGTGAGCCTTACGCAAAGCGGATTGGCAGGAGGAGAAGCCAAACTGTCTATCCGTGGCAAAACCTCCCTCTCAGCCAACGACGACCCCCTGATCGTACTCGACGGGATCATTTACAACGGTTCCATAGCCGATATTAACGTAAATGATATAGAATATATAGACATCCTCAAGGATGCCAGCGCCGCCGCAGTATACGGCTCGCGCTCAGCCAACGGAGTGGTGATCATTACCACCAAAAAAGGAAAAAGCGGCAAACCGAAGATCTCCGCCAATGCCTACTACGGCGTCCAAGGCTATACGCCCACGCCCATGAAGGTGATGAACGCCGAGGAATACGCCCTCCGCCTCGTGGATTATTATTATCAACAAGACCTCTACGCCTGGTATGCCGCCAAACCCACCAGCGAGGCCGGCAAACCCGCTTACCCGAATGTGGCCGACAAACAAGTCGTGGGAGCACGTCTGCGTACACAGGAAGAAAGAGATATGTACAACCAAGGGGGAGATATAGACTGGGTAGACATTATCTCGCGCGATGCGCCGGTGATTCAAGGCTATGATGCAAACTTCTCAGGCACTTCCGACCGGGTGAATTACTACGCCTCCCTTTCCTACTCCAGCGAACAGGGCGTGATGGTGAACGACCAATTCGACCGCTTTACCTTCAATACCAAAGTGGACGGGAAACTGGCCGAATGGCTTACCGTAGGCCTGAATGTGAACTATTCCACCCGCGACTATTCCGGCCTCAACGCCCTTCTGGAAGACGCCAGGGAAGCCAGCCCGCTGGCCAATGCGCCCAATCCGCGCGATATGACGAATTTCGTGACCTACCTCACGGGCGAAAGCTATATGCCCCATCCCCTGGCACGCACAACGTCGGACAACGTGGATATTCGGAACACGCTCTTCTACGTGGCCAATGCCAAAATAGATGTACCCTTTGTGAAAGGATTGAGCTACGACTTCAACTATTCCAATACGGCCTACCGGCGCACCAACAACGTCTTCCACCCCGTGACTACACCCGACGGGTACGGCACCAACGGAAGGGCCGAACGGACACCGGAAGAAAGCAACAGCTGGATCCTAAACAACATCGTAACCTACATCCGTAAGTTTGGCAACCACAACGTGAACGCAACCCTGCTGTACAGCCGCGAAAAATATTACGGAGGCAAATTCCGCCTCATATCCGAATACTTCGACAATGCAACCCTGGGATTCAACAACATGGCCCTGGGTACCAAACTGACTACCGACGACAACGAAGCCTGGGAAGAAATGGGCGTCTCCTACATGGGACGCATCAACTACCAATTCAAAAACCGCTACATGGTCGCCGCAACGGTGCGTCGGGACGGGTTCTCCGGCTTCGGCGCCAATACCAAGTTCGTAACCCTTCCTTCCTTCTCGCTGGGATGGATCGCCTCGGAAGAAGACTTCCTGCAGGATACGGAAGGATTGTACGCCAAGCTCAGGCTGTCCTACGGGCAGAACGGCAACCAGGGTATCGGTCGTTACAGTAGCTTCTCGAAGATGACCACGGAGCCCTTTGTCTACGGATCGGCATCCGTCGTGGGCGTTTACCCGGACTCCATGGGGAATCCGTCGCTGGCCTGGGAAAGAACTACATCCTATAATATCGGTCTGGACCTGGGATTCTTCGACCGGCGCCTCAATGCCTCAATAGACTACTATACGGCGCAAACCGAAGACGTCCTGGTGAAAAGACGCATCCCCTGGTCCAGCGGATACGAAATCGTATGGGCCAACATCGGAGGCATCAGCAACAAGGGAATTGACCTGGAACTCACTTCGACCAATGTGCAACTGCCCGACTTTACCTGGGATACGGGCCTCGTCTTCTCGCTCAACCGCGATAAGATTACCAAACTCTACGGAGGCGAAGAAGACAAGGACGAAGGCAACTCCTGGTTCGTAGGCAAATCCATATCGGCCGTGTACGATTATAAGATCATCGGCATGTGGCAGGAAGAAGACCTGTACAACGGCACAATATACGAGGGATGGTATCCCGGACAGTTCAAATACGAAGACCTGAACGGCGACAATAAGATTACAGCCGACGACCGTAGCGTGATTGGCTACAAAACCCCCAACTATACCTTCAGTGTCTCCAATACGCTCAGGTATAAAAACTGGTCGCTCTACTTCCTCCTCAATTCCATACAGGGCGGAAACGGATATTACCTCTTCAACTCCTACGACTTCACCAACGTTTCCCAGCGTTCCGACGATGTGTACCGCATCAACCAGACATCGGCCAAACACTATTGGACACCTGAAAACAGAAGCACCGAATCAACCGGTATCTACAATTCCCCCGCCGTATACAGCGGCAACTGGCTGAGCCGTGGGTTTGTCCGCCTGCAAGATGTATCCCTTACCTATACCTTCGGTCCCAAACTCCTGAAAGCCCTCGGCGGACTGGATATGCTGCAAGTATATGCCTCGGGGAAAAACCTGGGAACATGGACGAACTTCCCCGGCTGGGATCCGGAATTCGCCTCCACCAACCACGATACGGATACCGGAGGATTCCCCGATCAGCGGGGGATACAAAATATAGTGTTCGGTATTAAATTGTCATTCTAATCAACTTTCAAAACATAAAAAGATGAAAACATACATCAACAAAGGATATACCTTTTTCCGGACCCTGCTCCTGGGAGCCGTGACGCTGCTGTCGTGCGACGACGTCGCCTTCCTGGAAGAAAAACCCAAGGATTTCCTTGCACCGGAAAATGCCTATGCCACGGTAGCCGGAATCAAACAGGGAATCACCGGACTGCATTACACCGCACGCTACGACTGGTTCTCGCCCGGTAACGACGATCTTCAAGACGTCTATTCGATCTACAAAGGCCTCGGTACCGACATCGCCTTCCACGGCGAAGATCCCGGAAGTACACGCTTTTTGTGTAACTATCAAACCTACCTCATTCCTACCTCTTCCTACGTAACGGAATACTGGAAACGCCCGTTTATCCTCATCCAAAAAGCCAATATGCTGATACAGTTTATCGACGAATCCGACGATGCCATCTGGCAAAAGGAAGGGCAGAAACAGCAATACAAAGCCGAAGCGGAATTTTTCCGCGCCTTTGCCTACCGGCATCTGGTGTCGTTCTTCGGCGACGTGCCCGTGCTGGAAGAGGTGGTTAGCTCGGCTAAAACCGACTTCGTGAGAGACCCCGTATCCAAAGCCTACGAACTGATGGAAAGAGACCTTAATGATGCTGTGCAAAACTTGCCCGACCCCGGAAAAGAAGAAGACCAGGGACGCATCACCAAAGGCGCCGCCCTGCACCTTCTGACCGAAGTTTACCTCATGCAGGAAAAATACAACGAAGCCGTAGCCACCGCAACACAGGTGATCAATAACTTCGGATACGCCCTGATGACCCAACGCTTCGGATCCACCGTAGACGTATTCGGAACAGGAGATGTATACCTCGATTTGTTTGCTTTCGGCAACCAGAACCTGTCCGAAAACAAAGAAGCCATCTGGGTCGTGCAGTTTGAACCGCCCACGCTAACAGGTGGAGGCAACGTCCGTAGCGGTCGTGCCTTTGGCCCTGCCTATTTCCGTATGGGAAATACCCCCGACGGAAAAGTAGCCTTCCGCGGAGAATTGGTGAATGGCGTCTATACCGGCCTTTCCGATACCCTGGGGCGCGGCGTAGCCTGGATTCATCCCTCCCTGCTGATGACGCATACCGTGTGGGAAAACGATTGGGAGAACGACATCCGCAACGCACCGCACAACCTCAAGCGCGATTTTTATTTCGACAATCCCGATTCGCAATACGACAAGCAAAAGATCGACTTCGACCTGTATCCTGCCGACGCCGGACGCGACCGCATGCGCGACACCTGTCAGTACATCTATCCTTTCTTCATGAAGATGGCCGACCCATGCAACATTTTCGACAACCCGGCCACCTCCGGTCACGGCAACGTATACAAAGACCAATACGGGATGCGCCTGGCGGAAACCTACCTGTATCGTGCCGAAGCCTACGTCCAATTAGGTCGGAACGACCTGGCGGCGGCCGATATAAATAAGATACGCGAACGTGCAAATGCCAAGCCGATCACCGCAGCCGAGGCCAATTTGGACTACGTATTGGACGAACGCGCCCGCGAGCTTTACGGCGAGACCTGTCGTCATTTCGTACTCCGTCGCACCGGCAAGCTACTCGAACGGGTGCGCAAGTACAACAACAATCCCCGCTTCCCCGGCTTGAATATTCAGGATTACAACGTGCTGTGGCCTATTCCGCAAACACAGATAGATCTCAACATTGATGCCGACTTCCCGCAAAATCCGGGTTATTAACCATAAAGACCAACGAAAGAGGCTTGGGCGCGTATGAGGGATACGTGCCCTCTCTTTTTCGACAGGACGTAAACAAGAGGCCTTATTAATATTTCGCTTTTTTTTGAACGATAAAAGGTTTGTGTCTATATTTACGCCCAAATTAGAGGCATGCGACAGTACACGGAAGATGAACTTGTAGAGCGTTTACGTAACCCGACTACTCAAAGAGATGCATTTGGACAAGTCGTAGGTTTATATGGCGAGAAGTTGTATTGGCAAATACGTAAGATGGTTTTAAATCACGATGATGCAAACGACTTGCTGCAAAATACCTTCATGAAAGCCTGGACGAATATTGACTATTTCAGGGGAGATGCCAAATTGTCGACTTGGCTGTATAAAATAGCCATTAATGAATGTATCACCTTTTTGAATCGTCAACGTAGCGCCAACAATGTATCAATGAATGATTCCGATGTATTTCTGCTTGAACGTCTGAAAGGAGATATATATTTTGACGGCGACAACGCGCAGATGAAATTGCAGGAGGCCATTCTTTTATTACCGGAGAAACAACGATTAGTGTTTCAGATGAAATATTTCGGGGATATGAAATACGAAGACATATCGGATATATTGGGAACTTCCGTAGGAGCATTGAAAGCCTCCTATCATCATGCGGTAAAAAAAGTTGAAGATTTTTTGACGAGAGATATTTAAACCTTTCGGACGATCCCAAGTCAAAAAGAATGTAAAATACAATTACAATTATAAATGGAAAAAGAAGCGCAAGACCTGGATCATTTAAGGATGGAGAGTCCTTTTGTTGTACCGGAAGGTTATATGGAAGGTCTTACCTCTCGGATAATGAGACAACTTCCTGAGAAATCATTGCTTGAACCGGAAAGAGTTACAATGATGGATTTTTTGCGTCCGTGGCTGTATTTGGCTGCCGTTTTCGCTGGGTTGGGATTATTCATCAATTTGTTGGTCGGCAAGAGCGGACCCGGAGAAAATACAACCGCAGATTCGCTGTTCGTTCAAACAGTTATCCCTGCCGAAACCCTGCAAACGGAAGAAGACGCCGAGTATTTGGAATACCTTGAAATACAGTATGTAGGTTATATTTTAGCAGAGGAAATGGGGGATTACGAATAAAAAATAGTGCTTTCGGCACATTTTTATAATATTTCTTGTATGGATAAAATTTTTGTTATTATATTTGGAGCGTTATTGATGTTATCTCCATTGAGCGTATATGGTCAGGATAAGGCCGGACGACATTTCAATAGAGAATCGTTTCTGATTAAGAGACGTGTTTTTATTACGACCGAGCTTGCTCTCACGCCACAGGAGGCGGATTTGTTTATTCCACTCCTGGATGAGTTACAGCAGAAGAAATACGAGGCAGGCCACAAGTGTCGGGAGTTTTCTAAGGAAATAAAGCAGAAGAAGAACCCTAATAATGTCGACTACTTGAATACGATAGATGAATGTTTGG
The DNA here is from genome assembly GCA_031278605.1 of Tannerellaceae bacterium. Taxonomy (GTDB): domain Bacteria; phylum Bacteroidota; class Bacteroidia; order Bacteroidales; family Tannerellaceae; genus DFXE01. The sequence goes on from JAITKB010000047.1 coordinate 7,174, forward strand.
AGGTGGGTATTAAAGAAGCCGAATTAGAAAAAGAATATTACGGGAAATTTAAGAAAATCTTGTCGCCCGACAAGCTTTACAAATATAAAGAGGTTGAATATAAATTTGCGCGTGAGTTTGTAAAGAATTCCGGAGGACGACAGGAAGAACTAAGACGAGGAGACAATAAGGATAAATAAAATATCATTATTTGTGTTTTTTGTTTAGATTTAGTTTTGGCGTTTAAGTTAAGGGAGGGGTGGCGACGTGATGTCGGTTCCCCTTTTGTTTTTTTTGATTTTCGGCGGGATTCCGCTTGCAGTATACTAAATGCAGGGTAACTGCGTTCTGATAAAAATAAAAAGTAGCAAGACCGAATGACACAAGCCAATACAAGTAGATACATTTATATCCTGTTTTTATTTACGTTAACCTTTGGTATTCTATTATATAACCTGATCGGAACGGTATTGGGATTTGATTATACCGATGAGGTATGCGCCTTGTTTCTCTTTGTTCTTTATTTTATCTACCTGTTCCAGACGAAAAGCTGGGAGATAAATAAGGCTTTTCTGACGACGCTCCTTTTGTTCATCTTCTATCTTTGTTATTCTCTGTTTATTCATAGCAATACCGTGGCGGGAATAGGGAGTGATTTTTTTATCCAGATAAAACCCTACCTGGCCTTTTTCTGTGTTTATTCCATGGCGCCTAAGTTTGACAAGCATCAAAAAACGGTTCTGAGGTCGGTTGCCCTTCTTTATTGGATGATTTTATTTTTCATTGGCCTGTCGAGCCTGTTTTATCCGGATATTATTAAGTTGATCATGTTTCACCCTACTTTTTATGCTGCGGCTGTGATTTGTACTTCCCTCTGCTATTTTTATTACAGCCGTTTCACATCGTTGGACAAACTGATTTTTTTGTTGATGCTATCTATCGGCATATTGTCGGGGCGCTCCAAGTTTTATGGCTTTTTCGCATTGTCTGTTTTCGTTATACTGTTTTTTCTCAACACCGGACAGATCAAGTGGAACGTGCGCAATATCTTGATTGTCGTATGTATGTTTGCAGCCGTTGTGTTTGTTGCCTGGGAAAAGATCTTTTTTTATTTTTATCAGGCCGTGACGGAAGACGTGGAAAAAGACATGATCGCCCGATACATCCTATACGCTACCGCCCCGGATATACTTCGCGATTATTTCCCCTTCGGCAGTGGATTTGCCAGCTATGCGACGTACGCTTCCGGCGTTTATTACTCCCGGATTTATGCCGATTATGGCATAGACGGCGTTTGGGGACTAAGCCGGAGTTATTATAGTTTTATTGCAGATACGTATTATCCTTCGTTGGTACAGTTTGGAGTAGCCGGCATGGCCTTGTATCTTTTGTTTTGGATTTATCTTTTCAGAAAAGCTTTGTTCTTTTATCGGAGAACTCAGAACCAACCGTTTTTTATTATCATTATTCTCCTCATCGCTTATCTGGCGATAGAAGGAACTACCGATTCGACCTTTGTATCCAACAGAGGGTTTTTCGTGATGATGCTAATGGGGATCGTGCTGGTTGATATGAAACGGCAATATTATTCGTATTTTTGCCATTCGCAAAAAAATAATTAACGCATCTCGCAAAACATAGCAAAACATAATTAATGCATCGAAATGGGAAAACAATTCAAAAGAACACTGATAACAACCGCACTGCCTTACGCCAACGGACCGGTGCATATCGGTCATTTGGCGGGGGTGTATCTCCCCGCTGATATTTATGCCCGTTACCTTCGGCTGAAAGGCCAAGAGACGCTCATGATCGGAGGCTCCGACGAACACGGCGTGCCGATCACTCTTCTGGCCCGGAAAGAAGGCTTGCAGCCGCAGGATATTGTAGACCGTTATCATTCGATTATCAAAAAAACATTTGCCGACTTCGGCATTACGTTTGATATTTATTCGCGCACAACTTCTTCCATTCATTACGAAACGGCGTCTGAGTTTTTCCGCATCCTTTACGACAAGGGGACGTTTATTGAAAAAATCAGCGAGCAGTATTACGACGACGAGGCCCGGCAGTTTCTGGCCGACCGTTATATCACGGGCCGATGCCCGCATTGCGGAAATGAACGAGCCTATGGCGACCAGTGTGAAGCATGTGGCACATCCCTTAGCCCCACCGATCTGATTAACCCCCGCTCCACTATCAGCGGCAGCGCGCCGGTCATGAAGGAGACCAAACACTGGTACCTTCCTTTGGATCGTTACGCCCCGTTCCTGAAGCAATGGATCTTGGAAGAACACACGGAATGGAAACCCAATGTGTACGGACAATGCAAGAGTTGGCTTGACATGGGCTTGCAACCCCGGGCCGTAAGTCGCGACTTGGACTGGGGAATACCCCTGCCCGTAGACGGGGCTGAGGGGAAGGTGCTGTATGTCTGGTTCGACGCCCCTATCGGCTACATATCCAATACCAAGGAGTTGTGTCCCGATACCTGGGAGACCTGGTGGAAAGATCCCGAAACAAAGATTATACACTTCATTGGGAAAGACAACATCGTTTTTCACTGCATCGTATTCCCCGCCATGTTGAAGGCCGAGGGGACATACAACCTGCCGGAAAACGTGCCGGCCAATGAGTTCCTCAACCTCGAAGGCGATAAAATCTCCACTTCCAAAAATTGGGCTGTCTGGCTGCACGAATACCTTAGCGATCTGCCCGGCAAGCAGGACGTCCTGCGCTACGTGCTTACGGCCAATGCTCCGGAGACCAAGGACAACGACTTTACATGGAAAGATTTCCAGGCGCGTAACAACAACGAACTCGTGGCCATTCTCGGCAATTTCGTGAACCGTGCCCTGGTGCTTACCGAGAAATACTTCCACGGCATAGTCCCCTCGCCGTCCGTCCTTGGGGATTTCGACCGCACGACCCTGCGTGCTCTTACGTGCGTAAGAGACGAGATGGAGCGTCTGCTGGACACGTTTCATTTCCGCGACGCCCTGCGGGAAGCCATGTCTTTGGCGCGTACCGGCAATAAGTACCTGGCGGAGTCGGAACCCTGGAAACTGGCGGCAACGGATCCGGCGCGTGTAGCCACCGTGATGCATATTGCCCTGCAAATAACCGCCAATCTCACCATTGCCTTTGCTCCTTTCTTGCCCGGGAGCATGACTCGACTTGGGCAGATGCTGAACCTTTCTCCCCAGGCATGGAACCGCTTGGGCAGCGTTGATCTTTTGCCGCCCGGCCATGCGCTGGGTCGGGCGGAATTATTGTTTGAAAAGATAGAGGACGAATGTATACAAGCCCAGATCCAAAAACTCTCCGACCGGAAAAAAGCCAATGAAGCGGCCGACTACCATCCCAAACCCATCCGCGAAACCATCCGGATAGACGACTTTGACAAGCTTGACATCCGCACGGGCACCGTCCTGGAGTGCATAAAAGTTCCCAAGGCCGATAAACTCCTGCAATTCCGCATCGACGACGGATTAACCCGGCGCACCATTCTTTCCGGCGTAGCACAGCATTACCGGCCGGAGGAACTGACGGGCAAACAAGTCTGCTTCGTAGCCAACCTGGCTCCCCGGAAGTTGAAGGGCATCCTGTCCGAGGGCATGATCCTCTATGCCGAAGACGCCGACGGCCGACTGGTTGTCGTCACACCCGAAACCCTTGTCCGTCCGGGCAGCGAAGTAAAATAAGAACCACCTCCCCCATGGCAGACGGGAAAATTCAAATGGTGAACCTGGCGGCCCAGCATCACCGACTGCAAAGCGAGATAGACGACGCCCTGCGGGAGGTGATGGCCGGTGGTCTGTATATCAACGGCCCTCAGGTGGCGCAGTTTGCCGAACACCTGGCTTCTTACCTTGGCGTTCCCCACCTCATTCCCTGCGGCAACGGCACCGACGCCCTGCAAATCGCCCTGATGCGCCTGAACCTCCAACGCGGCGACGAAGTGATTCTTCCGGCCTTCACCTATGCCGCCGCCGTGGAGGCGGCCATTCTTTTGGGCCTCACGCCTGTTTTGGCGGACGTCGACCGGCGCACCTTCAACCTTTCGCCCGAAGCCATTCCGGGGGCTTTGTCTTCCCGCACCCGCGTCATCCTGCCGGTGCATCTTTTCGGGCAGAGTTGTTCGATGCAGCCGATTCTGGAGATTGCCCGCCGGCACAAGCTGACGGTCATTGAGGACAATGCCCAGTCGCTTGGCGCGGAGTATATTTTCCCCGACGGCAGCCGCAAGAAGGCCGGCGCCATGGGTGCGGTGGGGGTTTTGTCTTTTTTCCCGACCAAAATATTGGGGGGATACGGCGACGGGGGCGCCCTGGCGGTGCACGAGGCTTCGTTGGCGGAGGAGATTCGGATCACCACGCTTCATGGGCAAAGCGAGAAATACCACCACCGGCTTATTGGCTGCAATTCGCGGCTCGACACCTTGCAGGCGGCTTTGCTGGACGTCAAACTCCGCCACCTCGACGCATTTATTGCGGCCCGGCGCCGTGCGGCGGCTTTCTACGATGCGGCTTTGCAGGATTTGGGCGACCATTTTGTTTTGCCTTACCGTCATCCTTGTTCGCCCCATGTCTTCCATCAGTATACGTTGCAGGTAAACTCCGGCAAGCGGGACGCCCTGCAACAATGGCTTAGGGATCACGGGATTCCCTCGGCGGTTTATTATCCGCTTGTGGTGGATGAGCAACCGGCGTTCAGGCCTTACATCCGCCTTGGCGGTGATTTGCCGGTTGCCCGGCGACTGACGCAAACCGTCCTTTCCCTCCCCATGCATACGGAGCTGACCTTCTCTCAGCTCGCCCGCATTACGCAAAGCATCGCTGATTTTTTTCATTCCTGAAACGACCCGCCCACCCTCCGGCCTCCTCCGGAAGGCGAGGGCAGGAAGGGATTTTGTTTTTCCGGGCCTCGATTTCCATTGGGGAATGGGGCTGGAATTTTTTCTGTGGCCCAATTTCCATTTTGGAATTGGGCTGGAATTTTTTCTGTGGCTCGATTTCCATTTTGGAATGGGGCTGGAATTTTTTCTGTGGCCCAATTTCCATTTGGGGAAGGGCTGGAATTTTTTCTGTGGC
>JAITKB010000074.1 GCA_031278605.1 Tannerellaceae bacterium
CGCCATTACGACGGATTGTTGAAGTCTGGAAGAATTAAAGGACGTTCCATTTAAAAGTATGATCTATCTAAAAACAGAGGAAGAACTGGAATGGATGCGTTTGGCAAACCATTTGGTAGGCAAAACACAAGGAGAGCTTGCGAAGCATATACAACCAGGAGTTACAACACTCCAATTAGATAAAATAGCTGAAGAATTTATTCGAGATAATGGAGCAATACCTGCCTTTTTAGGATATAACGGATTCCCTAATTCCTTGTGTACTTCTGTTAACGAACAGGTAGTACATGGGATTCCTTCCGCAAAAACAGTTTTACAAGAAGGTGATATAGTGTCGATTGATTGCGGAACGATTCTGAATGGTTTTGTCGGTGATTCTGCTTATACTTTTTGTGTGGGTGAAATAGATACCAAAGTAAAGAGATTATTGAAGATTACAAAAGAAGCGCTTTATTTAGGTATTCAACAGGCTATTGAAGGAAGAAGGGTAGGAGATATAAGTTTTGCTGTTCAAACCTATTGTGAGTCTAATGGCTACTCTGTTGTAAGAGAGTTGGTAGGACACGGAATCGGCCGTGAAATGCACGAAGATCCGGAAGTACCTAATTACGGGCGTCGAGGACAGGGACCTTTATTACGTAGTGGAATGTGTATTTGCATTGAACCGATGATTAACATAGGAGGGCGGAGTGTTGTATTTGAACAGGATGGTTGGACAGTACGTACGAAAGACCGGAAATGCTCGGCACATTTTGAACATTGTATTGCCATTCGTCCGGAGGGACCGCAAATTTTATCATCATTTGAGTTTTTAGATGAGGTATTGGGGAATAATGTAATTTGACAAAGCATATATGGCTAAACAAGCTGCAATTGAACAAGATGGAGTAATTATAGAAGCATTATCCAATGCCATGTTCCGAGTAGAATTGGAGAATGGGCACGAAATTACCGCTCATATCTCAGGTAAAATGCGTATGCATTATATAAAGATTCTTCCAGGAGATAAGGTTAGAGTTGAAATGTCTCCATATGATCTGTCGAAAGGTAGAATTGCTTTTAGATATAAATAAAATAATAAGATATGAAAGTAAGAGCATCTTTAAAGAAGCGTACTCCTGAATGTAAGATAGTAAGGAGAAAAGGACGTCTATATGTGATCAACAAGAAAAATCCTAAGTTTAAACAACGTCAAGGATAAATTATTATTGCAAACTAATAAATAATAAGTAATTATGGCTATAAGAATAGTGGGCGTTGACTTGCCGCAAAATAAAAGAGGAGAAATTGCATTGACCTACATCTATGGAATTGGTCGCAGTGCAGCTAGCTCGATATTGAAAGAAGCAGAAGTTGATCGTGATATTAAGGTAAAGGATTGGACCGACGACCAAGCTGCGAAGATTCGTGAAGTCATTGGCGCCGGTTATAAAGTAGAAGGGGACCTTCGTTCCGAAGTGCAACTAAACATCAAACGTTTGATGGATATTGGTTGTTACCGGGGCATACGTCATCGTATTGGTTTACCTTTGAGAGGGCAGAGCACAAAAAATAATGCTCGCACGCGCAAGGGTAGGAAGAAAACAGTTGCAAACAAGAAAAAAGCTACTAAATAATAAGAACTGGTATGGCAAAGAAAACAGTCGCAGTAAAGAAAAGAAATGTAAAAGTTGATGCTTACGGTCAGGCTCATATTCATTCTTCTTTCAATAATATTATTGTATCTCTTACTAATAGCGAAGGGCAGGTCATCAGTTGGTCTTCAGCCGGAAAGAAAGGATTCAGAAGTTCCAAAAAGAATACACCCTATGCAGCGCAGATGGCGGCACAGGAATGTGCAGAAGTGGCTTATAACCTCGGACTAAGAAAGGTAAAAGTGTTCGTGAAGGGACCGGGTAACGGACGTGAATCGGCTATTCGGACAATTCATGGAGCAGGAATCGAAGTGACCGAAATAGTAGATGTAACACCTCTGCCGCACAACGGTTGTCGTCCTCCTAAAAAGAGAAGAGTATAATTTTATTTAAGAAACAATTAAAACAAAATGGCAAGATATATTGGACCAAAAACAAAAATTGCCCGTAAGTTTGGCGAACCTATTTTCGGACCGGATAAAATTCTTTCAAAAAAGAACTACCCTCCTGGACAACACGGAAATGCCAGGAAGAGAAAAACATCCGAATACGGTATTCAGCTTCGTGAAAAACAAAAAGCAAAGTATACTTACGGTGTATTGGAAAAACAATTTAGGAATCTGTTCGAGAAAGCGTCACGTTCAAAAGGTATCACAGGAGAAGTACTGTTGCAATTGTTGGAAGGACGCTTGGATAATATAGTTTTTCGTTTGGGAATTGCTCCTACAAGAGCAGCTGCGCGGCAATTGGTCTCCCACCGGCATATTTCGGTAGATGGAAAAGTAGTAAACATCCCTTCTTATTCGGTGAAAGCCGGACAGGTTGTAGGGATTAGGGAAAGATCGAAATCCATCGAAGTTATAACGGAAGCTTTATCCGGTTTTAACCACAGCAAATATCCTTGGATAGAATGGGATCAGGCTTCTTTCAGTGGGAAATTGCTGCATCTACCCGAAAGATCCGATATTCCGGAAAGTATTAAAGAGCAGTTGATCGTAGAATTATACTCTAAATAATAATTGATTTTCATGGCGATATTAGCATTTCAAAGACCCGATAAAGTATTAATGTTGGAAGCGGATAATTTCTTCGGAAAGTTTGAATTTCGTCCGTTGGAGCCCGGCTATGGTATTACCATAGGTAATGCGTTGCGCCGTATTCTTCTCTCATCTCTCGAAGGTTTTGCGATTACATCCATAAAGATTAACGGGATTGAACATGAGTTTGCCTCTATTCCAGGCGTCATTGAAGATGTAACGAACATTATTTTAAATCTGAAACAAGTAAGATTTAAACGCATTGTAGATGAGGTGGATAGTGAAAAAGTGAATATTATTGTTTCGGGTTCGGAAGTGTTCAAGGCTGGCGATATAGGTAAGCAGCTAAGCGGATTTGAGGTTTTAAATCCAAACTTGGTTATTTGCCGTCTAGACCCGAATACAAGTTTTCAAATTGAACTGACGGTCAATAGAGGACGCGGATATGTTCCGGCAGACGAAAACAGAGAGCTGAACGCAGACCTTCATGTGATACCTATCGACTCCATTTATACTCCGATTCGCAACGTAAAATATTCGGTTGAAAACTTCCGTGTTGAACAGAAAACAGACTACGAAAAATTAACCATTGAAATATCTACCGATGGCTCGATTTTGCCTAAAGACGCATTAAAAGATGCGGCGAAGATTCTGATTCATCATTTCATGCTGTTCTCCGATGACAAAATTGCTGTCGAAACGGTTGATTTTGAGACTAATGAAGAGTTTGATGAGGAAATCCTGCACATGCGTCAATTGCTCAAAAGCAAATTGTCGGACATGGATCTTTCGGTGCGAGCACTGAATTGTTTGAAGGCAGCCGACGTAGAAACCTTGGGGGAATTGGTTAAATTCAATAAGAATGACTTGTTGAAGTTCCGTAATTTCGGAAAAAAATCGCTTACCGAACTCGACGAACTGCTTGAAAGCCTGAATCTCTCCTTCGGTATGGATATCATTAAATATAAATTAGATAAAGACTAACTAAAACGATGAGACATAATAGAAAAATAAACCATTTAGGCAGAACCAACACTCACCGTGAGGCGATGCTTTCCAATATGGCATCTTCTTTAATCAAACATAAGAGGATATTTACTACTACGGCAAAGGCGAAAGCTTTGCGTAAGTATGTAGAACCGCTTATTACAAAGTCGAAAGAAGACACCACGCATTCAAGGCGCATAGTATTTAGTCAGTTACAGAACAAATACGCTGTAACGGAACTTTTTCAGGAAATATCTGTAAAGATAGGCAACCGTCCGGGCGGATATACACGCATTATTAAAACCGGAAATCGTTTAGGCGATAATGCCGCTATGTGTTTTATTGAATTAGTGGATTACAACGAAAACATGCTGAAGGACAGTTCGGCGAAAAAAACCTCAAGAACGAGGCGCTCGCGTAAGAAATCAGCCGTGGCCGCAACCACTGCTCAGGTGCAGGAGGAAGAAGCAAAATCCGAATAAGATTTTTTTAGAAATCAACCCTATCTCAGCGAGCAGCAAACAGACAATGTTTGCTGCTCGCTGTGTTTTATGACTGCTGTTCTTCTTTATCCGTTATCCACGAGAGGGAATAAGTAACCCCTTCCTGTTGAGCAGCTGAAGGAAACAACTCGAAGCGACCGGCAATGCCCAATTCGCGGCAAGTCTCACCAAAATGAGCAAGGGCGATGCCCGAATCAATGGCGTCGAATCCACCCAGCGATTTCTGATGGTAAAAATGCAGCACGCCGGAATCAAGTATAATTCGCCACGGCTGGAAATTATTGGCCGAAGGTGCCAGACGAACCATTTCCAGGGGTTGGCGATAGATGCCGGCAGCTTCTTCCGTAAGAGGCGTTCTGAAATTGCCCGAAAAGAAAAGACTTCCGAATGATTTACGCGAAGTGTGATGCTTTTCCGAACCGATAAGGATATCCCAAAAGCGTTTTTTGCCGCTTGCATAACCAACCGGTGACACAATTCCCACTTTTTCGCCGGGTTGAAGATCTATCTGACCTCCGAAATCTTTCCGACTGAACGAACCGCCCAGCCAACAAGTACCCAACTCCATCGAAGTGCAGTAAAGCACCACCTGTTCAAACAAATAAGCCGCACTTTCTTCTGCCAAAGGTTCTTTTTTATAAGCCAGCGTGAGAAAATTCCTTGCTCCGCCGATTACGCCGTATGTCCCCAATTTCACTTTCCCCGTTGGGGTATCCGTATGAATCAGGCGGATGCAGGCTTGCGGTCCGAACGGAGCTTTCAGTCCTGCAATATAGGCTTCGATACATTCCGCATGTTCCTTACTCAAGGCTTCTCCGGTGTAACTGCGGACGGAGTGGCGACGCAGGATAGATTCAATGATTGACATAAATCGTTGTTATTTTGAATTGTTTTTAAGATAGAAATATTCTTCCGTAAAGCTACTCAATAATTTAGTTTATAACCTGAGTTCGGAATGAGAAATTTCTATTGCTATGTATCTCTTACGGAGAATCCCAACTAAGCGGTTGGCCCGCCACGAATCGGGTGAAGGTACTTCATTCGGGCAGGTGTGAGGAAAGCATTTGCGCGTTTGCTTTTTCCCATACTTCCGACAAGGCAACGGAGGCTCCATCCCGGCGGGTACTCTCATGAGCTGCTTCCATGAACGTGAAGATTTCAAGTGTTTCCTGCGGTCTTACCGGTGGAATCCCCGTTTGGAAAAACCGGATAATATCCTTCAATAAAGGCGCATATCCGTTGTAATCCCCCAATAATTGGATCGACTTCTCACCAAAGACATACCCGCCATATCCGGTTTTGCCGGCACGTAATCCCCGGAACCTGCCAATCCTGTTGTCTTCCCAAATCCCGGTTACGACATCCGTATCCGGCGTATGCACACGTGAAACGCTTTTGCAGCCGATGCCCATTACCGTATACAAAGCTTCGATGCCATGTATTCCATACCAGAAAAGGTCGGGATGCGTAGCTTCCAAAGTACAGGGACTAAATGTATCGGCGCCTAAAACCCTGCCGGCTATTTGTTTTTGCAGAATGTCGTCTATACGCGACATATAGCGCAACGAAGAAGCAGAGAAAACAGGAACATTATACTTTTCCGCTGCCCGATATATGGCAATTGCATCGGTCAGGGAAGCTGCCACCGGTTTGTCTATAAAGACTTTTTTCCCGGCTTTAAATATCTCCAAGGCTTGTTCCAAATGAAGACGTCCGTCATTTGTTTCCAGAAGTATTACGTCTGTTTTCTCCAACAATTCGTCAATTGAAGATACAATTTCCACCCCCAGCTTCTTTGCTTCCTCTGTATAGGCGGGGATACGCCTGGTGCTCGATTCGATGTCTTTACTCCCCTGCGGGTAAGCCGCCAGCACTTTATACCCTCCGTATATTGACGTATCACTGTTCAATAGCCGGGTAAAAGCCGTACTGTGCGAAGTATCCAGCCCGATGATGCCTACCCTCAAATTTGCTTCTGGGGTAGATGCACGATAAGGAAGCAGCAACCCTAATCCAGCTACGGTTCCGTTTTTTAAAAAAGTTCTGCGATTAATCATCTTTCCTCCATTTAATCTTTTGTAGAAATGCCCGATGCCGGTATTTCAGACAGCGGTTTAATGTTCAACTCAAAGCCCGTATAACCTTCATTTTGATTGATTCTCCCGGAGGAATTTCCATCAATATCGTTTTGCGGGATAGGCCACCAGATATGATAAGGGCTGATTTTAAACTCAGCTCCATTCAGCGCTTTCACCCCTTTGTTGTAGAAGTTTCCACGTTCCATGATACGATTATAGAAATAATTTTCTTTGGATATAGTTTCCGTCAGATAAGTCCTTCCCCGATAGTCGGGTTTTCCGGTTTTTGCATAGATGAGGGCTATTCGGGTTAGTTCCACCTTTCGATTCTCTTCATATAAAAGTTCGCGTGTTCTTTCGTCCAGCAACGTTTCCATATTCACTTCTGCCGATGCGAGGGGTGCTGCTCCGGCCCGCATACGCACGGCGTTAATATCTTTTGCAGCGGCGGCAGGATCGTCTTTCCAGAGATACGCCTCAGCACGCAGCAAATATGTTTCTGCCAGGCGCATGATGTACATATCGGCCTGTCCTCCATTGTATTGTGTTGCTGTTACATTGTCAGGGTCTTCCATATAAACCTTGTAATGCCCCCATTCCCCCCAGTTTCTTAGCGTATCAATGCAAAGGAGTTGATGATTATCTCCCCACAATCTCACGGGTTGATGGTAATAAGGTGAACCCTTCAGATCCGGGTTATTATAGAGCAGATCCTCCATACGCATCCAGTTCCCCGGCGCATGCCTCAAGTCGTTCGGGTCGTCCCATACCTCATTTGACGTGTACCAGGTCAAGCGACACCGCCCGATACCTCGTCCGTAGATTCCGTTATAATCCAGTTCGGGCGGCGTCAGTCGTTTATCCGACATGCCTGGCTGCCCGTCGGGAGTTTGTATGCGATTCGTTGTATTTGCCCAGAAAGGCACAAAGTTGCGCATGAACAGCGAAAGCGAAGACGGTTTGGCGATCTGATACTCATAGCGGTCGATGGTCGCCAGAAGCACTTCTTTATTATCCGGATGGTTTTTATTTAACGGGCGATGTATGTCCCACAATACATTTTTTGTCTCATCGTTGGCATCTACCCCAAAGCGGCTTGTCATCAAGGCATATTGTCCGGAGTTGATAACGGCCTCGGCTGCTTTTATTGCATCATCAAAATTCCCTAAGGCCAAACAGATCTTTGCAAGTAGATGATAACATGCCCCTTTGGAAATCTGTCCCCGGTAATTTTGCTCCGAGACGTAACCTGCGGCCAATTCCATATCCGATTTAAGTCTTTTGAGGATCACATCCCTTTCTACCGAATATAAGTTGGTCACCGGCGAATATACTTCGGTGAAAACAGCAGGGATGTCATTGAACGACAGGCAAAGGCGGTAGTATCTGAATGCCCTGTGCCATAATGCCATCCCCAGGATATTGTTTTTCTCTTCTTCCGAATCGAACCTGGCATGGTCTATACGGGTAATGACGGTATTGGCATATCGTATTCCCAGCATATCGTATTCCCAGTACCAAAACACCCGGTTGGTTTGATCCCAGTTGTTATTGGAGTTGGGGAGTATCTTTTCGTTCATATTTTGAGCGGGGCCGGATATATCCGTAGTACCCAATACGCACAGTTCGGAGAATATCATGGCGGTGAGCAACGGGCAGTGTTGCCCGATAAATTCTTCTCGCAGCAACCTATCGCAAGAGGTTAATGCGCTCAACATTCCTTCTTTATCAATCAAGGTATTTCCCGGCGAGTAGAACGATAGGGGATCGGGCGTCAGCCAGGATTCGTTGCATCCGCTTAGCATGAAGCAGGAAACGAGGATCATATATATTTTTTTCATTGGGATATAATTTCTGAACAGGTGAAACATTATAAGGTAAAATTAACGCCGAAAGTATACGTACGGCTTGAACTGCTGACGGCATCCGGTGACGCCGGATTAAATGCCTCAGGGTCGTAGAACTCCCAATCGGGCGCCCAGAAGCCAACGTTCTTCACCGAAAAAGACAGATTCATTTGCATAAGCCCGATCTTATTCAACAGCTTTCCCGGCACCGCATAGCCGATTGAGATATTATCCAGGCGGATGAACGAGAGATCGCGGTAGAAGTTGGCCCCAATATTCTTATCATCCGAATAAAGTCGGGCATACTGATTGGTTGGATTTTCCGCTGTCCAATACGGGATTTTAAAGTAATTGGTTTTCGTGAGTGTACCGGCTTCAAAATGTTTGGCCCTTTGAAAAGGAGCTTTGTGTCCCCAATACGAATAAAGCAGGAAAGAGGCCGACCAGTTCCTAAGGAAGGTAAATTCATTTCGTAGCGTCCAGCGGAAGCGGGGTGTGGTGTAACCTAAGAATTCCTTATCGGCGTTATCGAAATATTTGTTGTTGTCGGCATCTTTGATTTTGATATCTCCCGGTCGCTGTCCGTATTCGGCAGCTTGTCCGGCTTCGTTTTCCTGCCATACGCCAATGACCTTGTAGCTCCATATCGAGTTGATGTCGTGCCCAATAAACCACTCATTTTTCACATCGTCCTTTTCTTTACGGCCAATTACATGGCCGTTGTCATCAAGCACATCTTCGTAAAAATTACAGCCATAAGATGAGTATACGACTCATCCTATATGCCTTTTTTCCCCTCTTTCAGTACCCTTAGGGAGGAGGCAAAATGTATATACCATAAGCCTACGAAACCTCCTTGTTTATTCAAGAACAACCCCCACATAAACTTTTATTCTATATTAATGGTGATTACAAAAGACAACCTGACCGTAAAGATTTATCCGGAAACAAGCCGGATGGCGCAGGAAGCAGCTTTGGAAGTGGCGAGCCGGATTTCGTTGCTGAAATAATTACGCGGGCCGGTCTGCCCGGGGGAAATGAAAAAAAAACGGGTGGGTAGATTATTCTTTTTGTATAAAGTATTACTTTTGAGGCAAATCAAAAATATACAAAATACCGACTATACCAACTACGACAAACATTGTAATCATGAAGTATGTATACGAAAACCCCAAAGTAAAAAGCAAACTCATCCTGTGCGACGGGCTTGAAACGGAAACGGAATTGTTACGAGACAAGACGCTTTATAAGTTTATCTGGATTACGGAAGGAGAAATTGAATTGGTGATCAACCATGAGCATTTAACCTTTCATGCCGGCGAGATTGTCTCGCTATCGTATCTGCACCGGGTGCGACTGGGCGTGGTGAACGGTACCTGCCGCGCGATGCTGTTCAACGACCGCTTTTATCATATCATCGACCACGACGGCGAGGTGTTCTGTAACGGACTTTTATTCAACGGATCGCTCAACATCATCAGCTTTCCCGTGTCCGAGACGGATGCCGTTAAGTTGGATAAGATCAAGGATGTCTTCCTGGAGGAGCTTGCACGCAAGGATTCGATGCAAGACGAGATGTTGCGTATCATTCTCAAGCGAACGATTATTATTTGTTGTCGTTTGGCGCGGAACAAGCACGGGGTATTGCCGCAACGTTGCGTGCGTTTTGAGATCATGCGTAAGTTTTATGCCTTGGTTGACGAGCATTTCCGTGACAAGAAACTCGTACAGGATTATGCCGATATGCTTCACAAATCCTCCAAAACCCTGGCCAATATCCTTTCTTATTACCATCAGCCTTCTGCGCTCAAGGTGATTCACAACCGCATCATTGCCGAAGCGGAGCGTCTTTTGTATTATACCACCAAACCGTCGAAGGAGATTTCCATTATTTTGGGATTTGAAGACCATGCGCTTTTCAGCCGTTTCTTTAAGAATGCAACGGGTCTGACGGCTACGGAATACCGGATGCAATCCCGTATGCAAAAGCGCGAACGCGCATAGCGGGATACCGCACGGGGGGGTAGGGGATTAGCGGTTGAGGAAATACTTCTTGAATCCGGCAAAATCCCTGCCTAAGGGGATGCTTTGTTTTTCTCCTTCCATAAAGGCTTGGATCCTGGCGGGTAGTTCGATGTTGATTCCCAGAATAGCTTCTACCGTATCTTTGAATTTTGCAGGGTGAGCGGTCTCGAGAAAGAGTCCGGTTGTCTTTTTTCCCTGTCTTGTTGCCTCGTCGATCAGGGCCTGGTAGCCACAGGCTCCGTGCGGATCCAGGATGTAGCCGTATTGTTCGTAGGCGCGGCGGATGGTTGCGGCAATTTCACGGTCGGAGTACCGGTATCCGGCGATGCGTTTGCAGATCGAGGCATAGGGATTGGGGTAGATGCTGAACAAATCGAGGATGCGGGCAAAGTTGCTGGGGTCTCCCACGTCCATGGCATTGGCACAGGAGGGCAGGGCGGGGCGGGGCGTGTAGCGTCCCGTTTTCAGGTAATGGTAGAACACGTCGTTGCGGTTGTTGGCTGCCAGGAATCGTTTGACGGGCAAACCCATCCAGTGGGCGAACAATCCGGCGGAGAGGTTGCCCAGGTTTCCGGAGGGGACGCTGATCAGGAGTTGGTCGGCCTGTCCGATCCGGTCGAGTTGCGCATAGGCGTAGAAATAGTAGAAGGACTGTGGGAGGAATCGGGCGACGTTGATCGAGTTGGCCGACGTGAGTTTGGAGTGTTCGTTCATTTCTTCGTCCATGAAGGCGGCTTTGACGAGCGCCTGACAGTCGTCGAATGTCCCGTCTATTTCCAGGGCGGTGATGTTTCGCCCCAGCGTGGTGAACTGTGCTTCCTGTATGGCGCTAACCTTGCCTTTGGGGTAGAGCACATAGACGCGAATGCCTTCCAGGCCGAGAAAGCCGTTGGCCACGGCGCTTCCCGTATCGCCGGAGGTTGCCACCAGCACGTTGACGTTTTTCACGCCTTCCCGTTCGATGAAATAGGCCAGCAGGCGTGCCATGAAGCGTGCGCCGATGTCTTTGAAGGCCAGGGTGGGTCCGTGAAAGAGTTCGAGGCTGTAGGTCTGTTCGCCCAGGGGTACGATGGGGGTATCGAAGGTGAGTGTTTCCGCAACGATTTGGTGGAGCATATCTTTGTCCACGTCGTCGCCGAAGAGGGCGTCGGAGACGGTGCAGGCAATTTCGCGAAAGCTCATATTTTTCATTTCCCCGATCACGAAATCTTTCATCAGGTCGATATTCTCAGGCATGTACAAGCCTCGATCGCCGGCGAGACCTTTGATCACGGCTTTCTTCAGCGATGCCAGCGGCGCTTCTTTATTGGTACTGTAATACTTCATACGTTTATAGCTTAAATTATGTATTCTTTGCCGGGATCGGCCAGAAGTTCTCGGATGAACTCCATCCCTTTCAACAAGGCAAATTTACCGTTTTCTACTGAAAATTCATCATATACGGTTACGGAATCGGCTTCTTGCCCCGGCTTGTAGATCAGAAAGGGGATGGGATTGGAGGTATGGGTACGGAGGGCACAGGGTGTGGGGTGGTCGGGGAGGACGGCGATGGCCACCGGTTCTTTTTGTTTTTCGAGGGCCAGGCAGATGGGGCGCACCACCCGTTGGTCGAGGTCTTCGATGGTGCGTACTTTTAGTTGCACGTTTCCTTCGTGCCCTGCTTCGTCGCTGGCTTCGATGTGGAGGTATACGAAATCGTGGGTGCGCAGGGCCTCTATGGCGGCTCGTGTTTTGCCTTCGTAATTGGTGTTGTACAGGCCCGTGGCTCCTTCCACGGGGATGACCTCCAGGCCGGCATACACGCCGATGCCCCGTATGAGATCGACGGCCGAGATCACGGCTCCTTTTCCGATGCCGTATTTTTCTTGCAGGGTTTGCATGGCGGGGCGGTATCCGGGCGACCAGGGCCAGATGCTGTTGGCCGGATCTTTCGCTTGGTTTTTGCGTTTTTGGTTGAGGGGATGTTCCCGGAGGATCTCCTGCGAATCCAGGATGAGGCGGTTCAGCAGGGCGGCGGTTTCTGCGGCTTCCGGCCTGAGGGGTTTCACCAGCAGGGGGGCGAAGGGGCGAAGGGGGACGTCGTGCGGGGGCGTGCAGTCCACGCGTTTATCTCCTTGCTTTATCACCAGGAGGTGACGGTAGGAGACGCCCGTGTGAAAGCGCACCCGTTCGGAGCTTAGGTGGCGGTTGAGGCAGCGGATCAGTTCCTCGGCTTCTTCCGTGGGGATATGTCCTGCGGAATGGTTGCGGATTTTTTCTCCCTCGATGCAGATCAGGTTGCAGCGCAGGGCCAGTTCGTCTTCCTGCAGGCTTAGGCCCATGCTGGCGGCTTCCAGCACGCCGCGTCCCTGGTATACTTCGTTCAGGTTGTAGCCCAGGATGGCGAGGTTGGCCACTTCGCTTCCGGGGTGGAAGCCTTGGGGGATGGTATCGAGGCGACCGCATACGCCCCGGGCGGCCAGCGCATCGAGTGCGGGCGTGCGGGCGTATTGCAGGGGGGTTTTCCCGCCCAGGGCGGGGATGGGTTCATCGGCCATGCCGTCGCCCAGGATGAGGAGGGTTTTCATCGTTGATTGTTTTTTGAGGGTTGTTGTTTCAGCGGATGTTGGCTATGGAGATGATGTCGGCGAACACGCCTGCGGCCGTTACGTCGTCGCCGGCCCCGTAGCCTTTGATGACCATGGGGTAGTCCTTGTAGCGTTCGGTGGAGATCATGATGATGTTGTTGCTTCCCTCCAGTTCGTAGAAGGGGTGGAAGCGGTCCACTTCCCGGAGTCCGATTTCGCAGTGTCCCTTGTCCATTTTGGCCACGAGGCGGATGCGTTTCTGTGCGGCTTCTACTTTTTTCCGCATGGTTTCAAAGGAGGCGTCGAGCCCTTGGATTTGCTTCCAGAAGTCGTCGAGGGAGCCTTCAAAATACCTTTCGGGGATGAAGAGGTTGATCTTCACGTCTTCCTGTTCCACCACGTATCCGGCTTCCCGGGCGAGGATAACGAGTTTCCGCACGACGTCCGTTCCGCTCAGGTCGATGCGCGGATCGGGTTCGGCATAGCCGGCTTCCTTGGCCATGCGGATGGCTTGGCTGAAGGGGATTTCGGCGCTCAGGGTGTTGAAGATGAAGTTGAGGCTTCCCGAGAGCACGGCTTCCAGGCGGAGGATGTGATCGCCGCTGTTGATGAGGTCGTTCATGGTGTTGATGATCGGCAATCCGGCGCCCACGTTGGTTTCAAAGAGGTATTTGATGTCGCGTTGGCGGGCGATTTCCTTCAGCTTCACGTAGTGGGTATAGGAGGAGGAGGCGGCCACTTTGTTGGCGGCCACGACCGAGAGGTTGTTTTTCAGGAGTTCCTCGTAGATGCCGGCCACTTCGGGGCTGGCCGTGCAGTCCACGAACACGGAGTTGAAGATGTTCATGTTCACGATTTCCCGGCAGAGGTATTCCGGGGAGCTGTCCTGTCCTTTTTCTTTCAGTTCGTCGATGCAGCCCTCGAGGTTCAATCCCTGGCGCAACAGGAGGAGTCGCCGGGAGTTGGCCACGCCCACTACGCGCAGCTTGAGGCTGTTTTGTTCCATGAGCGTGGCCTGTTGCACGCGGATTTGTTCCAGGAGTTTGCTGCCCACGGTTCCCACGCCGGCGATGAAGAGGTTCAGCACCTTGTACTCCGAGAGAAAAAAGGAGTCGTGGATGGAGTTGAGCGCCTTGCGCAGGTATTTCCGCTTGATGACGAAGGAGATATTCGTTTCCGAGGCTCCTTGTGCGCAGGCGATCACGCTGATGCCGGCGCGTCCCAGCGTGCCGAACAGTTTGCCGGCGATACCCGGCGTGCGTTTCATGTTTTCCCCCACGATGGCCACGGTGGCGAGTTCCTTTTCCGCCGTTATTTCGCTGATTTCCCCCTGGGTGCGTTCGAGTTCGAATTCCCGGTTCAGGACCCTGACGGAGAGTTCCGCGTCGGCGTTGCGCACGGCCAGCGTGGTATTGTTTTCGGAGCTTGCCTGGGAGACCATAAAGACGCTGATTCCGTTCTTGGCCAGGGTTTTGAAGATACGGTAATTGACGCCGATCACCCCCACCATGCCGAGGCCCTGCACGGTAATGAGGCAGGTGTCGTTGATGGAGGAGATGCCCTTGATCAGGGACTTGCCGCCCTCGGAGGGTCGTTCCTTGGAGATGTACGTCCCCGGGGCGTCGGGGTTGAAGGTGTTGCGGATACGAATGGGAATATTCTTGTGGTAAACCGGGTAGATGGTGGGGGGATAAATCACCTTGGCGCCGAAGTTGCATAGCTCCATGGCCTCGGTGAAGGTCAGGCGGTCAATCACATAGGCGGAGTTGATCACGCGCGGGTCGGCGGTCATGAATCCGTCCACATCGGTCCAGATTTCCAGCTGGGAGGCCTTGAGCGCAGCCGCCAGGATGGCCGCCGTATAGTCCGAGCCTCCGCGTCCGAGGTTGGTTACTTCGCCGTTTTCCCTGCTGGAGGAGATAAATCCCGGCACGACGGACACCCTCTCAAGGGGATGGAAAACCTCTTGTATGAGGTGGTTGGTTTGTTCAAAATCGACGATATGCTTGTCGAACTGGCGCACGGTCCGAATGAATTTGCGGGCGTCGAACAGCTTTGCCTGGCGAATCACTGCGGCGAGGATGCGGCAGGAGATGCGTTCCCCGTAGCTCACGATCGTGTCGGAGGTCTTGGGCGAGAGGTCGTTGATGAGGTAAACGCCTTTCAGGATATTGCCCAGTTCCTCCAGCAGCATCCAAACGTTTTGTTTCAGTGTTGCCTGCGGGATGGGTTGGGGCACAACGGCTTCCACGATCTCCAGGTGTCGGGCGGCGATGCCTTTGAGTTCCGCTTCATAGCCGGCGTCGCCCCCGGCGGCCAGTTGGGATACGGCGATTAGCCTGTCGGTTACGCCTCCCAGGGCCGAGACGACCACGATAACGGGTTCGTCGACAGCCTCTACAATCTTTTTTACATTTAAAATGCTTTCTGCGGTGCCTACGGATGTACCGCCGAATTTTAATACTTTCATCGCATGTATTTTATGTATTTATAGAAGAATAAGAAAAGATTCGTCCTCCCCCTCAGGGGGTTGTTGCGGGCCTTGTCAATGCCCGGGTGAAGTATGCAAATCCTGCGTGAATCATTGCTTTGAATCGTTTGTGTGCTATTTACGTTCCTTTTCCGAACGCAATATTACGCATTATTTTCCGATCATCCGATCCTTTGGGGGTTTGCCTTTAAAAAACCGCCGCATTTGCCTCTTTTTTTCCTGCGCAATCTGCCCCGTCGGCGTTTGCAGCCTTCTGATTTTTAGCAGGAAGGCCGCGTAGTCCTGAAACCTTCTTTGGAATTTCCGCAAGCCTTTGCCGCAGACCTGCCGCTATTTCTCTTTTTTTTATTTCGGGCTGCCGCGGTGCTTTTGCCCCGGTGAGTTTCGGAGCGTTTGTCCCCGGTCGAAGGAAAGGGTTCTCCTGAATTTTCTCAGACCCCTTTCGTTTACCGGTTTCAACTTCCCGATTTTGTATATTTATGCAAATTTACCTGCCGCAACATCCGTGTTTTTATGGTTTGATTCCCGTGTTTCCGACGCCGGGGTCGCACCAAAGTGGTTTGACTCCCGTGTTCCGGACACGGATATCAAACCATTTTGGTACGACCTTCGCGTTTACAATTTGCACATCGCACCAAAGCGGTGCGACCTCTGTGTTTACAACCCGCGCATCGCACCAATGTGGTACGATCTCCGTGTTTACAACCCGCACATCGCGCCAATGTAGTACGACTTCCGTGTTTACAACCTGCACATCGCACCGCTTTGGTTTGACCTCGGTGTTTACAGCAGGCACACCGCACTCTTTTGGTTTGGTCTTTATGTTCATAGCACGGATCTCAAACCAAAGCGGTACGGGGCGAAAGTTCATAACACGGCAATCAAACCATCGTGCATGGGTCCGAACGCATACTGCACGGGGATTCGTCTGAAAAAATAGCGATAAAAAAATATAAAATCCGCGGTCCTGATTTTATTCACGGATTGCAATTCCCCCTGAGGGAGAGGTTCCCGGATAAAATGGAGGTTCCCGTTTCTGTGTTTTTCTGTTAAAATTTGCCGGGAGGGGCTGTTGTTCCGTGATTTTTTGCGTAGGTTTGCCCCCGCAAATGAAACGACACGACCCATGGAACCGCAAATGGTAAGCAATGAACACAACAAGGACGAATACCCGCCCATGCATACCGCAGAGCATATCCTGAACCAAACCATGGTACGCCTGTTTGGCTGCGGACGCTCACGCAATGCCCACATCGAACGGAAAAAAAGCAAATGCGACTATCTGCTCGGGAGCGACCCCGGCCCGGAAGCGCTGGCCGAAGTGGAAAAATGCGTCAACGAGGTGATTGACCGACGCTTGCCCGTCACCGTCGAATTCCTCCGACGCGAAGAAGCCGAGGGCCTCGTCGACCTTGGGAAACTTCCCGCGGACGTCGGCGAAACGCTTCGCATCGTGCGCGTCGGCGACTACGACGCCTGCGCCTGCATCGGTCGCCACGTGAGCAATACGTCCGAAATCGGACGTTTCCGTCTCCTGAACTGCGATTATGCCGACGGACGCCTGCGTCTGCGTTTCAAACTGGAATAATTTGTGTATGTTTGTGCCTGTTTCCATGGAATATTTCGTACACATTAAATAATTAATCAATCACACGATGCAAACAATTGAAGAATACAATTTCGCAGGCAAAAAGGTTTTTGTGCGGGTCGATTTCAACGTTCCCCTGGATGAGCATTTCCGCATTACCGACGATACGCGCATCCGCGCCGCCCTCCCGACACTGAAGAAAATCATCGCCGATGGCGGCAGCCCCATCATCGCCTCCCACCTGGGTCGCCCAAAGGGAATCGCCGACAAATATTCCCTCAGGCACATCCTGGGGCGTCTCTCCGAACTCCTGGGTGTTGAGGTCCTGTTCGCCGACGATTGCGCAGGCCCGGAAGCCGCCGAAAAGGCCGCCGCACTCAAGCCGGGACAAGCCCTGCTGTTGGAGAACCTCCGCTTCTACGCCGAAGAAGAAGGAAAACCCCGCGGACTGCCCGAAGACGCCTCCGAAGAAGAAAAAAAACGCGCCAAACAGGCCGTGAAGGAAAGCCAAAAGGCCTTTACCCAAAAATTGGCCTCCTTGGCCGACGCCTACGTCAACGACGCCTTCGGCACAGCCCATCGCGCACATGCCTCCACGGCCCTGATTGCCGAATATTTCGACGCCGACAACAAAATGTTCGGCTACCTGATGGAAAAGGAAGTCCGGGCCGTGGAAAAGATCCTGAACGCGATCAATCGCCCCTTCACCGCCATCCTGGGAGGCTCGAAAGTTTCTTCCAAGATCGACATCATCCGCAACCTCCTCCATCGGGTGGATCACCTGATTATCACCGGGGGAATGACCTACACCTTTACCAAGGCCCAGGGCGGGCGGATCGGTCGTTCCATCTGCGAAGACGATAAACTGGACCTGGCCCTCGAACTCCTGCAGGAAGCCAAAGAAAAAGGCGTCAACCTGCTCCTTGCCGTGGACGCCAAAATCGCCGACAGCTTCAGCAACGAGGCGCAAACCGCCTTCGCCCCCGCAGACCAAATCCCCGACGCATGGGAAGGCCTGGACATCGGCCCCGAAACGGAAAAACGCTACGCCGACGTCATCCGGCAATCCAAAACCATCCTGTGGAACGGACCAACCGGGGTGTTCGAGTTTGAAAACTTCACCCACGGCTCCCGCTCCGTGGCCGAAGCCATCGTGGAAGCCACCCGCCACGGCGCCTTCTCGCTCGTGGGCGGCGGCGAGTCGGTGGCCTGCATCAATAAATTCGGCCTCTCCGACGGCGTTTCCTACGTATCCACCGGCGGCGGCGCCTTGCTCGAAGCCATCGAAGGACGCGTCCTTCCGGGCATCGCAGCCATAAAAAACTGAGGCTAACCGCCTCGCTCGCCACGGTTGAAGAGACGCAACCGTGGTTTTTTTTTTCTTATATTTGCCGTAACAGGAAGAAAGAAATCGGAAAATGAAAGAAAGTTTATCTCACACCAACGATTTTTTTAATGATAGCGCGGTTCGCTTTCGCTACTTTGACCTAGGAACAGAGGAGAAGTTCTGCGACCTGACCTCCGGCATGAATCACATAGTTTTCCTTTCCGGCGGTAGCCTGTGGATCCATTGCAACGACCTCACCCCCCTGCAAGTGAACGCCGGGGAACTCTTCCTGATCGCCAAATCCTCCGTGTTCACCCTAAAACCCCTTCTCGCAAGCAGCCTGATCCTCTGCTCCTTCGATTCGCTTTACCCCGTTCACAACAAGGTCGTTTTGCGGATCTATTCCGCCATGCTTCCCAAAATGGACTTCGTCTTTTCCCCCCTTCCCATCCATCCGATGCTCAACGAATACCTCTCCACCCTGCAAATGTATCTCCAACAAGGAATGGATTCCGACTTCCTTCATGCGATGAAATTCCAGGAATTATTCCTTTTATTCGAACATTTTTACCGCAAAGAACAAATGGCCGGCCTGCTTTACCCCATCCTGGGGCAGTCGCCCGACTTCAAAAACCAGGTCCTCCAGCATTTTCCACATGTCGGCAATATAGATGAACTTGCCCAAAAAACCGGCATGAGCAGAGCAACATTTGATATAAAATTCAAAAAAGAATTCGGCATAAGCCCCCTGCAATGGATCCTGAAAGAAAAAGCCAAACACGTATACTTCAGTCTCTCGGAACCCGGTAATACCTTGAGTGACATAATGAATAAATATAACTTCAACTCCTCGACCCACCTGAATCGTTTCTGTCGTCAACAATTTGGCTGTACTCCTTCCGAACTGCGAAAAAGACTCACAACAATTGACTAAAAAAGTATCTTTTTATCAGAATTGTAAACATTATTACTATTTTTGAAAATAATCGTTTGCTGCAAAGCCTCTACTTTTGCAGTGTTGTATAAAATTGCATATACACAAAAAGGAAAATTAAAACTTTAAAGCACATCCTTTTGAATATTTAGAGAATGAAATAAGATTACGAACCTAATTTTAAAAACAGATTAACGATAGAAGATGACTAATTTACCTAATTTAGAAGAGCATATACCCTGCTCAAATGAAACGCTGTCCGGATTCAGGTACCTGGAAGCGGAAGAAGATACCTTTTTGTCTTTTCACCAGGAAGACCTCCACCATCTGATATTTATACTCGAAGGAGATGTCATTGCCGGTTGCAATGAGTTTAAGAATCAAACGGTGAAGGAAAGCGAGTTTGTTTTTTTTCCGAAGCAATCCTCCTCGAGCATCCAAACCTGCTCGCCGTGTAAAATCATCGTATTTGCTTTCTTTTCCCTGAAAACATCCCATGAAAAACAAGCCTTCCAGTCCTATTGGAAACTATTTCCGAATATCACCTATGTCTTCCAACCTCTTCCTTTTCGCACGCCAATGATTGAATTTTTTGATTTGCTCATCCTGTATATGCAAAAACAGGTCGACTGTGCCTGTTTGCATGAAATAAAACACCAGGAATTGTTTCTCATCCTCAGCACACAGTATCCGAAGGAAGAACTGGCCGGACTCTTCTACCCCATCATCGGAAAGTCCTTCGAGTTCAGATGCCTGATACTGGATAATTACCTCAAGGTGCATCGCGTAGACGAACTCGCCCACCTTTCGGGCATGGGCAGGACCAATTTTGACAACAAATTCAAGGCCGAATTCGGCTCTTCGCCCCACCAGTGGATCCTGAAACAAAAAGCAAAACATGTGCGCAACTGTCTGTCCGAACCGGATGCAACCTTCAGCGACATCATGCGAAAGTACAACTTCAATTCGGCGACGCATTTCACCCGCTTTTGCAAACAACAATTCGGATGTACTCCCAGCGACCTCGTCCGACAACTGCGCAAGGGAGAAGGACACCGATGCGTTCACACACAGGAAAGCAGTCAATAAAAACCCTACCTTTGCCTTCTCCAACAACAGATAGAAAATGATACTGATAGCCGACAGCGGATCCACAAAAACCCAATGGTGCATAGCCGATAAGGGAATACCCATACAACAACTGCTCACAACGGGCATGAATCCCTACTTCCAGTCTCCCGGGGAAATCAGGCAGGAGATCACCCGAAGCCTGCTCCCCGCAATCCAAAACCATACCTTCCAAACGGTATGGTTTTACGGGGCAGGCTGCGCTTCCCCCCAGGGAAACAAACTCATGACCGAGAACCTGACCGCTTTGCTGAAAGCGCCGGTTGAGCTTGGCAGCGACCTGATGGGAGCCGCCCGCGCCTTGTGCGGACACCAACCCGGTATCGCCTGCATCCTCGGGACCGGATCCAATTCCTGCCTGTACGACGGGAAAACAATCCGGCAGAATATCCCCCCCCTGGGTTATGTGCTGGGAGACGAAGGCAGTGGAGCCGTTCTGGGTAAACTCCTGGTGGGCGATTGTTTGAAAAATCAACTCCCCAGGCCATTGATTGATAAATTCATGCAACAATATCGCCTGACGCCCACCCTCCTTCTGGAACGCGTCTACCAACAGCCTTTCCCCAACCGCTATCTGGCAACGCTCTCCCGCTTCCTGATAGAAAACCTCAGCGAACCGTCCCTCCGCAACCTTGTTTATAACAGCTTCCGCAGCTTCTTCCTCCGCAACGTGATGCAATACGATGGATACGAAACACTCCCGGTGCATTTCACGGGATCCGTTGCCTATCATTACCGGCAGGTTCTCAGGGAAGCAGCCCGGTCGCTATCCATCGACATTCGGCAGATAGAGCCGGATCCTATGCCGGGATTGCTGGCCTACCATGCACAAGAACCAACCGAATGACAGGATGTTTCAAAAAATAACAGAAGAGGAATCCCTCTACCGCGATCTGGACAAAATGCCTGTGCGCGACTTGCTGGAAAACATCAACCGGGAAGACCGTAAAGTGGCCGTCGCAGTTCATGCAGAGATTCCCAAAATAGAAAAACTGGTGAACGAAATCGTTCAACGAATGAACCGGGGCGGACGCATATTCTATCTGGGAGCAGGAACCAGCGGACGCCTGGGCGTTCTGGACGCTTCGGAAATCCCCCCTACGTACGGTATGCCCGATACCTGGGTGATCGGACTGATAGCCGGAGGAGACAAGGCCTTGCGCCATCCGGTGGAAGCCGCAGAAGACGACCCGGAAAGAGGATGGCAGGACTTGTGCGCTTATTCCGTCAACGAAAACGATACGGTGGTAGGAATTGCCGCTTCGGGTACAACGCCCTATGTGATTGGAGCGCTACGAAAAGCCAAAGAAAAGGGGATTTTTACCGCTTCCATCTCCTGCAACCCCGGATCACCGATGTCGCAAGTGGCCCATATCGCCATCGAACCCGCCGTAGGCCCCGAATTTGTAACCGGAAGCACACGCATGAAAGGCGGAACGGCACAGAAAATGGTACTGAACATGATTACAACCGCCACCATGATACGTCTGGGACGGGTAAAGGGAAACCGAATGGTCAATATGCAATTGACAAACAAGAAACTCGTCGACCGGGGAACGCGCATGTTGATGGAAGAACTCCACCTCGGCTATGAACAGGCTCAACACTTATTGTTGATCCACAAAACGGTAAAAAACGCCATCGAACATTACCGCCGGGGATGAACGGCGAAAGCCTCGGAAGGGGAAATACCGGCAATGATGGCGTTGATCTGAGGCAGCAAGGCCTGTTTGCCGTCGTTGCAGATCTCGTAATCCGAAAACTTTCTCCTTTCCTTGTCGGACATTTGGCTGTTTATTCGCCTCACAACCTCTTCGCGTGTTATTCCGTCGCGCAACATCACACGTTCAATCCTCAATTCCGTCGGAGCGTATACCGTCACACAAACATCGACGCTCCGGCTGAATCCCGATTCAAAAAGGATAGCGGTTTCAATGGCGCAAACAGGAACAGTCTGTTGGGCAGCCCATGCCAGAAAATGACGGTTTACCTCCGGATGGATAATCGCCTGGACTTTGTCACGACATTCCATGTCGTTAAAGATCAGGGAGGCCAGACGTTTTTTATTGATTTCTTCTCCGCAATAAATCGTTTCGCCCAGCAGGGATATGAGTTGTTTGCGTATGATGGGGGAAGTCTGCGTGAGGCGTTTGCTCTCCGTGTCGGCAATGTAAACGGGCACGCCCAGCACCTTCAGCAAGGAAGAAACCACGGATTTCCCGCTGCCGATCCCTCCTGTCAGACCGATTTTAATCATTTGACGGGTTCAAGGATAAACTCAATGGAATCTAAGGAAAGCGTTACCCGGTCTATCCGGTCGGGTTTTTTCGTTAGTCGCACGGGCAACATACCGGATACGTTTTCTTCCGCATTGCCGGCCGTTACCTCTATCGAGAAATCTTTTTCCGACAATTCTTTGAAGATAGATAGCGGCACGTTGCAGGTGAGGTTCACCACCGGAGGGAACATCCGAATGGCATAACCCGGCGGCGTATGCCGGCATACAATGGGTATTTCAAGGGTTTTCTCCGTATATTCTTCAATCGGGATTTCCACCGACACCGTTTGCGGCTCAAAGTGGACGCCCTCGATTTCCCGGAGTTTCAGTTTTCTCACAATGTGTTTATTCCCCTTTTTTATCTCCGTATAAACGGTGGATACGTGGGTGAGTGATTCCAGCGTCGCATCGCCGGCAAAGACATCTACCTCCGGTGGGCTGACCAGGATGTCGCCCGACAGTAGGAAGCCGGCTTCCGGACGGATCTCTCCGTCAAAGTGCACCGGCAGTTTTTTCTTTTTCAGTTTGCCGAGGGACACCTCTATTTCCTGGGGATCAAAGTTCAGCAGGCTGGTGGTGGGGAGCAGTTGTTTCAGGATCATCCCTTCCATTTCTCTTCCATTCAGGAGGACGTTGTGGTTTGGGTCGGGTATTTCGGGGACAGAAACCGTGAGGTGGGCTTTTTTTTGTCCCAACGTATAATTCAGCAGTATGCTGCCTTTATCCCGGATGCGGACTTTTACCTCGGCGGGGGGTGTTTTCAGGAACACCCTATCGTGGGGTACATCTTTGTAGCTGACAGGTATCCCCAACTGTATCTCGTATTCCTCCTGCATGCTTTGCAGCGTCCAGAAGATGAACGAGAGGAACAAAAAAAACAGAAAGGTCAAGACTTCTCTCCACTGGAAACGGGATAAAAAAGGCTTAATCTTTCTGTGGACAGACTCGAATAATAGTTGCCTGTTTTCAAGTCGCATCATTTGCGGTACGGATTTTATTTCTGCCGGGTATCTTCAGACGAAGCAAAGACGGAGTTTTTGTCTATACGGACGCGGACGCCTTCCGAGATTTCCAGCACGATGTATTTGTCGCTTATTTCCCTAATCTTGCCGTAGATCCCGCCGGCTGTTACTACTTTGTCTCCGGGTTTCATGGCTTCGCGGGCTTTCTGAATATCCTTCTGTCTTTTTTGTTGAGGGCGAATCATGAAAAAATAAAAGATCACCACGATAGCCACAATCATCAAGATGCCCGACAATCCGGACGAACCCGTGGCTGAGGGTTGTTCCTGGAGTAAAATTCCTAATACATTCATCATACTTATATTCTATTTAATTGTTAAATATCCGGTATTATCCTCTGGCGAGGTCCCGCAAAAGTAGCGATAATAATCAATCTTTACGTAGCAGCTTCTCTATTTTTAGCTCGTTCACAATCGTGTCGAGTATACCGTTGATAAAGGTGCCACTTTTGGGTGTACTGTAATATTTTGCTGCCTCGATGTATTCGTTCAGGCTTACGCGGATGGGGATAGAGGGGAAGTTCATCAGTTCGGCTATTGCCATCTGCATAATGATGAGGTCAATATGTGCCAGGCGTTCGGTCTCCCAGTTTTTCATGTGGCGTCCGATGCGTTCGCGATATTCCGGTCCGTGCAGCAGGGATTCCCGGAAGAGTTTAACGGCAAACAGGCGATCTTCTTCGTCCTTGAACATCGGCAGCAGCGTTTGTTTGCTTCCTTGGATTTCCTCAAAGCGTTTAATTGTCTTCACGGCGAACGACTCCACAATTTCCAAATCATCATTCCAGAAGATGCTTTTATCTTCCAGGTAATCGGTTATCCTTTCATTTTTATTGATAAGATACTTCAAGGCAGTGCGCCAGAAGTCTTTATCCGCTTCATACGAATCGTCCGGGTTATCCAGATAGCGTGCATACAGATCGGAGTCCAGCAGCATTTCCAACACATTTTTCAGGAAATCCCTATCGTTATTCCACGAGATTTTATGTTGGTTTACATAGGCTTTCAGATCTTCATTTTCGCCAAGTTGTATAGCGAAACGATTATTCGCTAAGCGTGTATTGGGGTTCATTTCATCCTGCGTGGGCATGTATTTATGCTTGCGGTTATCCTGTATTCTTGCTTGCAGACGGGTAAGGTCTACGATCAGCAGCAGCAGGTAATGATATAGATCGTAAGCTTTTTGCAGACTGAAGAGCAGTTCATTTTCTGCAGTTTTCAGTTCATGTGCGCCATTGAGGGAACAGGCGTATAAGATCTGTAAAACTTTGAGACGAATCAGTATTCGGTTTATCATTATATAAGAACTAATTTATTGCTTAATTTTCTTCGGACGGCAAAGGTAATCAAAAACGCATGTTTCTTCCCCAAGGCAGGTACATTTCTCAACTCCGTCTCCACCGATCCCGGCAAGGCGGATGCCCGCATCACACGGCTTGAACAAGCGTATATCCCCTTGGACCCCTCCCTCCCAGGGGCGCCGGAGGAGGGGTGAAAAGGCCTCCTATCTAAGTCCTATACATAGGCTATCTAAGTCCTATACATAGGTGGCCTAAGTCCTATACATAGGTGGCCTAAGTCCTATACTTAGATAGCCTGGGTCCTATCTTCCAATGGGACAACCCTGGCGTCACAGGGCAGGAGCCTAACAAACAATTGGTGGGAGGCTTATGCATAATTCCGGTTAAAAATCTTAGGATACGTGGAAAAAAATCCTACCTTAGTGCACTTTTTCGGGGAAAAGAGAAAGTGTGTAATAAATTATAATGTGAAATGCTTGAACAAGACAGAATTATAAAGATAAACATCGAGGAGGAAATGAAATCCGCATACATTGATTATTCCATGTCCGTCATTGTATCGCGTGCCCTTCCCGACGTTAGGGATGGATTTAAACCCGTTCACCGCCGCATTCTCTATGGCATGAACGAATTGGGGAATACATCCGACAAACCTTATAAGAAATCTGCAAGAATAGTGGGCGATGTGCTGGGTAAGTATCATCCGCATGGGGATTCGGCCGTATATTTCTCCATGGTGCGCATGGCGCAAACCTGGTCGCTCAGATACCCTTTGATTGACGGACAGGGGAATTTCGGGTCGGTGGACGGCGATATGCCGGCGGCCATGCGTTATACCGAAGCGCGCCTGAGCAAATTGGCCGAAGAGATGCTGAAAGATATAGATAAGGATACGGTGGATTTTCATCTCAACTTCGACGATACCTTGAAAGAACCGTCCGTATTGCCTACCCGGATTCCGAATTTGCTGATGAACGGCGCTTCCGGTATCGCAGTCGGTATGGCAACCAACATGCCCCCTCATAACCTGACCGAATGTGTGAATGGTATTATTGCCTACATCCATTCGAAAGGCGAAATAGATATCGAAGGATTGATGCAGCATATCAAAGCCCCTGATTTTCCGACCGGCGCTTCCATTTACGGTTACTCCGGCATCAAGGAAGCATTTGAAACCGGAAGAGGACGCATTATCCTGCGGGGAAAAGCGGAAATAGAAATCAAAGATAACCGCGAAAAGATTGTAATCACGGAAATTCCCTATCTGGTAAACAAAGCGGAATTGATTAAGCACATCGCCGATTTGGTCGGGGAAAAGAAGCTGGAAGGCATTTCCAACGCCAATGACGAAACAGATAGAACCGGAATGCGGATTGTAGTTGATGTGAAAAAAGACGCTAATGCCAATGTTATCCTTAATAAACTCTACAAACTGACCGCCCTGCAAACTTCATTCAGCGTCAATAACATCGCCTTAGTGAACGGGCGCCCTAAAATGTTGAACTTGAGAGAATTGATAAAATATTTTGTGGAACACCGCGTCGATGTAGTCACCCGTCGTACCCGCTTTGATTTAAGAAAGGCGGAAGAACGGGCACATATCCTGGAAGGCTTGATTATTGCCTCCGACAATATCGACGAAGTCATTGCTATTATTCGTTCTTCGCAAAGCCCGAATGAAGCCATCGAACGCTTGAAGGAACGATTCAGTCTGTCGGAAATACAGTCGCGCGCTATTGTCGAGATGCGTTTACGTCAGTTAACCGGCCTGGAACAGAATAAATTACGCGCCGAATACGAAGAAATTCAAAAACTCATTGCACATTTGAAAGAAATTCTTTCCAACGAAGACCTTTTAATGGAAGTGATTAAAGA
>JAITKB010000105.1 GCA_031278605.1 Tannerellaceae bacterium
ATACATCTGTTTTTCTACTGCAAGTATTGCCTTTTTAGTTTTATCCCGCAGGCTTTTTGTCCTTGCCGACGCTGCCCTGCCATCCAATATCGAATGTTCGGATAAAACCCGCCTGTAG
Source organism: Tannerellaceae bacterium (assembly GCA_031278605.1). Classification (GTDB taxonomy): domain Bacteria; phylum Bacteroidota; class Bacteroidia; order Bacteroidales; family Tannerellaceae; genus DFXE01. The sequence continues at coordinate 119 of JAITKB010000105.1, forward strand.
CAAGCCGAATGCTTTACATATCTTCCTCGTTCCACCAGCAGGCACTGCAATTGCTGAACCGTCTCGCCCGGCAAACGGATCAACCGTAAAAACCCCCTGTGAACGTAACAGTACCACGCTATCCGGAAAGCGTCTATCCGGTCGCTCTTGCTCCTTGCCAGACCCAGTGATTTCTTTATTCTCACCGGTGTTTCCATACAATAGTCGATAGCGTTCCGTTCAAGGAATTTATGGATATAAAATCCATAAATTCCTGTGTATTACATGTATACGACAATATCCGCAAGTTTCATTTCCCTGCCCTTGAACCATTGATGCATAACTTTGAAGCCCGATGTGTCGTTCCCGACTTTCAGGTAATTTTCTTTACTGTGACCGTTTCCTCTGTCGAAGACAGCCACATCAAGCGTTTCTTTCGAGATGTCAATCCCTACATGCCATTTCTTTTCCATTGTTTGTAAATTATCAGTATTATATTTATTAGAAAAACGACTGATTATTCGACTAATGCCTTGCGGAAAAAATCCATTTCTTGAAACTGGAAAATGGCAACCCGAAAATGAGGGATGCTGGAAATGCCTTCCTTCTCTTTGCTTTTGTTCCTTCTTTAACATCCTTTTTGTTGAGATGAATTTGATGGTCTCTTTTTTAGAGTACAAAACTAAAAGAGTTTAGTGGTGAGAGGCAGGGAGGGATACACGGAGGTCCGTCAAGCTTTAACCATGCCTCGTCAAGCTTTAACCGTTCCCTGAGGTTTGAACATTACGTCAGATACGTATGGATAGCCTGGGCAGCTTGCCGGCCTGAGTCGATGGAGCGAACCACTAAGCTGGTGCCCGACAAGGCGTCGCCGGCGACGAACACCTTATCCACCGATGTCTTCGACGGGGTGACGACGGCTACATTGCCCCGGACATCGTAGGTTAATCCCAGATCGTCTAATAATCCCTCATGTACAGGATGAATAAATCCCATAGAGAGAAAGACTAAGTCGGCCGGTAAATATTCGATCGCGCCGGTTTGCGTATCAATCACTTCCACGCTGGTCAGTTTGCCGTTCTTGCCGGTAAAGCGTTTGGTGGCAAGCGACCAACGACGGGTGCATCCTTCTTTATGCGAACTGGAAGTTTTCAGTATATGGGGATACAAGGGCCAGGGTGTATCGGGATTCATGTCTTTGGGCGGCATGGGAAGGATTTCTATCTGTGTAACGGAAGCAGCTTTCTGGCGTATGGAAGTTCCGACACAGTCGGAGCCCGTATCGCCCCCTCCAATGATTACCACGTTTTTCCCTTCGGCCGATATTCGTTTTTCTCTGGGGATTTTCATTCCCCTGACAAGTCTGTTCTGTTGTTTCAGCAAATCAAGCGCAAAGTATACACCGTTCAGGTTACATCCTTCGACAGACAAATCGCGCGGTTGTCCGGCACCTATGCACAGGCAGACGGCATCGAAACTTTTCAACAGGTCTCCGCACGTGAGGTCTTTCCCTACGTCTATATTGTTTTTGAAGACGATACCTTCGGCTTCGAGTAGGCATACCCTGCGGTCGATAATCTTTTTATTTAGTTTAAAATCGGGGATACCCAACCGGAGGAGTCCTCCGGGCAATTCGTCTTTTTCAAAAACTGTCACTTGATGCCCTTTGCGGTTCAGCATGTCTGCAACCGCCAATCCTGCCGGTCCGGATCCTACAACGGCTATATTTTTACTGGTGCGCTTTTGAGGTGAATGGGGTTTGATATAACCTTCCTGAAAGGCGTGTTCGACAATGGCTACTTCATTTTCGCGAATAGTTACCGGGATGCCATGTAGGTTCAGTACGCAACTTTTTTCGCACAGAGCGGGACAAACCCGCCCGGTAAATTCGGGGAAATTATTAGTTTTTGCCAAGAGCTCATTGGCATCCTGCCATTTTCCTTTGTAGAGCGCATCCTGCCATTCCGGCATCGTATTTGCCAAAGGACAGGCCCAATGACAAAAGGGGACGCCGCAATCCATGCAGCGCGAGGCTTGTAGCATCCGGTCTTCCGTATTAAGCGTTTGTTCTACTTCTCCGAAATCTTCGATACGTTCCAGCACAGGCCGATAACCTGCCTCTTTCCGATTGATGGTTAAAAATGCTTTTGGATTACCCATAGTAGTTTTTACAGTTTAATAGTCATGCTCTATTTGTGCAATCTTCCGGTTGATGGCTTCTATCTTTTGCTCTTGCAATATTTTTTTATATTCGAAGGGCATGACTTTGATGAAGTGCCTGACATATTCGTCCCAATTCTCCAATATGCGTTTAGCCAGCGGGCTTCGGGTATATTGTAGATGAGCCGAGATGAGTTCTCTGAGTTCCGTCCGGTCGGCATAGTCTTCCACGAGCGAGAGTTCCACCATCTCCATGTTGCAAAAATAATCGAATGATTCGTCAACATTCAGCACGTAGGCGATACCGCCACTCATGCCGGCAGCGAAATTCTTCCCGGCAGATCCCAGCACTACGGTGCGCCCTCCCGTCATGTATTCGCAGCAATGGTCGCCTACCCCTTCAACTACAGCCGTAGCTCCGCTATTACGTACGCAGAAACGTTCACCGGCGCGTCCGTTGATGTAAACTTCGCCAGAGGTTGCGCCATACAAGAGCGTATTGCCTACGATGATGTTGTTCTCGGGCGCAAAGGTATTTTGGGCAAGGGGCGCCACGATGATACGTCCTCCGGAAAGTCCTTTGCCCAAGTAGTCGTTGGCTTCACCTTCCAAATACAAAGATATGCCGGCGACGAGGAAAGCGCCGAAGCTTTGCCCGGCAGATCCTTTGGTGCGTATGCGGATGGTATTATTGGGTAATCCTTTATTGCCATACTTGCGTGCCACTTCGCCCGAAAGCATAGCGCCTATGGTACGGTTGGTATTCGCAATGTTAACGCTTATTTCAATTGGCAGCTTGTGTTCTAACGTCTGATTTGTTTTACGTATTAACGTTTTGTCCAATACATTGTCAATCTTGTGCTCTTGCTCTTTGCGCCACGACAGGGCATTTGCTGTTTTAGGAAAATAGAGCAACCGAGAGAAGTCGACTTTCCGGGCTTTGAGATGAATGCCGGTCGAGCGCAAGGTCAGTAAGTCGCTGCGTCCTACAACCTCATCTATGGTCCGGAAACCCATTGCGGCCAGGTGTTCGCGTACTTCTTCAGCTAGAAAGCGGAAGAAATTCAGAAGGTATTCGTGTTTTCCGGTGAAACGTTTCCTCAATTCCGCATTTTGGGTAGCGACCCCCACAGGGCAGGTATTGAGATGGCATTTACGCATCATCACGCATCCTAAAACGATCAATGCACTGGTAGCAAAGCCATATTCTTCGGCACCCAGGAGGGTGGAGATAATGATATCTTTACCGGTTTTCAGTTGTCCGTCCGTTTGCAGTTTGACGAAACCTCTCAAATTGTTCATGACTAAAGTCTGTTGTGTTTCGGCTAATCCCAACTCGCTCGACAGGCCTGCATGTTTGATGGAACTGACCGGACTAGCCCCCGTTCCTCCTTCGGATCCGCTGATGACGATGGAGTCGGCTTTTGCTTTGGCTACGCCGGCAGCAATGGTACCCACTCCGCTTTCGGCCACAAGTTTGACGCTAATGCGGGCATACGGGTTAACATTCTTCAGATCGAAGATAAGTTGGGCAAGGTCTTCGATAGAATAAATGTCATGATGCGGCGGCGGTGAAATGAGTGTAATACCCGGTATGGCGTGTCGCGTAGCTGCGATGATCTTGTCCACCTTGAATCCGGGCAACTGTCCTCCTTCGCCGGGCTTAGCGCCCTGGGCAATTTTGATTTGCAGTTCGTCGGCGTTGACTAAGTATTCGGTTGTCACGCCGAATCGTCCGGAGGCGATTTGCTTGATAGCGCTTCGGCGGTTCAGTCCATCTTCTCCGGCGCGGAAGCGTGCGGGATCTTCGCCACCTTCGCCGGTATTGCTTTTGCCATGCAATATATTC
>JAITKB010000118.1 GCA_031278605.1 Tannerellaceae bacterium
TGAACTATTTTATCCATACCATGGAAAACGGAAAGGGACAAGGCAAAAAACTGGGTTTTATCGCCCAGGAAATCGGCAGAGAAGTCAATACGCTCGGCTCGAAAAGCAATCACGCCGAAATGCAGCAAATTGTTATCCGAATGAAAGACGAACTGGAACAAATAAAAGAACAGGTATTAAACGTCCTGTAATTCTATAAAGGGAAACTTCGCGCAGGAATGAAAAAAACAGGCATCTTTTCCGGTTCATTCAATCCCATACATATCGGACATCTTGCTTTGGCAAATTGGATTTGTGAGTATGAAGAATTGGATGAGATCTGGTTTTTAATCACACCGCAAAGCCCGCTGAAAAACCGAACCGACCTGATGGACGACACCCTGCGTTACGAGATGGTAAAACAATCCATCGGCAACTACCCGAAGTTCCGGGTTAGCGATTTTGAGTTCTCGTTACCCAAGCCGTCCTATTCCGCAAATATGCTCAGGGAAATACAAAAAACTTATCCCGAGCATCTTTTTCATTTCATCCTGGGCGCAGACAACTGGGCGTTGATTGATCGCTGGAAAGATTACCAAACCATCATCCATCATTATCCCATTATCATTTACCCCCGTTTGGGCTACGAAATACACATCCCCCACGGTTATCCGAATGTCCGCACGGTAAACGCCCCCAGAATCGAAATATCCTCCGCCTTCATCCGTCAAGCCTGCAAAGAAGGGAAAGATATTCGCTTTTTCCTTCCGGAAAGCATCCGGCAGTATATCCGATCCATCGCAACAGCCCCATAACGTATTCGTATTGCAAACATCTCCCCCCCTGTCACCGTTAATACGTATCTTTGAAAACGAAACAAAAAACAAATAAAAATCATGCGAAGTTTTGCTAGCGACAACAATTCCGGTGTGCACCCCTTGATAATGGATGCCATCGCAAAGGTAAACCACGACCATACCGTGGGATATGGGGATGACCCTTATACCCAACAATCCGTAGCCAAATTAAAAGAAGTGTTTGGGGAAAAAGCCGAACCGTTCTTTGTCTTTAACGGAACAGGCGCCAATTCGGTAGCCCTTCAGGCAATAACCCGGTCTTTTCATGCCATCCTCTGTGCGCAGACAGCTCATATCTATGTAGATGAATGTGGAGCGCCTGCACGAATGAGCGGCTGCACAATCATAGCCATCCCAACAACCGACGGCAAACTAACGCCGGAACAACTTCGTCCGCACTTGCACAATTTCGGCGTATGCCATCATGCCCAACCCAAAGCCGTTTATATTTCGCAAGTAACAGAGCTGGGAACCGTCTATACGATCGACGAAATAAAAGCCTTGGCCACACTCCTGCACCACAGGGACATGTACCTTCACATGGACGGCGCCCGCCTGGCCAATGCCTGTGCCTATTTGAATTGTTCGATGAAAGAAGTGACAATAGATGCGGGTGTAGACCTCCTTAGCTTCGGAGGCACCAAGAACGGGATGATGATGGGGGAAGCGGTTATCTCTTTCCATCCGGAGATAAGTAAAAACCTGCCGTATTTTCGTAAACAATCGGCGCAATTAGCATCCAAGATGCGTTACCTCTCTGCTCAGTTCATCCCCTATCTGGAAAACGATTTATGGTTGGCCAATGCCCGTTCTGCCAACCGGAAAGCGAGCCGTTTAGTTGATATACTTACGTCCTATCCTGAAATCAGATTGACACAAAAACCCGAAGCCAACCAGCTTTTCTTCACCATGCCGGCAGAAGCGGCAAAGAAACTGTCTGAGAAATATTTCTTTTACTATTGGAACGAAGCCGTCAGCGAAGTGCGTTTAGTCACCTCATGGGATACGACCGACCACGACATCAACGGCTTGGCAGAAACGTTGGAAATAATATTCCACCACTAAGGTGAATGTTCGCACACGCCCTTTTGTGGATAAGCTGTGCCTCGCTTGTTCTTCCTTCCCTGTGGCTGTCTAAGTGTTGCAGCCGGTTTGCTGCGATTTCGCAGCCGAGCGGCTGCGATCGCCACTTACGTAAGTTTGCGCCAAATAAAGTGCTTTGAGTAAACTACCGGACGAAATATTGCAGTGGGCCTTTCGCATAACCAAATATAATCTTGTCAACATACGCAGGCATTCCGCCGACCGTGAAGCAGGTAGAAGGTATTCAGCCTGGGCGAGCTGTACCAAAGGCGGGTAAGGTTCCCATGCGGCACATCCTTCACGCCATAGAGGCCTTTTACGCCGTTGCCGACAATGAAGATATTGCTGACAGAGGCTACGTCCCTTACCAGATAGACGTTATTCGGGTCCCATCCCTTACGTTCTATTTTCAATGGTATCTTTTATCTGGTGAAAACCGGTTGCCAATTTTTTTTCAAGCCTGTCTCACTTGTGCCCACAAGTGAGACACGCTTGTGCCCACAAGTGAGGCACGCTTGTGGGCTCAAGTGAGACACGCTTGTGGGCACAAGTGAGAGGCACTGCTTTTGGGCATAGCCATTGGAGGGGGGGAATGGGGCGGGACGGCCTTCGTATGTAGCCTGATGTATAGGGGCAAAACCCTTGTGAAACTGCGGCGAGATTGCCGGCTTCGGTCTTTTTCTGTGTTTTATAACATGTGAGGATGCGTTCGACCTTGTCTTTTATCTCCTATCTTTGCCCTGAAATAATAAGTGTAAGACATACACTTATTGATAGCAAAATATAGTTACAAATTAAATTCTTTACCTCAAATGAAAAACAGTCTTTTATTAATCATCGCACTGCTTATGCCGGTGGGATGGGGCGCAAAAGCCCAAACGCAAAACAAAATGATTGTCCATGTAAATGCCGGTGAATATACCATCAGCAAGCATATTTACGGTCATTTCTCCGAACATCTGGGACAAGGTATCTATGGCGGAATATGGGTGGGCGAAGACTCCCCAATCCCCAATACACGCGGCATCCGAAACGATGTAGTGCAAGCACTCCGGAACTTGCAAATCCCCAATCTCCGCTGGCCGGGAGGATGCTTCGCCGATGAATACCACTGGCAAGACGGAATCGGACCCAAAAACAAACGACCCAAAATGATTAATACCCACTGGGGAGGCGTCGTGGAAGACAACAGCTTCGGAACCCATGAGTTCCTGGATCTCTGCGAACAGTTGGGATGCGAACCCTATATCTGCGGCAACGTAGGAAGCGGGTCCGTGGAAGAAATGTCCAAGTGGATTGAATACATGACCTTCGACGGAGAAAGTCCCATGGCCAACCTGAGAAAGGAAAACGGACGAGACAAACCCTGGAAAATTAAATTCTTCGGCATTGGAAACGAAAACTGGGGGTGCGGAGGCGATATGTTTGCCGATTTCTATGCCGACCTCTATCGCCGCTATGCCGTCTATTGCCGCAATTACGGCGACAACCGCCTGTACAAAATAGCCGGGGGAGCCAATACCTCAGATTACGAATGGACGGAAACCCTGATGAAAAAGGCAGGCAATAAAATGCAGGCTCTTTCCCTCCACTATTACACCGTGCCCAAGAACTGGAGCGACAAAGGCTCTGCAACAAATTTTGATGAGGCAGAGTATTTTACCACCATCAGCAAGGCAACCTTCATGCGCGAACTTGTGGAGAAACATACGGCCGTCATGGATAAGTACGACCCACAGAAAAGGGTTGCCCTGGCGCCCGATGAATGGGGCGGATGGTACAACGTTGAACCCGGCACGAATCCGGGATTTCTCTATCAACAAAATACGCTCCGCGACGCTATCCTGGCTGCCGTAACCCTCGATGTCTTCAATCAGCATTGCGACCGGGTGAAAATTGCCAACATCGCACAAATGGTGAATGTCTTGCAGTCGATTATCCTCACCGAGAACGAGAAGATGTTGCTTACTCCTACCTACTGGGCCTTCGATTTCTACAAGGTGCATCAGGAAGCTACGATGTTGCCCCTCTCCATCGCCTGCGCAAAATACGAATCGCAGGGGAAATCCATCGACGCAATCAGCGCTTCGGCCTCCAAAGATAAAAATGGAAAGATACACCTCACGCTGACCAACATCGACCCAAACAAAACCCAGTCCGTCTCCTGCGACCTGCCGGGAGTGAAGGCCGGAAAGGTCTCGGCAAGGATATTGACCGCCGATAAAATATCCGACCACAATACGTTTGAAAACCCAAACCGGGTCGCACCGAAAGATTTTAAGGATGTACGAATCGTCAATGGAAATCTTCAGATAACCCTCCCCGCCCGGTCGCTGGTGGCGTTGGAAATCACACAGTGAACAAACAGACAAGGAACAAACAGCTAAAAACAAGCAGAATGGAATATAAAAACATGGAAATCTGGTTTATCACCGGAGCGCAACTTCTTTACGGAGGAGATGCGGTAGTGGCCGTCGAAGCCCATTCCCAGGCCATGGTGGAGGGGCTTAACCAGTCGGGGAAACTTCCCCTTAAACTCGTATACAAGGGCACGGTCAACTCTTCCTCCGAAGTGGAAGCCGCCTTCAAGGAAGCCGGCAATGCGAAACTTTGCGCAGGAATCATCACCTGGATGCATACCTTTTCGCCGGCCAAAATGTGGATCAAAGGCTTGCAGAGTTACCACAAGCCTTTGCTGCATCTGCACACGCAGTTCAACCGGGAAATTCCCTGGGAAGCGATTGATATGGACTTCATGAACCTGAATCAGTCGGCCCACGGAGACCGCGAATTCGGACATATCCTCAGCCGAATGCACAAAAACCGCAAAGTCGTGGTGGGGCATTGGACCGAGGCCAACGTACAGGAACGCATCGCCGTATGGATGCGCGTATGCGCCGCCTGGGCCGATGCCCGGGAGATGACCCTGGTGCGCTTCGGCGATAATATGAATCAGGTAGCCGTAACCGACGGCGACAGGTTGGAAGCCGAACTCCGCCTGGGCTATCACGTGGATTATTACGGCATAGGCGATCTGGCAGAAGTCAAGGATAGCGTTACGGAGGACGAAGTAAACACCCTTCTGGACGAATACCAGGCGCTTTACACCTTCGCCGGCAACTGCCGGAAAGGCACCGGGAATTACGAACAGATCCGTCATGCCGCCCGCCTCGAGATTGCCCTTGGTCGCTTCCTGAAGGAAAAGGACGCCAAGGCCTTTACCACCAATTTCAACGCCTTGCACGGCCTGAATCAGTTGCCCGGTCTGGCTTGCCAGCGACTGATGGCCGAAGGATACGGCTTCGGAGCCGAAGGAGACTGGAAAACGGCAGCCCTGATGCGCACGATGTGGGTCATGGCCAAAGGACTGCCGGGCGGAACGTCTTTCCTCGAAGATTATACCTATCACTTCAACGGGGAAAAAAGCGCCGTCCTCCAAGCACACATGCTGGAGGTATCGCCCGAAATAACAGCGCAAAAGCCGCGTCTGGAAGTACATCCCCTGGGAATAGGCGGAAAGGCCGACCCCGCACGCCTGGTGTTTACGGCGCATCCCGGAAGCGGATGGGCCGCCACCATTGTGGATATGGGCAACCGCTTCCGGATGATTGCCAACAAGGTCGAAGTGATCGAACCCGAAGCGGCTCTGCCCAAACTCCCCGTGGCAAGCGCCCTGTGGATCCCACAGCCCGATCTCGAAACGGGAGCCGCCGCATGGATACTGGCCGGGGGAACGCATCATACGTCGTTCTCCTACGCCTTGACCCGCGAATTTCTGGAGGATTATGCCGATGTGGCCGGCATCGAACTGCTCCTTATCGACGAGGAGACAACCATCGCCGGGTTTAAATCCGAAATGAAATTAAACGAAGTGTATTATCTGCTAAACAAATAAAGCAATGAACTATGTGATAGGAGTAGATTATGGAACCGATTCCTGCCGAACCGTGGTGGTAAATGCCGCCAACGGGCAGGAAATGGCCTCCGTGGTGAAGTATTATCCGCGTTGGATGGCAGGGAAATATTCCGACCCGCAAAAGAATCAATACCGCCAGCATCCGCTGGATTACATCGACGTATTGGAAGCCTCTGTCCGGGAAGCCCTGGCGAACTGTCCCGACCGGGTGGCTCCCCGGGTAAGGGGCATCGCCTTTGACACCACCGGGTGCACCCCCGTTCTGACCGACCGCAACGGAACACCCCTGGCTTTGCTGGCCGAACTGGCAGAAAACCCCAACGCCATGTTCGTCCTGTGGAAAGACCATACGGCCGTAAAGGAAGCAGCCCAAATCAATCAGCTCGCCAGGGAATGGCACACGGATTACACCCTGTACGAAGGAGGAATCTATTCCTCCGAATGGGTATGGGCGAAGGTGTTGCACCTCTTGCGGGAAGATCCCCTCGTGCGCGAAAAAGCCTATGCATGGGTAGAGCATTGCGACTGGATGCCGGCCCTGCTCACCGGCAATACCCAACCGGAGACGTTGTTGCGTAGCCGTTGTGCAGCCGGGCATAAGGCCCTCTGGCATATGTCCTGGGGAGGATTGCCGCCCAACGAATTTTTCGTCGCCCTGGATCCCTTGCTTGATGGCTTTCGGGCGCATTTGTTCTCCGAGACCTTCCCAAGCCATACGCCCGCAGGGTGTCTTACCGAAGAATGGGCGGAACGTCTGGGCCTCACCACCGACGTGGTCGTAGGCGTAGGCGCTTTCGATTGCCATCTGGGAGCCGTTGGAGCGGGAATCCGCCCGGGAGCTTTTGTGCGCGTCATCGGCACCTCCACCTGCGATGTCATGGTGGTGCCTCCCGAGGAAATGGAAGGCAAACTAATCCCCGGCATCTGCGGACAGGTAGACGGATCGGTTATCCCCGGCATGATTGGTTTGGAAGCCGGACAATCCGGCTTTGGCGATATTTATGCCTGGTTCAAACAACTCCTGGAATGGCCGATCCGCCACATCATCGCTTCGTCCGAATGGATAGGCGAGGAAGCCAAACTTCGCCTGACGGAAGAAACGACAGCGCAAATCATCCCCCTCCTTTCCCGGGAAGCCGCCCGCATACCCGTAGGCGAAAGCCTTCTCGTGGCAACCGACTGGATGAACGGTCGCCGTACGCCCGATGCCAATCAACTGCTCAAAGGCGCCATAACGGGACTAACCCTGGGCAGCTCGGCCCCCGCCGTTTTCAAAGCCCTGGTGGAAGCCACCGCCTTCGGCTCGAAAGCCATCGTGGAGCGTTTCCTGGAGCACGGCATTGAAATAAGGGAAGTCATCGGCATCGGAGGCATCTCCCTCAAGTCGCCCTTTGTGATGCAAACCTTGGCCGACGTACTGGGAATGCCCATCAAGGTGTCCCGTACGGAACAGGCCTGTGCTTTTGGGGCCGCCATGTTTGCCGCTGTGGCATCCGGCATTTATGGCAGGGTGGAAGAAGCGCAACAGGCCATGGGACAAGGCTTCGCCTTCGAGTATACGCCCAATCCCGCTCATCATATCCTATACATGGATTTATACAAACGATACCGGGCTATCGGCAGATTCACCGAATCGTTGGACGCTTTTATCAATCATTAAAAAAATTGCCATTACGATGTTTACATTAGATTGGATTGTTATTGGAGTGTTCGCACTCGTGCTTATTGCGATTGTCGTTTGGGTTTTCAAGCAAAAGCAACGCACCTCCGGCGACTATTTCCTGGCCGGCAGAGACGCAACCTGGATAGCCATAGGAGCCTCTATCTTTGCTTCCAACATCGGCTCCGAACACCTGATTGGTCTGGCCGGCGCCGGCGCATCCAGCGGGATGGCCATGGCGCACTGGGAGATTCAGGGCTGGATGGTTTTGATTCTGGGCTGGGTATTTGTTCCCTTCTACTCCCGTAGCATGGTTTACACCATGCCCGAATTTCTGGAAAGACGATACAATAAGGAATCCCGCACCATTCTGTCGGTGATTTCCCTGGTAAGTTATGTGCTGACGAAAGTGGCCGTAACCGTGTATGCCGGCGGCCTGGTGTTTAAGGAAGTGTTCGGCATACAGGAGATCTGGGGTATCGACTTTTTCTGGATTGCCGCCATTGGTCTGGTGCTCATCACGGCGCTCTATACCGTGATTGGCGGGATGAAATCGGTGTTGTATACCTCCGTTTTGCAAACCCCCATCCTGTTGCTGGGGTCGCTCATTATCCTCATCCTCGGCCTCAAGGCTGTGGGCGGATGGGATCAGGTGCTGGAAGCCTGCCGCGCCGTGCCGGTAAACGATTACGGCGATACGATGACCAACCTGATCCGAAACAACGGCGATCCACAGTATCCCTGGCTGGGCGTGCTCATCGGTTCCTCCATCATTGGCTTCTGGTATTGGTGTACCGATCAGTATATCGTACAAAGGGTGCTGTCCGGCAAAGACGAGCGTCAGGCGAGAAGGGGCGCTATTTTCGGCGCTTACCTCAAGCTCACTCCGGTATTTCTTTTCCTTATACCCGGTATGATTGCCTTTGCCCTGATGAAAAACCAGGTAGTGGTAAACGGCGAAGTTTTCCACCTCAGCGTGGCCGATGCGGCCTTTCCCACCTTGGTCACGCGTTTGCTTCCGGCCGGGATCAAAGGCTTGGTGGTATGTGGTATTCTGGCTGCTTTGATGAGTTCGCTGGCCTCGCTTTTCAACTCTTCTTCCATGCTTTTCACCATAGACTTTTACAAACGTTTCAAACCGGCGGCATCCGAAAAGAACTTACTCTACGTCGGACGGATAGCCACGGTGGTGATTGTAATCTTCGGCATCCTGTGGATACCGGTGATGAAGAACGTGGGCGCCGTACTGTACAACTACCTGCAGGACGTGCAGTCTATCCTGTCGCCCGGAATAGCGGCGGCTTTCCTGTTGGGTATCCTCTCAAGGAGGATTACGCCCAAGGGGGGAATGTGGGGTGTGGTGGCCGGCTTTGTGATCGGCATGGTGCGTTTGAGCGCCAAGGTGTTTTATAGTTCGGAGGCCGGTTTGTCGGCGGGCGAGAGTTGGTTTAAGTACCTTTTTTACGACGTCAACTGGCTTTTCTTTTGTGGAGGCATGTTCATCACCTGTATTGTTTTGATCATCCTGGTCAGTTGCTTTACCGCCCCGGCGCATCCGGAGCGTATCAAGGGCCTCACCTTCGGGTCCGTTTCGTCTGAGCAAAGCATTGCCTCACGCGCGAGCTGGAACAAATGGGATGTGATTCACTCGGCCATTATCTTGGCCATTACGGTTTTGTTTTACGCCTATTTCTGGTAGGTCTGCGAGGGGGGGAGCGAAACATCCGGCAGTCCGGGGATCCGCACGGGATTCCCGGACTGCTTATTTCCGGGGATGGGCCGAGGGGGGCTGGGGCGCAAATTATATGCTATTTTTGTGCATAAAATTCAGAAATCTTCATGAGAATCATTCATACGGCCGATTGGCATTTGGGACAAACTTTTTTTGATTACGACAGGACGACGGAGCATATTTGTTTCTTGGACTGGCTGCGTTTGCAGATACGCCGGTTGCGGGCGGATGTGCTGCTTGTGGCGGGCGATGTTTTCGACAGTTCCAATCCCGGGGCAGAGGCGCAGCGCCTGTTTTACCTGTTTTTGCGTGAGGTGACGGGGGAGAATCCCGGTTTGCAGGTGATTATTATTGCCGGCAATCATGATTCGGCCGCTCGTCTGGAGGCGCCGAATCCTTTGCTGGAGTGTTTGCATGTGAGCGTGCGCGGCCTTGTGCGGCGTACGCAGACGGGGGCGATTGATTACCGTCACTTGATAGTCCCGCTGCGCAGGGGGGGCTGCTGCCTGGCGGTTCCGTATCTGCGTCAGGGGGATTATCCGGAGGCGACGACTTACGCACAGGGGGTGAAGAATTTGTATGCGACCCTCTACGGGATGGTACGGGGTGGCCGGGGGCCGATTCTTGCCATGGGGCATTTGCAGGCTGCGGGGTCGGAGGTATCGGAAAGCGACGTTTCGGAGCGAACCTTTGCCGGGGGGTTGGAGTGTGTCTCTTCGGAGGCGTTTGATCGGGGGATTACCTATACGGCTTTGGGACATCTTCACCGTGCCCAGCGGGTTGCGGGGCGGGAGAATGTGCGGTATGCGGGGGCTCCTTTGCCGATGTCGTTTGCCGAGCGGAACTATGCAAGGGGCGTTACCTATATATCTATTGATGGCGAGAAGGTGACTCAGCAGCGTCTCGTCTTTGAGGCTCCTGTGAAGTTGTGGAGTATTCCTTCCGAGGCTTCGTCCCTGGAGGCGGCCTTGGGGGCTATAGCTGCTTTGCCTGAGGGGGAGGCGGATGCGGCTTCGCCTTATGTGGAGGTAAAAATTCTGCTTACGGAACCGGAGCCGTCCTTACGCCACAGGCTGGAGGAGGCTTTGAGGACGAAAGCGGTACGTCTGGCGCGTATTGAGAAGGCGCTTCCGGGGGTTGGGGCGGAGGCCGGGGGGGCGGCGGTAGCCTCTTTGCAGGGGGTGCACCCGATGGAGATTGCCGAGAAGGCGTATCGGCGGCGGTTTGCCGGGCTGGAGATGCCGCCGGGGATGCGAACCCTCCTGGAGGAGGTCATACGGGAGGTGGAGTTATGAGGATCTTGGCGATAAGGGGAAAGAATCTGGCTTCGCTGGAGGGAGAATTTGTGATTGATTTCAATCGTGAGCCTTTGAAGTCGGCGGGTATTTTTGTGATAACCGGCAGCACGGGTTCCGGCAAGTCGACCTTACTGGATGCGCTGTGTCTGGCTTTGTTTGACAACATGCCCCGCACGGGCCGGGTCTTTGAGCACAACGTTCAGGTCGTGGACGTAGGGGACCGGACGCTGAGCCAGCGGGATAGTCGCAGTATTTTACGAAGAGGAAGCCCGGAGGGGTATGCCGAGGTTGATTTTGTGGCGCTTGGGGGCGAGTGTTTCCGCAGCCGCTGGAGCGTGCGTCGGTCGCGGGGTCGGGCCGAGGGGGTGTTGCAGGCCTCGGAGTTGCGGCTCGTCAACCTTTCCGCGGGGCGGGAGGAGCCGGGGAGGAAGACGGAATTGCTGGCGCGGATTACGGCGCTTATCGGCTTGACGTTTGATCAGTTTACGCGGACCGTCCTGCTGGCCCAGGGGGATTTTGCCGCTTTTTTGAAGGCTGGGCAGAAGGAAAAGGCGGAGTTGTTGGAGAAACTGACCGGCACGGGGATTTATTCGCGTATTTCCATGGCGATTTACGCCCGGGCCCGGGAAGCCGAGACGTCTCTTCAGCTGCTTCGGGAGCGCATCCGGGACGTGGAGGTTTTGCCCCGGGAGGAGGCGGAGGCTTTGCGTTTGGAGAAGGTGGCGCTGGCTGCCGGGATGGAGAACCTCCGGCGGGAGACGGAGCGGGTGACCGGGCATTTGGAGTGGCTCCTGCAGGAATCGGGCCTGAGGCTTGGCCTACACGAGGCGGCGTGCCGTCTGACGGAGGCGGAGCGCGGGGTGGACGAGGCTCGTGAGCGTTCCGCTTACCTGGCCCGGGTGGACGGCGTGCAGGAAATCCGGGAGGTATTTTATGAGCGGAAGACGACCCGGGAGCAGGAGCGTCTCGCCAAGGAGCATCTCCGGGAGCAGGAGCTTCTGTGCCGCGACTATGTGCGGCAGTGGGAGGAGCTGGTTGCCGAGTTGCGGCGCGGGGAGGAGGCCCGGCGCGGGGAGGAGGAGGAAGAGACGAGACGGAAAGCGGAGATTGTGCAGGCGCGGGAGTTGGACGTGCGGATTGCGGAGGCCCGGCAACAGCTTGGGGAGGCGGAGAAGGAATATGCCCGGGCCGGGGAGAGGCGCCGGAGGCAGGAGGATTTTGTGGCGCAAACCCGAACGAGTCTGGAGCGTGCCCGAGGGCTTTGGGCGGAGACCTCCGAGTGGTTTCGCCTCCGGGATACTTACCGGGAGCTTATCCCCCGGATGGATTGGGCGCTGAGTCTCCTGGGGGAGGCGACCGCGGCCCGGGTCGAGGGGGCGCACAACCGGGACTTGGTGCTTCGCGTGGAGGCGTCCCTGGAGGAGGAAAGGCGCAGCCTGGCGTTCCTGGAGGGGGAGGCCGAACGCCTGGATGGGCTTTTGCCTGCCGGGATTGCGTCTTTGCGCCGGCTTTTGGCCGAGGGTTCTCCCTGCCCGGTGTGCGGGAGCGTGCATCATCCTTACCGTGGGCGTTTGGGCGGGGAGCTTTGGGCCGAGGCGGATTTGGAGGAGGCCCGGGCGGAGACGGCCGCGCGGATTGGGGCACATTCCGCGCGGATAGAGGAGCTGGAGAGGGAGCGGATGCGCCGGGAGCTGGAGGCGGGGAATTGCGCACGGGCGGAGGCGGAGGCTTTGGGCAAGCTGCGGGATTTCCTGGGCGCCGTGCCGGACTGGGAAACTTCTTTTTTGGGGGGCGAGCTGCAGGCTTCGCTGCGGGCCTTGGCTGCGGCCTGGGAGCGGAACGAAGCGGAGCGGAACAGGGCCGGGCAGGAGATGGTCGCGCTCCGGGCGGCCTTGACCACGGCCGAGGGGCAGATCCCCGAAACCCGCGAGGCGCTCCGGGCGCAGGAGACGAAGCGAAGCGCCTTGCGGGAGCGGCTGGAGGCTTTGCAGGCGAGGCGTTCCGCGCTTATCGAGGGCCGAGAGGTCGGCGCCATGGAGGCGCTTTGCCTGCAAAGGGAGCGGGAGCGGGAAGCCGTGACGGCCGAGCGGAAAGCCCGGGAGCAGCATCTCTTGGCTGCGATGCAGAGTCAGCAGGGCCTGGTGAGCCGGATTTCCCGGGAGGTGGCGGACGCGTCTGCCCGCAGCCAACGGGGGGAGGCGCGCCTCTCGGAGCGGCTGGAGGCGGAGCGAGGGGGGATGACCCTGGAGGAGCTGTCCGAGCTTCTGGGGCGGGACAGCCTTTGGATCCGTTCCGAGCGCGATTTCCTGGAGGGGCTTCGCATGAAACGGACCACGGCCGAGGCGACCCTGGGGGAGCGACAGCGGCGTTTGGCGGAGCACGGGCTTTTGGAGAGCAGGCCGCCGGAGGGAATTTCCGGGGAGATCCTTGGGGAGCGCCTTTCGGCAATGCAGGCGGCGATGCGCGAACAAACGGGGCGATCCGCGGCGATTGACCTGGCCCTGGCCGGGCACGAGCGGGGCCGGGAGCGGCTGGCGTTGCTGCAGGAGCAGCTGGGGGGGGAAACTACCCGGGCCGAGCATTGGGCGAAGCTGAACGAGCTGTTCGGCTCGGCCGACGGGAGCAAGTTCAAGGTTCTGGCCCAGGGCTATACCCTGGATGTTTTGCTGACCTGCGCCAACTTCCATCTCCGGGGGCTTTCCCGTCGCTATGAGCTTCAGCGCGTGCCGGGCGCCCTGGCCCTTCAGGTCTCGGACCGGGACATGCTGGGGGAGATCCGCTCGGTACATTCCCTGTCGGGCGGCGAGACGTTTCTTTTGTCGCTGGCCCTGGCCCTGGGGCTTTCCGAACTTTCGTCCAACCGCATGAGCGTGGAATCCCTGTTTATCGACGAGGGGTTCGGCTCCCTGGACGCCGACACGCTGCGCACGGCCCTGGACGCCCTGGAGGGTTTGCAAAGCCGGGGGCGGAAAATCGGCGTCATATCCCATGTCCCCGAACTGAACGAACGCATCCCCGTTGGCATCCGCATCCTGCGGGCGGCCAACGGCCGGAGCCACATAGAAATCACGGGGTAGTATTTTTTTTTTCTCCAAACTATTGTTTTTGTAAAACATCATAGTATATTTGCTGAACAAATAATCATTTAAAACAGTATATAGCCTTATGAAAGTCATTCGAATTCCATTAAAGACCCTCCGCAACGAAGAGTGGTTTGCCTTGTTCACCGTTTTGTTTTTGAAGATCGACCGCATAGGCGCCGACAAAATCGGCCTGGTCAAGTTGCTGCAACGCCTGCGTCCCCTCTTTCACCACGCGGATCTCCTGCTGAAGATTTTACAGAAGAGCGTCCTCACGGAGGAAGCAGAAAACGCCGACAAATTACGCGGCGAGGCCTGGCAGGGTTTCTACACCGTGATCAAAGGCTCCCAGAAACAGCCCGACGCCGCAAAGCGCGAGGCCGCCCAGCGTCTTTTCAACCTCCTGAAAGGCTACCAGCCCTCCATCACCAAGGGGAGTTACGCCGAGGAAACGGGCGCCATCGTCAACCTGCTCCAGGACCTCAAGGGGGCTTACAGCGCCGACGTTGCCCTGTTGAATTTCACCGACTGGGTGACTTCCCTGGAAGAAGCCGAGAACCATTTCCTTCACATCCTCGGCGAGCGGGAAGAAGAATACGTGGCCAAACCCGAAGGGAACCTTCGCGAGGTGCGCCGCGAGTTTGACGTCGTTTATACGGCGGCGATGAACCTCCTGGACGCCGAGCTGGTCGGCGAAGGAAAAGGAGGCGAGGTGATCGACGAGGACGAAGACGAACCGGAAGAACCGGAAGAAGAACCCTCCGGACCGGTAGAAGACAGGGCCTCCGAATCCCCGGAAGACGACGGCGAAAGTCCCACCTATCAGTTCGTGCGTTCCTGGAACGAAACCCTCCGGAAATACCGCAACCTACTCCATCAGCGCGCCGGCCGGCGGGCAAAAAAGGAAGAAGACAACATATCCAATCAACCCATCGAAGATTGACTCTTACCAACTCTTTTATTATAGACTTGTAGAAACGGCCTGTCCCCTTGGGTGGAGACAGGCCGTTCGCTATCCTCCCCCCCGAGGCGAAAGGGGCGGGAGGCCGGGCGCGGAAAGAGCCTCGAGCCACTCCCGGGGCAAGGCTGCCGGAGTTCGCCGGGGAGCTTGCCACCCTTGGGGCAAGGCTGCCGGAGTTTGCCGGGGAGCTTGCCACTCCCGGGGCAAGCCTCTCGGAATTTGCCGGGGAGCTTGCCACTCCTGGGGCAAGGCTGCCGGAATTCGCCGGGGAGCTTGCCACTCCTGGGGCAAGGCTGCCGGAGTTTGCCGGGGAGCTTGCCCCAAGGGTGGATCGAGGCTCGGCGAAGTCCGGCAGCCTTGCCTTTTTTGGGCAAAGAGGCTCGGGAAAACACGGAAAGCTTGCCACTACCGGGGCCTCAGGCCCAGGGGAAGCCGGGCGGGAAGGACGTTTTAAGAAAAGTTTTCGTACCTTCGCACGTATATAAAAATTGAAAAGGAATGAACCCAATGGAACGAAGCGAACAGGAAATTTTCCGGAGAAACAGTATGGAGCAATTGCGCAGCATGGGAATCGACCCCTATCCCGCAGCCGAATACCCGGTGAATGCCTGGTCCGAAGAAATCAAACAAAACTTTAAAGATGAAGACCCCGAAAAACGACAGGTAAGCGTGGCCGGGAGAATCATGAGCCGCAGAATCATGGGCAAGGCCTCCTTCGTGGAACTGCAGGACGCCAAAGGAAGAATACAAATCTACCTCTCGCGCGACGCCGTATGCCCGGACGAAAACAAAGACCTCTACCAAATCGTGTTCAAAAAGCTGCTCGATATAGGCGACTTTGTCGGCGTTCAGGGCTATGTCTTCCGCACGCAAATGGGGGAGATCTCCCTGCACGCAGACCGCCTCACCCTCCTGGCCAAGGCCCTGAGACCCCTGCCGGTGGTGAAAACCAAAGAGGGCGTGGTCTACGACGGATTCACAGACCCGGAACAACGCTACCGCCGGCGGTACGTCGACCTGCTGGTGAACGAAGGCGTTCGGGACGTCTTCCTCCAACGCACCCGCATCTTCCGCTCCATGCGGGATTTCTTCAACGAACGCGGATACGTGGAAGTCGATACCCCGGTGCTGCAACCCATCGCCGGAGGAGCCGCCGCCCGCCCGTTTGTTACCCATCACAACGCCCTGGATAGGGATTTCTATCTCCGTATTGCCAATGAACTCTACCTCAAACGCCTGATCGTGGGAGGATTTGAAGGCGTATACGAGTTCAGCCGGAATTTCCGGAACGAAGGCATGGACCGGATGCACAACCCGGAATTTACCGTGATGGAAATCTATGTGGCCTACAAGGATTACCTCTGGATGATGGCCTTCACGGAACAACTCCTGGAGAAAATCACCAAAGACCTTCACGGAACAACACGCCTGGAATTCGGCGGCAAAACCGTGGATTTCAAAGCGCCCTATCCCCGCATTACCATGACCGAAGCCATTCAAAGGCACGCCGGGGTGGATATTACCGACATGGATGAACCCGGGCTGCGGGAAGCCTGCCGGCGTCTGGGCGTGGAGGAAGACCCCACCATGGGAAAAGGCAAACTGATCGACGCCCTGTTCGGTAGCTGTTGCGAAGAACATTTTATCCAGCCTACCTTTATCACGGATTATCCCGTTGAAATGTCGCCCCTGACCAAAAGACACCGCACGGATCCCAACCTCACCGAACGCTTCGAACTCATGGTCTGCGGAAAAGAACTGGCCAATGCCTACTCCGAACTGAACGACCCGGTGGAACAAACCCGGCGCTTCGAAGAACAACTCCGGCTCAGCGAAAAGGGCGACGATGAAGCCATGTTCATTGACCGTGACTTCCTTCGCGCCCTGGAATACGGGATGCCCCCCACGGCCGGTATGGGCATCGGCATGGACCGCCTCGCCATGTTCCTCACCGGACAGGAAAGCATCCAGGAAGTCCTCCTCTTCCCGCAAATGCGCCCCGAATGGGACACAAACCCCGAAAAACAACAACCCGAATGAATTTGCCCGGGAAAATAGCCATCATGGGCGGGGGAAGCTGGGCAACGGCCCTGGCCAAAATCCTGCTCTCCACACAGGACGGACTGCACTGGTATATGCGTCGACCGGAACAAATCAACGACTTCCAACGACTGGGACACAACCCCAGCTACCTCACCGGCATCCGCTTCGATACGGGCCGCATCCGCTTTTATACCGATATAAACCGCGCCGTGGATGAATCCGATACGCTGGTCTTTGCCACCCCCTCCCCCTTTCTGAAACAACACCTGGGGAAAGTGGATACCCCCCTGCACGATAAATTCATCGTCTCGGCCATCAAGGGAATCGTGCCCGACGAAAATATGCTGATATCCGACTACTTCGCCGAATATTACAACGTGCCCCTCTCCCATATCGCCGTCATCGGAGGACCCTGCCACGCCGAAGAAATCGCCCTGGAACGCCTCTCGTACATCACCCTGGGATGTGTCGACGTGGAAAAAGTGAAACCCATAGCCGCCGTCTTCGGTAATCCCTACCTGAAAAATACGGTAAGCCCCGACGTGACCGGTATCGAATACGCCTCGGTGCTCAAAAACGTCTACTCCATCGTGGCGGGAATCTGTCACGGCATGAAGTACGGCGACAACTTCCAGGCCGTATTCCTCTCCAACGCCATACAGGAAATGCGGCGCTTTGTAAAGGCCGTGGGGAAAGTTCCACAGGATATCACCGATTCGGTTTACCTGGGCGATCTCCTGGTGACCGCCTACTCGCGCTTCAGCCGAAACAGAATCTTCGGAACCATGATCGGCAAAGGATATTCCGTGAAGATCGCACAGCTGGAAATGGAAATGATAGCCGAAGGATATTACGGGGCAAAGTGCATCCGCGAAATCAACGAAAGGCACCGGGTTTCCATGCCGATCCTGGATGCGCTCTACGAAATTCTGTACGAAAGGAAATCCCCCACACCCATTATTCAACAACTTACGCAAACATTTAAATAAATTAGACTCATGAATTCCATTACACTCCACCTCCCCGACAGCCTGGGAATACAAACCCCCAAGGGACGTCTCCCACGGGAAGCGGAATTACAAAAAAGTATCGAAACCCTGCACAACGCCACCGGAGCCGGCAACGACTTCCTGGGGTGGCTGCATCTGCCCTCGTCCCTCAGCCGCGAAACCCTGGCGGACATCGAACAAACCGCCGACCGGCTGCGTAACCGCTGCGAGGTCGTCGTCGTGGTAGGCATCGGAGGAAGCTACCTCGGAGCAAAAGCCGTGCTCGAAGCCCTCACCCCCTCCTTCGCCTTCCTGGACGCCGAAGGCAACGCACCCCTGATGCTCTATGCCGGACATCACCTCAGCCAGGATTACCTCAGCGAACTCTGCCGGGCGCTGACGGGAAGATCCTTCGGCCTGATCCACATCTCCAAATCGGGGACAACCACCGAACCCGCCCTCGCCTTCCGCATCCTAAGGAAACAACTCGAAGAAGCCGTGGGGAGAGAAGAAGCCCGGGAACGCATCGTCGCCGTAACGGACGCCCGCCGGGGAGCCCTCAAAACCCTGGCGCAACAGGAAGGCTACAAGACCTTTGTCATACCCGATGACGTGGGCGGACGTTTCTCCGTCTTCACGCCCGCCGGGTTGCTGCCCATCGCCACCGGAGGCGTATCCGTGGACGACCTGATAAAAGGCGCCGCCGAAATGGAACGGCTCACAGGAATAGACCTACCCGTAGCAGAAAATATCGCCGTTTGCTATGCCGCCGCCCGCAACGAACTCTACGCACAGGGAAAGAAAATAGAAATCCTGGCAAACTTCCACCCAAAACTCCACTACATAGGCGAATGGTGGAAACAACTCTTCGGCGAAAGCGAAGGCAAAGAACACAAGGGAATCTTCCCGGCCGCCGTGGACCTGACCACCGACCTCCACTCCCTGGGGCAGTGGATACAGGAAGGAGAACGCATCCTCTTTGAAACCTTCCTCTCGGTGGAAACCCCCAGCCACCACCTCCTCACACCCGCCGACCCCGAAAACCTCGATGGCCTGAACTTCCTCGCAGGAAAACCCGTGGACGAAATAAACAAGATGGCCGAATGGGGGACCCGACTCGCCCATAGCGACGGAGGCGTGCCCAATCTGCGCATCGTTATCCCCGAACTGACGCCCCGTTACCTCGGTCAGTTACTCTACTTCTTTGAAAAGGCTTGCGCCGTGAGCGGCTATCTACTGGGCGTAAACCCCTTCGACCAACCCGGCGTGGAAGCCTACAAGAAGAATATGTTTGCCCTGCTGGATAAACCCGGCTATGAAAAGGAGTCCCTGGCTATCCGGGCACGCATCCGATGAAGAAGGCCGTACTCTTCGATATGGACGGCGTGCTGTACAACTCCATGCCCTTTCACGTAGAGGCCTGGTCCGAGATTTCCGGTAAGTATCGCCTGGATTATACGCCGCAAGATTTCTACCTCCTGGAAGGATGCACAGGAGACGCAACCATAGATACGCTCTTTCAACGCACCTTCGGACGAGACGCCACGGCGGAAGAGAAACACAAAATATACGGCGAAAAAGCCGCCCTCTTCAACCGAATCAACCCCGGTGAACGCATGACCGGAGCCGAAAATGTCCTGGAACAGGTCAGAGCCTGCGGCATGGAAGCCCTCGTGGTGACAGGCTCCGGACAACACAGCCTGATCAATCAACTCGAAAAGGATTTTCCGGGTAGCTTCCGAAAGGAAAAAATGGTGACGGCCTTCGATGTACGTTTCGGCAAACCCCATCCCGAACCCTATCTGAAGGGCCTGGCAAAAGCCGGATGTCCGGCCTCCGAAGCCCTCGTGGTAGAAAACGCCCCCTTGGGCATTCGCTCGGCAGTGGCCGCCGGCATCTTTACCGTTGCGGTAAATACCGGCCCGCTTCCCGATGCGGTCCTCAGGGAAGAAGGCCCCGGAATGCTTTTCCCCGGAATGCAAGACCTGGCAAAACACTTCGACACCCTCCCGGATCTCCCCCCCTTCCGGGTGTGATACCCCCCCCGACAACCCCCTGTTTTCCTGCGGCCAAAGAGCCGCAGGAATTATTTTTTGCCCCCCAAAATAGAACCGGAAACCTATCGACACCGTTTCCTCCTAAGCCGTTTTGAGTATCTCCTTTGTCGGAGAGCAGATAAAAAAATGTGGGAACATGTTCACACATCCTCCCACAAGAAATACTTACATATAATAAATACTAATTAAAAAATGATTCACACAAAGATATGAAAAAAGAGCACATCACCCCCCAACAGGATTGGAATCGGAAGGCTTCTTTCCGGTTTTTGCATCCTCCTATGGACGGAGCGCCTGGCTGTCCATAGGGATGAAAGAAAAACCGATAGCGGAACTATTCGAAGCCATTGAGCGACCATCCGAACTGGCTGTATTGTTCCCAATTATATATTGAAGATGCCGATTTTCGGAGAATAAACAACCTCATCGTCGGATATGATTTCAGCGGCAGGATAAAGAGCTCCCGCCTCGGACAGTTGTATGCAGTTACGAAGGGGGGAAAAAAGGCCTCCGGGCTAAGTCCTATACATAGGCAGCCTAAGTCCTATACATAGGTGGCCTAAGTCCTATACTTAGGTAGCCTAAGTCCTATACATAGCCAGGGGGTATAGAGACATCGGAATAGGTTATTGATGCTATGAAAACAGCCCCTGCTACGGTGCAGCATCCCTATGTAGGGATATAACGACAGGCGCTATTGAAAAAATGTAGTGCCCATGTAGTAGCAAATCAGCATTTTGCAATAAAAAGAAAAATTCCCGATAGCCTTATTATCAGCTATCAGGAATTTTCAATTGAGGTTCCTGGCGGACTCGAACCGCCGTAAACGGTTTTGCAGACCGGCGCCTAACCACTCGGCCAAGGAACCCTATCGCAAAAGAAAGAACGCTGTTTTCTTGTGGCTGCAAAGTAAACTAATCTTTTTTGATTTCGCAAAATATCGCTTGCAAAGTTTATCTTCGCACAGAGATGACAAAAGGAGATGAGAAAAGAAGATGAGAAAAGAAGATGAGAAAAATTATACATATTGATATGGATGCTTTTTATGCTTCCGTCGAACAACGGGATTTTCCGGAATACAGGAACAAACCCCTGGCGGTGGGACATGCCGAAGCGAGAGGGGTAGTGGCCGCAGCCAGCTATGAGGCCCGAAGCTATGGCGTGCGGTCGGCCATGCCCTCAAAGACGGCTTTGAGGAAATGTCCGCACCTGATTTTTGTTGCCCCCCGGATGGAAGCATATAGGGAAGTATCCGATCAGATCATGGGGATTTTTCTCGAATATACCGATCTGGTAGAACCGCTGTCCTTAGACGAGGCTTTCCTGGATGTGACGGAAAATCATAAACAGATGAACTCCGCTACGCTCATCGCCAAAGAAATCAAAAAACGTATTGCCGAACAGACCGGACTTACGGCCTCTGCCGGCGTTTCTGTCAATAAGTTCCTGGCCAAGATCGCCTCGGATTACAAGAAACCCAACGGCTTGCATGTGATTCATCCCGAAGAGGCGGAAGATTTTGTGGAATCGCTGGAAATAGAACGTTTCTTCGGCGTGGGCAAGGTCACGGCCCAGAAGATGCACAGGCTGGGGATTCATACGGGAAGAGATCTCAAACAACTCAGCGAAGAACGCCTCGTACAGCTTTTTGGCAAAGCAGGACATATTTATTTTGAGAATGTACGCGCTATCGACCACCGGGAAGTAGACCCGCACCGCGTTCGCAAATCCGTTGGCGCCGAGAATACGTTTGAAACAGACCTGGAGGCGTCTACACGCATGACACTCGAACTGTATCAAATCGCCCGCAGGGTGTGGGAACGGATCGAAGAAGATAAGTTTTACGGACGTACCGTTACGTTGAAAATTAAATACATGGATTTTGAAATCATAACCCGTAGCAAAACCCTCCCTTTGCCCATCACACAGTTCCGCACCTTTTGGGATACGGCCAAGGAAATGCTTCGCCACATAGATACCAGCGAGAAAAAAATCCGCCTGATGGGATTGAGCATCAGTCATCATCAAGACGATACTCAACTCCCCTCAGGCGGTATTCAGTTGAAACTGGAGTTTAAAGATTAAAGCGCAAACGACGTCAATATAACAACCAACAGGGCAAGGATGGCGTACAATTCGGGGAACACAGCCATCACCATGGTGGCGACTAATACATTGTGTCCGGATCCGGTAGCCGTAATGCCGTTGGCACATACATGCGCCTGACGAATGGATGAATAAAGACAGGAAATAGCCATCATGATTCCCAGGCAGAGAATGGCGTATGCCTGCAGTTGTGAAATGCTTTCAACCAGAAAATTCTGTAACATAAAGAATCCGACAAGTCCGTATAATCCCTGCGATGCAGGCAGAGCGCTGAGTATAAGATAGGTGCCAAATGCGTCCGGATTCTTCTTCATAGCGCCAACCACTGCATTTCCGGTAATTGTTACGCCGATAGAACTTGCAACAAATGCACCTGCAGTCATGATTGCAATACCGATATAAGCCAATAAAATTTCCATAATCTTCTTGTTTTAATGTATTAATTATTAATTTATTTATTATTTCTATGCTTTTTTGAAAGGCAGATAGGCTATGCCCCCTCCCTCATATTCGGAATTCTTGAAATACTCTACAAATATAAGACGGATGGGATGCACCACGGAACTGATTGCACACAAGGCAATGTTCATCCCGTGTCCTACCAGGAGTATGAACAACATAAGCGGTATACGAGCCACAAGAGGCAAGCCGGATGTCGTTTCTACTCCCAACATATTGAATACGCCGCCCAAAATACCTCCCGCCAGGCCAATGGCAAACAAACGAAGGTACGACAAGGCATCGCCCAACATTCCCGAAGCTACATTATAGGTAGTCCAGACAGCCGAACCCATGTTGAGGAAGATATTCTTCCCCGGAGAATTGTAAAGGAGTATCACCAACCCGCCTGCACCGGCAATGCCGTAACATACATAGATAAGCGTTTGCGGTAGCTGTATGTCCATCATCGGCAGGCCGAAGACCAGCAGTAAGGATACGATTACAAATACCCACGCCCAGGGAGCGAGGCTGTATCTTATGCCTTTCTGAACATTTGTCTTATAGGCGGCTACACATTTACTGAAAACAATATGCACCAGGCCTAATACAAGGGAGAGCGTCATCAGGTTGTTTGTGGTCAGGAAGTAATTTTTCACTGCTTTCAGGGCGGGGACGTCTACCAGGGCTATGCCGAAGAACGTTCCCGTTAGTATGCCCACCAGGATAGTTGTTCCTCCCAGATACTGGGCAAGCGAAAGGAAGGGGCGCATATCCGGACTGAATTTCTTCTTCAGGAAAGTACAGGCCAGCACTACCAGCAAGCCGTAGCCTCCGTCGCCGAAACATAGTCCGAAGAACAGCATGAAGAAAGGCGCCAGCATCGGCGTAGGGTCTAATTCCGTATAGTTGGGAAGCGAAAACAGGCGCGTGAGAGGTTCGAACAGGCGCGCATAGGCGTTGTTCTTCAGTTTGATGGGCACTTTGTCTTCTTGCCGTATCTCCAATTGTTGGAAGAAATACCCTTGCTTGTCCAACTCCGCTTCCAGATGTTGCGCCTGGTCTTTGGTGGTCCATCCTTCCAGGAACATCAGGCTGTCGTCGGCCTGCCGTTCGGTTTGTATAAGGACGTTGGTGAAATTGAATTCGTTCTGCAAATATCTGTCGAGCGCCTCCAGGGTGTTGTACTCCGATGCCGCCATCTGTTTCAGTTTGTTGTCTGTCTGCTCAATATTATCCTGCAACTGCTGATAGGCGGTGCGGAGTATCTCCAGCCCTCTATCGGGCATTTTCGGACGCTCGGCTTCGATGTCTACCGGTTCGCCTTCTTTCGTAATCGTAATGAAGTTGCTTACCGATTGCGCGTTGTTGATCAATATGGCATTATACTTGTCTACCCATTCCGGATCGAAACGCGAGGTCGGGCAGTTGAAGAACGTGATGTTATAACCGGCTTCTTTCAGGTTGCTGATGGTGGTGTAGCTGAAATCCCCCCACAACTCCATGTAGGCAATATCCTTCAGCAAGACCTGCTTCTCGGCCAGAAGATGTACCTTCTTTTCCTGAAGCGCTTCCACTTTCTCCGCAAGCTGTAAGCCTTCCTTCTTGAGAAGGACTTTTGCCGGGAGCAGGACCGTGTCTTTCTGCTCGTCGTTCAGCTTTTTGAAGAATTGCAGCACGGCCGTGACCCGTTTCCGTTCGGCCAGCACAGCCTGAATCTCCGTATGGTTTGCAATGGATTGGGTTTCCTTCACATGCACCACTCCCAGGTCGCGCAGGGTGTGGAGGAAGCTGTTATACTCTTTGTGATACACCATAAAGGCATATTTTCGCATCGGTACAATCATGGGTTTACCTCCTGTTCTTTTGTTTTACGTTTCTCCTGATTGGTGCGCATGATTTTCTGCGAAGCTTTGGATAGGCTTTGTTCGTCTTCCATATACCTCTTTATCTTCCGAATCGCATCTTTATAACCGGGTATCTGAACTTTCTCGAAGAGGTTTACCTTCTGGGTTGTCTTCTTCCTTGCGTGTTCCAACAGCTCCAGCTTCATCTGCGAAAACTCGGCTTCGATGCCGGTACGCGCCAGTCCTTTCAGCAATTCTATCCCGTCGGTTACCCAGAGCGGGGTGTTGAAAAGGCTGTAGGGGCGGATCTCGAAATCTATCCTTTGCAATACGGGCACTATCACGCCGGCTATTTTCTTTGTAGAAAGCGCTACGTCCTTCACTTTTATCAGGTCGGGCGTAAATTCGTTCCACAGAGCCACCATATTCCCGTAGCTGCGTATTTCGTTTTCCAGCCGGAGTTCCAATTTGGTTACTTCATCTTTGGTGCGTGTAACTTCCATACGCAAGGCGCTTTCTTTGCTCTTGATCGTGGGCAGTGCGCGTTCGCGTATCTTCAGTTGTTTTTCCAATGCCTGAAGCGACGTCTTATTATATTGAAACCTGATTGCCATTTCTTATTTTCTCCAGTATTTGTCCACTATTTCCTGCTTGATGTTTACTTCGGCAGGCGTAAAGTATTCGGCAAAGAGTTTCCAGGCAACATCGAGCATTTCGGTTGTATTGAGGTTGACGTCGATGGCCAGGAGTTTGTCGGAATAATCTTTGGCGAAGGCCAAGGTGCGATTATCGTAATCCGTCAGGTCGAAGCCGTTCTCCAGCTTGGTCTTTGCATTGGCGGCATCGGCATAGAGGCGGACGGCGGCATTCATTACCTGGGGATGATCCTGGCGTGTCTTCTTGCCGGTAACAAGTTGTTTCAGGCGGCTCAGCGAGCGGAAAGGATCGACGATGACTTTACCGATGTCGCTATCGCGACGGAGGTACAACTGTCCCTCGGTGATATATCCCGTATTGTCCGGCACGGCATGGGTGATGTCGCCACCCGAAAGGGTTGTAACGGCGATGATCGTAATCGATCCTCCGTCGGGGAACTGCACCGCCTTTTCGTATATCTTGGCCAGGTCTGAATAGATAGACCCCGGCATGGAATCTTTCGAGGGGATCTGGTCCATGCGGTTGGATACGATGGCCAGCGCGTCGGCATAGTTGGTCATGTCGGTGAGGAGCACCAGCACCTTTTCGTTTTTCTGTACGGCGAAGTATTCGGCGGCCGTAAGCGCCATGTCGGGGATGAGCAGGCGTTCCACGGAAGGATCTTCGGTGGTATTGATAAAGCTCACGATGCGATCGAGCGCTCCGGCATTGCTGAAGGTGTTCTTGAAAAAGAGGTAGTCGTCGTTGGTCATACCCATGCCGCCGAGGATGATTTTATCCGATTCGGCACGCAGGGCAACGAGCGCCATTACCTGATTGAACGGCTGGTCGGGGTCGGCGAAGAAAGGAATCTTCTGCCCCGTCACCAGCGTATTGTTCAGGTCGATGCCGGCGATACCGGTAGCGATGAGTTCCGAGGGCTGTTCGCGTCGGACGGGATTCACCGACGGGCCTCCTATTTCTACCTCTTTGCCGTCAATTTCGGGGCCTCCGTCTATCGGGTCGCCGTAGGCGTTGAAGAAGCGGCTGGCCAATTGTTCGCCCACTTTCAGCGTAGGCGCTTTTCCCATGAATACGACTTCGGCGTTGGTGGGGATGCCTTCCGTTCCGGAGAACACCTGCAGGGTTACTTCGTCGCCGATGATTTTCACCACCTGGGCCAGTTTCCCGTTTACCGACGCCAGCTCGTCATACCCTACGCCTGTTGCCTTAAGCGAGCAGGTTGCTTTCGTAATCTGGGTTATTTTTGTATATATTTTTTGAAATGCTTTTGTTGCCATAACTTGTATCCTCTCTTTAATTTTCTTTTCGCTCTTTCAGAAGTGTGTCTAACTGTTCGTTGAACTTATGGAACTGTTCGCTCTTATAGGCGGAATAGTTCATTTGTTTGAAGACGTTGATCAGGTTTTTGAAGAAGTCCATTACCTCGATAAACGTATCAAACCTAAACTCGGCGCGGCAGATGTCTACCACTTTGTCGAGCATAAACTCCTGACGTTCCAGCGGTGTTACGGCGTCGATGTCGTCGAAGGCGTCCTGCTGGAGGATGACAAAGTCTATCAGTTCCGACTTCCAGAAGGTGATGTGATAATCCACCGGCACGCCGTCGTCGCCCAGGATATTGATCTGTTCGGATATTTCCTTACCGCGCAGCATACGGGTTTTTATCTCGTTGACCTTTTCTATCCAGGAGGGAGAGACATGCCGGGCGATGTAATCCTGGAACTCCGGGTATTCCAGGTATTTGGAATAACTGTCGATGGGGTTGATGGCGGGATAACGTTTGCGGTCGGCGCGTTCCTGTTCCAGGGCGTAGAAGCAGCGGGCTACCTTTTTGGTGTTTTCCGTAACCGGCTCTTTCAGGTTACCTCCGGCGGGCGATACCGTACCGATAAAGGTGACCGAGCCGGTTGCTCCGTTGGATAGCTCCACGTATCCGGCGCGGGCGTAGAAATTGGCAATGATGGCGGAAAGGTCCATCGGAAAGGCGTCCGGGCCGGGCAACTCTTCCAGACGGTTCGACATCTCGCGCAGAGCCTGCGCCCAGCGGGAGGTGGAATCGGCCATCAGGAGCACCTTCAATCCCATGCTCCGGTAATATTCGGCAATCGTCATGGCCGTATATACGGAGGCTTCACGGGCGGCAACGGGCATGTTCGACGTATTGGCAATGATGATGGTACGTTCCATCAACTTACGTCCGGTATGGGGATCGACCAGGTGGGGGAATTCGGCAAAGATTTCCACTACCTCGTTGGCGCGTTCGCCACAGGCTGCGATGACTACGATATCGGCCTCGGCCTGTTTGGAGATGGCATGTTGCATCACCGTTTTCCCTGTTCCGAAGGGGCCGGGGATGAATCCTGTCCCACCTTCCACAATCGGGTTAACGGTGTCGATGGTCCGCACGCCGGTTTCCAGTAATTTGTACGGACGGGGTTTGGCCTGGTAGCAGGTAATTGCTTTTTTGACCGGCCATTTCTGTGTCATGGTCACCGTCAGATCTTTCCCGTCTGCTCCGCTCAGCAGGGCGATGGTATCGGTGATGGTGTATTTTCCTTCTCTTGCCAGCGCTTTGAGGGTATAGTTTCCTTCCAGCGCAAACGGCACCATGATTTTATGGGGTTGGAAATTTTCGTCCACTTCCCCCAGCCAGTCGCCGGCTTTCACTTTATCGCCCGGGGTGGCCAAGGGTTTAAAGTCCCATTGCTTCCCGTTATCCAGCGGGAAGGTATATTCACCTCGTTTGAGGAAGACTCCTTCCATTTTATCCAGGTCGTTTTGCAGACCGTCATAGTTTCGCGAGAGCATACCGGGTCCCAGGATGACTTCCAGCATGTGGCCTTCAAACCCGGCTTCGTCGCCCACCCTCATACCACGCGTACTTTCAAACACTTGCACAAAGGCATTCTGCCCGATTACCTTAATCACTTCCGACATCAGCTTCACGCCTCCGACGGAAATATAACAGATCTCATTTTGAGAAACCGGTCCATCCACCTCTACGGTCACCAGGTTGGAAACGATTCCTTTTACTATTCCTTTCGTAGCCATATTTATTTTTTATTATTTCTTTTAAATTCTTCCAGGGCACTGCCGCTACTTTTCTTCATAGCGCCCACCAGTTGGCGGAAACTTTGTTCGCCTGTTTCTTTATCGAGTGTAGTCCAGCGTTCCAGTATTTCCAATTTGAGGAGGTATACCAGCACGTTTTCTATGTCGAACGTTTTCCAGAGGGTTGTTTCCTCCAGCCATTCCCATTTCAGGAGGTCTATTTTCCTTTCCCGTTGCAGGAGGTCGTTTTCTTCTGCGATGCGCAATACGGCGGGGAGGTATTCCAGCGAATCTCCCAGGTCGAAGTCGCGGGCGTTGGAGGTTCGTATTTTCCGGGCGGTTTCGTTCTCCCCCACGATGCAGGCGGATTTATCCAATTTATACTTACGGCAGGTGAGGGCTATCAGTATATTTTTGATGTTGAGGTTCAATTCGAACCATCCGGCCACGAAGTCGTTCTTGCTTTTCATGGCATGGGCGTAGTAGAGCGCCGAGAGGCGATCTTCCCATGGGAAGACGGGGGAATCTGTTTTTTCTTCCTCCGCCAGGAAACTGTGTGCGAAGGTTTCAAAGTAGGGAGGAAAATGCTTATTCCTGTTCTTAAAGGGAGTCTCTTCCTCTTTCCCGTTTCTTATCCCTGTGAGCAGCAGCTTTAATTCTTCGTAGGTAAATCTTCCCCTTGCATCCGGTTCATAGCCCGGATGTTGCATTTGTTCGAGCAGGTTTTCGTTGTCGAACTTGAGCGTAAACACGTTGAGCCATTGCCTGTCCGCCCGGGAGAGATAGTTGCCGAGTTCTTCCTTGAAGCCGGAAACGGTGTAGGGCAATTTGCTGTCCTCGAACGCGATATTGGGAAGTCCTGCTATTAAGTAATAGTACTTGCTCATCTCAGAACAACAACTCAACCAGTTGCGGACGTAAGAAATCCTTGAAGAAGGAAACGAACTCATCTTCCCCGAAGGTCACTTTGTAGGAGCCGTCGGCAGGCAGGATGGTGAAGGAGGCGTTCTTACCGGCTGTTTTTTCTATTTTCACTTCCCCCTGGTTCAGTAAATCTTTGGCATTGGCGGCAAAGTACCGGCTGAGTTCGTCGGCGTCGGCGGTGCGGATTGTCACCGTTTCGTTCTTGGCCCATTCCGTGGCGATGGACAGGATGACTTTCCGCAGATAGGCTTGATCGAGTGTGACGGCTTGTACGTTGGCGGAGGCGATTTTCCCGGTAATCAGGTTGGTTACTTCGCTTTTCAAGGACTCTACGGCTTGGGCGGCATAGAGTTTCAACTCGGCTTTTGTGTTCTTTTCCAACTCGGCGGCCTGTTTTTCGGCGGCGGAAAGGATGCGTTTGGCTTCTGTTTCCGCTTCGTTGATAATCCTTTGTTTCGTTTGGTTGGCTTCCAATAGAATCCGACCGGCTTCTTCTTTGCCTTTTTCTACTCCTTCCCGGTAGATTTTGTCGGTTAGTTCCTGAATTTTCGTGTCCATTTCTTGTTGTGTATGAATAATAATTTGTTAATGTTTTCCATGTTTTCGGCCACAAAGTTATTCTTTTCCCTGAATCGGATTATAAATAAATGCAAAATATGATGAAGAACATATTTTTTATTCTATCCCCTCCCTGCTTTTATTCCAAAAGCCCCCCTTGGTCGTGACAACCAAGGGGGGCAATCGAACGCTTGCGAATAAAAACATAAGTAGAGTTTGTTATTGAACCGGAAAGAAACTTCGAGTGCAAAGTTACCGCCCTTGCTCCGAAGGGGCATACCACGGGCAAGGTATATTTTGCTGCGAAATCGCAGCCGAGCGACTGCAAAAACGCAGCCGAGCGACTGCGAAAACGCAGCCGAGCGACTGCGAAAACGCAGCCGAGCGACTGCAAAATCGCAGCCGAGCGACTGCGAAATCGCAGCCGAGCGACTGCGAAATCGCAGCAAATCAACCGGCACACGGATTCCGCTTGCTTATGTCTTATAAATGAGTAACTTTGCTCGAAATCCAATAAACAGAAATAAAATGAACAAAAGAACCTGTGTCTATAGGTTATTGCTCTTGGCCCTGCTCCTTGGCGGGTGCGACGAGATACCTCAGCCGGGAATCGATCCTCCCCCTCGGCAGAAAGAAGAACCGACCGAAGAGGCGGAATACAACGGCCCGTTCGTTGATTATCCCGACAGCGTTGCGGTGGTGGCGTTGAAAGACCTGCCGGCGGAAAAAGCGGCCGAAATGGTGCAAGGCAAATGGAGCGTATACCTTGCCGGTGGAGGAATTACGACTCCGGTGGAAGTTGCTCCGAATGAGATGAGTTTTGTGTTTTCCGGAACAGACCATCTGAGGATTCATAGCCATGAAGCCGGGACAACGTTTGAGCGCACAATCAATAAGTGGAAAAGAACATCCTTTGGCTATCTGCTTTTTACCTACAAAGACGATATGACAGGCCCCTACTACTGGTTGCAACATTTTTATAGCCGGGATACCTTAGAGATTACCGTTACCACGTCTCCTTTTTTCAATGGAGGCGGCACGTTCTGTTTCTATATGACGAGATTTGAACCGTAAAAAACGACCCGCGCGGCCAATCCTCCCCCCCCTAACGAATAGAAGCAGAGTGGATCCACTCCGCTTCTATTGTTTTTCATAGGTTTACAAGACGCTGCAAAGGACGGGTTACGGATCGCATACGGAGGGTTTGATGACCATGGAGCGTTTGTGCTTTTCGGCCGTTTGGATCAGGTCCCTGACAATCTCCGGGTAGTCCGGAGCTTTGTTGAAGCGTTCGGAAACGTCGGTCTCTATGTTGTACAAAAGCGGTTCGACGCAGCCGAGCGACTGCGATTTCGCAGCAAATCAACCGGCACACGGATTCCGCTTGCTTATGCCTTGTAAAACTTCACCTTATTCCTCTATCCAACGAACAATTTCCGGAGCATTGGGGAGGGTTCTGGGGTCAAAAACGCCTGATAGGTTGCCGGTTTCGTCTATCAGGAACTTCTGGAAATTCCAGGTTACTTCGGCATCCTGTTTGCCGTTCTCGCTTTTCCGGGTCAGCCAGCGATACAAAGGGGCGATGTCGTCACCTTTCACGGAGATTTTGGCCATCATGGGGAAGGTTACGCCGTAGTTCAGCGTGCAGAAGGCTTGTATCTCTGCGTTTGTGCCGGGTTCTTGTTGACCGAAATTGTTGGCCGGGAATCCGACAACCACGAAATTCCCCTTCCCATACGCCTCGTACAAGGCTTGCAATTGTTTGTACTGTGGAGTAAGCCCGCATTGGGAAGCCACGTTGACCACCAATACTTTTTTACCCTTAAATTCCGACAGTGAAAGAGATTCCCCTGCGAGGGTCTGAACCGTAAAGTCATAAAAACTTTTGTTCTGTGCATACACACAAGCCGATGTCATACATGCGGCGATGATTAGAATCCAGGTTTTCATAAGAAGTTATTGTTTTTATAATTAAGAAAGTGAAAGCATCCTTGCTTTTGCCGTAAAGGTAAGGAGAATTTATAATCGCATCCTGTCCCAATTGAGAATTTTCCTATTACATTTGCTACTGTGATAACAACAATCATGCGGAATGCAAACGAAGGGAACAATCAAATACGTAGACAGCATACAAAATAATTTCGACCAGGTATATATCTGTTATTTTACTCGCCTGCATCGCTTTGCCAAAGAGTATGTAATGTCCGACGAAGATGCGGAAAATATTGTACAGGATGTATTTATGATGCTTTGGGAAAAACGTCGTATCCTTAATGTACAAATCAGTCTGACCGCATATCTATTTTCCCTTGTCAAAAACAAATGCATCGACCATCTGCGCCGGAAAGTGGTGGCCGAAGAATACAAACAGGAACTCTACATGAAACTCTCCTCCCTGGAAGATATGAACAGGGCATTCTCCTCAGACGAAGATATTGAACGATTTATAACGGATGCGATAAATAAACTGCCCAAACGCTGTCGGGAAATATTCGTAATGAGCCGTATCGAAGGAAAAAAATACCATGAAATAGCGGAAGAACTGCACATCTCCGTCAATACGGTGGAAAACCAAATGGGTTTTGCTTTAAAAAGACTGAGGATTGAACTGAAAGAATACCTGCCGTTGCTGCTTTTCCTTACGGGAGTTGTTAAATGATGTGTATTTGAGAAACCTCTTATGGTGGTACAGGCGACTTTAAACGCTCTCACCTGTACAAACAGTAAGAGATGCATTATCTGATTAGTAAATATTTCAAACATAAGATTACACAACAGGAGAAAGATGAACTTTTCTCGCTGATGGACAAGGACAACGAATTGAAAAGGGAATTTATCTCGCTCCAAAACCTGTACGGATTGTATTCCTTATTGCCCTCCGAAAATGACGAAATTACGGCTTTACGCAAATTACAGCTCTTTAAACGCATGAGACGCAGAAAAAACAGGCTCTTCCTGTTTAAGCAGGCCGGTGGTTATGTGGCGGCCGTATGCCTCACGGCGTTTACAACGGTGTTGCTGATACGATACACTCCCCTTATGGGAAAAGATGCTCGACCACCGCTTGCTTACGAAGAACTCACAACCCCCGCCGGACAACGGGTAATGGTCAAACTTCATGACGGGACGAAGGTTTGGCTCAATGCCCGGTCTACCCTACGCTATCCGGCGCTTTTTGTTGGAGATGAAAGAATGGTAGAACTGGACGGGGAAGCATATTTTGAAGTTGCACACCGGGAAAATCAACCCTTTGTCGTCACTTCCGGAAAACTGAACGTGAAGGCGCTCGGAACTCGCTTTAATGTGTTGGCCTATAAAGAGCGGAACACATTTAACACATCCCTCATTAACGGCTCGGTGAAGATATACAATAAGGGGAACGAATCGAATGCCATGATTCTTAAGCCCAATGAATATGCCGAGTTGGAGAGCAACAGACTCACCAAACATACTTTTGATAATTTGAATTTTCTTCTGTGGAAAGACGGTATTTACGCTTTCGACAATATGCCTTTCAACGATATTATGGATAAAATGCAATGGTATTACGATATAAAGATAGATGTGCACAACCGAAAACTGAGCAATTATAAGTTCAGCGGGAAAATACGACACCGCGACGGATTGGAAAGTGTGCTGAGAACCTTGCAAAGGATCTATCATTTTTCTTTTGTCAAAGACGACGAACTCAATATAATTACCATACGCTGATATATGCCGTATCTTTTAATGTTTAACCTTTTAAAAATACATACACTGCCTATGACATAAAAAGCTTATCCCCCCCAAAGAAACCGGCAGGTGTGGAAACACGTTGCCGGAAGAATGACAACATCAATTAAATTATTAAGTATTAATACATAAAAACAAAGTAAGTTATGAAAAAAGAACCTTTGTACAATCTTTCATCATTTCAAATTTGTCACGTTAAGAAACTTTTGAATATTATGAGAATTTCGACGTCCCTCTTGTTCCTTTGCCTGTTCACTTCCTTTGCGACAAACAGCAATTCGCAGAATGCGAACGTGAGCATCAATGGAAATCAATTGACGATTGGTGAATTTATCAATCAGGTGGAAAATCAGACAGATTACCTGTTTGTGTACAGTAAAAATGAATTAGACGTAAATGATGTGCTGGCGCTGAGAACCGGGAAGAAGTCGGTGGCACAATGTCTGAACGAAGCTTTTACAGGATCGGACATTAAATATGTGTTCGACAACGATTACATTGTGTTGACTCGAAAGGATGCTCCTGCGACCCTTGTCACCCAGCAGGGGAGAAACGTTTCCGGCACTGTGACCGACGCCAAGGGCGAAACGATTATCGGCGCCAATGTTGTCATCAAGGGCACGACGAACGGTACGATAACGGATCTTGACGGACAATACACCCTTAGCGGCGTCCCCTCCGGCGCCGTTTTGCAGGTATCTTATATCGGTTATCTGACGTTGGATATTCCCGTAAACAATCAATCTACGGTGAATGTGGTGCTGACGGAAGACTCACAGGCGTTGGAGGAGATTGTAGTGGTAGGATACGGTACGCAACGCAAATCCGACGTAACCGGTTCGATTGCCGTGGCAACGGCCGAAGATATTCTGAAGACTTCTTCCTTCAATGCCCTGGCCGGTCTGAAGGGGAAGGCCTCCGGGGTCAATATCTTTACCAACTCCGGACAACCCGGCGGCCCTACTCGCGTGATGATTCGGGGTATCGGCACGATCAATTCCTCGTCCAATCCGCTTTACGTTGTAGATGGTGTGGTCATGGAGGATTTTCAGTTTCTCAACCCCAACGATATTGAACGCATAGAGGTGTTGAAGGATGCTTCGGCCGCTGCTATTTACGGAGCGCGCGGGGCCAATGGGGTGATATTGATTACTTCCAAAAGAGGGCTTAGCGGCGAAGGCGTACAGCTCAGCTACAACGGTTATCTGGGCATTGCCACCCCGGCGAGCAAGATGGAAGTTATGAACTCGGAACAGTTCATGGAGGCGATGAGGGTATCGTTTGAGAATAATCAGAAGTGGTACGGCGGCACGCAGACTTTCAGCGTGAACGACCCGCGATTGTTCGACGCCGACGGCAACCCGCTTTACGATACCGACTGGCAGGACGAAGCCACGCGTACGGCTGTTTCCCACAATCATCAATTGTCTATCCAGCAGGGAGGGAAAAACTCTTCTGTGGGGGCTTTCCTCAACTATACCGACCAGCAGGGTGTGATGCTCAACACCTACATGAAGCGTCTGAATGCCAAGCTCACCTACGACGCCAAGCCGACGAGTTGGATTTCTACGGCCGTCAATCTGTTGGTCAACCATACCTGGCAGAACGACACCGACGAAGGGGGTGGCAGCCAGGTAGCGCGACGGACCATGATTGAAATGCCTCCGATTTTCCCCGTAAAATGGCTTGACGGGACGTGGAC
Source organism: Tannerellaceae bacterium (assembly GCA_031278605.1). GTDB lineage: Bacteria > Bacteroidota > Bacteroidia > Bacteroidales > Tannerellaceae > DFXE01. The sequence continues at coordinate 34,674 of JAITKB010000118.1, forward strand.
GAATTCCCAGTCGACCGACGATTTCTCTTTTGAGGCCATGGCCAATCCCGTTCACCTGCTCACCAACCAGGAACGTATGCGGCAGCGGACACAGATTTTCGGGAACGCGGCACTCACCTTCCACCTTCTTCCGGGACTGGATCTGCGGACGCAGTTCGGGGTAGACGCCCATTTGCGCAAATGGAAGGAATATTATACGAACGACCTCATTAATATATCTTATCCCACCGGATATGCTTACATGAGCGATACGCAGCTTCTTTACTGGCAGGAAGAGACTTATTTGTCCTACGTGAATACGTTCGGCAAGCACCGCATCAACGCCGTGGCGGGTCTTACCTGGCAACAAAGGACGGAAGGTTCGATGAGTATTGCCGTGCGGGGATTCTCCGATAATTTTTACGGATACAACAACCTGGGCGTTGCCACTTTGCCTGACGCGCCTTCGTCCAGTTGGACGCAGTGGGCGATGAACTCCTACTTTCTGCGTGGGGCTTATACCTATAATGATCGCTACATGGCCACCCTTACCGGGCGTATGGACGGATCTTCCAAGTTTGGGCGGAACAACAAATACGCCTTTTTCCCCGCCGTTGGTCTTGGCTGGTTGCTTTCCAACGAAGACTTCCTCAAGGATGTTTCTTCCCTGGACCAGCTGAAGCTCCATGCCAGTTACGGCGTAACGGGTAATTCCGAGATCAGCTCTTACAGTTCCCTGGCGATAGTTACCGGCGGGACCTACCTGATTGACGGTGCGCGTCAGCCGTATACTTATGCATCACGTTTGGCGAATCCCGATTTGAAATGGGAGAAGACCAATCAGTTTGACATCGGCGTCAACCTGAATCTTTTCGGCAACCGCATGAACTTCGACGTATCCTATTACTATAAGCTCACCACCGATTTACTGCTGGATCGTCCCGTGCCTCATTCTACGGGGTATACCTCCGTGATGGATAATATCGGCGAAGTAGCCAACCGCGGGGTCGACTTTATGCTCAACACCATCAACCTTAAAAGCAAGGATTTCCAGTGGAACACCACCTTAAACCTGAATTACAACACGAACGAGATCGTCAAACTGGGGGAAAACAACGAAGACATCCTTCCCGGTCCCTCCTGGGTATCGGGCAGCCAAACCATTTTGCGTGTGGGTGAATCCGTGAGTTCTTTCTGGGGATACGAACGTCTGGGTGTATGGACCGAAGAGGAGAGGGCCGAAGCCGAAGCGGCCGGCGCTCGCGTAGGGCAGGCCAAACGCTCGGTAGACAAGAAGATCCTCGGCAAGGGGATTCCCGATTTCACCGGCAGTTTCATCAATACGTTCAATTATAAGAACCTGGATCTCACGATCGACCTGCAGTTTGTCACCGGCGTGGAGATTCTCCAGCAATATTCCCATTCGGCGGAAGATCGTTTCGGATACACCAGCGGTTTGGCCAGTATTCTTTTGGAGGGTTACAACGGGACGAACCCGAACACCCTGGTACAGGCTGTGCGGAACGCCAACCTTTCCGGGCAAAATTCGGAGCTTGACTCGCGCTGGGTGTGCGACGGCTCTTATTTGCGCGGCAGTGTGATTCAGTTGGGTTACAACTTCGGGCGCGGGGCGCTTAAGTCTATCGGACTATCGGGTCTTCGCCTGTATGCCAGCGTGAACAATGCGTTTGTGCTCCACTCGGATGACTTCAGGGGACTGGATCCCGAAGGCACATCCCAGGGTGACAACCAATGGGGGCAGAACATGTTCTTCTTCCAATATCCCAAACCGAGAACCTGGGTTCTGGGCGTGAATGTTACATTTTAATAATCTAAGAATCATATGGACATGAAAAAGATAATATTTGGACTGATTTCTACCGGTCTTTTGGCCTTCTCCACCACCTCTTGCGAGGATTTCCTGGAAGAAAGTCCTAAGAGCAATATGAGTACGGAGCAGAATTTCGCATCGCCGGCACATGCCGAGAATGCGGTGAATGGCTTATACCGCAAGGGGGTTCCCATGTTTTATGCCGACGGGGGCGTGTATATGCCTCAGCGGGCCACGCATGGGGGTTTCCTCTCCGGATTTTTCGACAACGAGTACAAGGGCCAGGAGGTGCTTTGCGACTACAGTCAGAAGTTGTCCATTACCTCGGGCAACATATCCACGTTTCTGGACGGGGTTTGGGACGAGGCCTACGGGGCGGTTTCCCGTGCCAACACGGCCATAAAGTACATCCCGGAGACGCCCGAACTTTCCGAGGGGGATAAGAACCGGCTGTTGGGCGAGGCCAAATTTTTCCGCGCCTTCAATTATTTCTACCTGGTGCGTTATTTCGGCGATGTGCCTTTGATCCTGGAGCCTTACGAATCCCTGAGCGATATGTACATCGCGCGTAGCGCCACCTCGGAGGTCTATGCGCAGATTGTGAAGGATCTCACCGAGGCCATTTCCGCTTTGCCTTCCGAGGCTTTTTGCGACAATTCCCACCGCATTGGGCGTTATACGGCCCAGACGGTCTTGGCGCATGTGTATTTGCAGATGAGCGGTTATCCCTTGCAGGCCAACAACTACGCAGGGGCGGCCTCTGCGGCCAGGGAGGTGATCAACAGCGGGAAACACAGCCTGATTCCCAACGGGGAGACGCCGGAGACCAGCGCCTACAACGTCCTGCGTACCGTGGACGATCATCCGGAATACATCTACAATATCGAGTTTGTTACCGGGATTTCCACCAACAACGCCCGCCTGCAAACCAGCTTGCCGAACATTGCCTCGACCTGGAGCGTCTACAAGTATTCGATTACCAACAACGCCTACCGTCCGGTCCGGGAGTACATGAACGTCTACGACAAGACCAAGGACCTGCGCGCGCAGCAGGGGCAGTATTTCTTCTATACCATTACCTACGAAAAGAACGGCGAGGTGATCACCTACGAGATTCCGGAGGACAAATCCCCGTCGCCCCACCTGTGGTATGAAGCGGATGCGGCCTTGAATACGGGCAATTGCGACAAGGACTTTACCATTTACCGTTACGCGGAGGTGTTGCTGATTGCGGCCGAGGCCATTGCGCAGTCCGAGGGGGTTACGGCCGAGGCGGTGCGATACCTTACGGACGTTCGCGCCCGCGCCTATACGTCTACGCCCCGTGCGGAGATTGAATCCTCGCTGCAGGCCCTTGACCGGGAGGCGTTTGTCCGGGAGGTGTGGCTGGAGCGGATGCGTGAGCTGGTTTTCGAGTTCCGCACATGGGACGACATTCAGCGTACCCGTTTGTATCCGGTCACTTCGGAGGCCGCGCCCGGCAAAGCGACGTTTGTGAACGTGGTGGGCGCCATCAATCCCTGGGGACAAGTCTTTAAGGAAACGCATTTGTTATGGCCGATTTCGGCGAACGAATTGCAACGCAACCCGGCTTTGACGCCGAATCCGGGTTACAATTAATGGAAGAATCTGTTTTGAGTATATATTTCATTCGTTGTATTTATTAGTTTTATAACAAGGTTCGTGGTTAGTGGTTTGCGGCTGTTGTCGCCGATCGCTAACCACTTTCTTTGGATCACGACCTTCGCGCCGGGCTGCGGGAAGGTCTATTTTTTTGCAAAAAAATAAAAGCAGCCCTGCGCGAAGGTCTTGCAAAACGACAAAACCTTCCCGCACCCCTGCAGGGGGGTCTTGCACGATGACAAAGTCTTCGCGTAAGGGTGCAGGGCGTTTTTGCAAAATAGCAAAGTCTTCGTCAAGGGGTGCGCCAGGGTTTGTCACGAGGACAAAACCTTCGTGTAAGGGTGCAAAACGACTTTGTTTTTTTGCAAGACCTTCGTCGGGGGGTGCGCGAGGGTTTCTTTTTTTGCAAAAACCTTCATTTCGGGCTACGGGAGCCTTTTTTTTTTTTCGGAAACCTCCCCTGAGGGTGCAGGAGGACTTTGTCATCGTAGCAAAGTCTCCGTGTACCCTTACACGGAGACTTTGTCATTTTGCAAAAACGCCCTGCAGCCTTACACGGGGACTTTGTCATCGTGACAAACACCCCTGCAGCCTTACACGGGGGTTTTGTCATTTTTCAAGACCTTGCATCACCCTTACCGCAGGTGCGGATTGACCGGAATGACGCAGGGATGAATCGTGAGGGTATAGCTGACGGACGTGCCGGCGCAGCCGTTGTTGTACGGGGTGACCGTGATGGTCGCCTGCCCGGCGCCAAGGGCCGTGAACTCCGGCTGATTGCCCGATCCTCCCGCCGCCAGGCCTATGGAGGGATTGCTGTTGACCCACGAAAACGTGAGGCCGGGGGTCGACGAGGTAAAGACCGTGGAGGATACCGGGGTGTTGACACAAGCCTCCTTGTTGTTGGGGGTGTTGAGCGTGGGCGTTGGGATCACGCGGATCAAAACCGGAGCGCTAAAGGTCGTGCCGCAGTCGCCGGTGACTCCCCGGCGAAAATACGTGTCGGCCGTCAACGCCCCGGGACTGTACGATGCGCCCGACAGGGCTCCGGGAATATCGCTCCAGGAAACCCCGTCCGCACTCTGCTGCCACTGATAGGCGTAGGTGCCGGATGCGCCCCCGGGGGCGGTGAGCTGCGTCAGGGGGGCGGGCGTTGTATGGTAACAGATGGTTTGCGCCGAGCCGATGCTACCGGGCGTCAGGGCCGCAGCGACGGTCACGACGACCTCTTTGCGTTTTCCCGCTTTCGTTTCGCACACCCCCTGGCCCGAAATGCTTACGTAGTAGCCGGTGGTGGAGGATAAGGCGGGCGTCGCAAAAGTCGCCCCCGTGAAAAGCGCCTCGGTGGAGGTTTGCGAAGCGTACCATTTAAAAATCGGATCGGCCAGGGCGGCGCTCGAGGCCGTCAAGTTCGTTGTAAGCCCCTGACAAACCGAGAGGCTGCCGTCGATACCGATCACGGAAGCCTCCAAGGCATTGTCCATCCATACGTAACCGGTGTAGACGGAATCCACGCTCGCCCCGGCGTAACGCACCGACATCACCAGGGAATCCTTGCCGCAGTGGAAAAGCGAAGCCGGGAAAGAAAGCGTATGATTCATGTTGGTGTTCTCGGTAACGCCCGTATAAGGCACGTTGTGGATGAGCCAGCGGATTTGCGTAAAGGAACGCTCCAGGGTACGCTTCACGGTGATCACATCGGCCGGCACAAAGGTATGCGTGGAGGCCTCCGTGGCCGAGTAATAGGTGTCGGAGGAAGGTTGCGTCTTGGTGGCAATGGTGAAGTAGTTCTGAAGGTTAAAAGCCCCGGACCCGGCAGAGTAGATGTAGGTCTCGGCCGGTCCGTAGCCCGTCATGTAGGCAATAAAGCCGGAAGGGTTGAGCAGTTCGATCATCACATCGTCCGTGTTTGCGTACTGCCGCGAGGCGATCACGTAGTTGGAGTTGGAGGTGTTGGTATAGAAGGTTAGCCCGGGGGTTGTGACCACCCCGTTGCGCGTTTCCCGGATAATCATGTTCTGCTGCGAGCCTGCCCGTATCATAATGTCCAACTGATGCAGGGTTATCACACTGCTTCCCGCGGCGATAAAGGGAGTAAGCGTCGCCTGGGTTACGAGCTGTTCTACGGGACTCCACCATTTAATGGTAGGCGCGTAGCCCAGGAGGTGGTTCACGATGATGGGTTTGTCCGAGGTCAGCGCAACCGGCACGGACGAGTTGTTGACATGTACGGTCGTGTCGAGCCAGAAGGAATTCGTTTGGTGACGGGTCAGGGGAATCGTCGTGGTGGTGGCCCCCACTTTTTTGGTTACGGTGGTGCCGTCTTCCAGGGCCAGAAGGACCACTTTGTCGCGTGTGTTTGCCGTACTATACTTCGGGCTCAGGTTCCACAGGAAGAAATTCTTCCCGGCCGTATGCGTGGGATAGAGTTGCTCGTAGTTATGGTCGCAAGCGCCTGTTGTCACCTGGCTGCCGCAACGGCAACTGCTGAAAACGGCTACATTCTCATTCGATTCTACCGTATAACCGGTGAGGTCTCCCGAGACGACGTAATGATACACCGGACTGGCCGTATTGGTAGCCCGGTCGCTGACGACAGCCGTGCCGGCCGCATTGCGTATGGTAAAAACGGTGCCGGCCGTGGGCGCTATGACCGTGACATACGAGTCACCGCTGTTGCCGATTAGCGTATAATCCGTCCCCCAGGTTGTTACGGGCAGTATGGCCGTAGCGTCGGTTGTATACACGAACATATTGAGCGCATAGACGCCGATGTTTTGCGTTGAGGTGATGTGCAACATCCGATTGGATGCGCCGGTGGACATATTGTCGCTATAGGTTTTGCTCTTATCCGTGTCTCTGGTATAGACCCCGGGGGTATATTGCACATGATTGTCCAGGTACGTGCCATCCCCGTACTGGGCGGTAATGTAGCAGGTGTTTGCCACGACGTAGCGCACCTGGCAAACATTGTCGGTATTGTTGTTATTACTCGTAAACGTCACATAAAAATCCGTCCCTTCCGTTGCACTGTTCTGTGCGCGGGCCGAGAGCAGGGGCAAACCAAAGAGGATAGCCCACAGGCTTATGCTCCGGAGCGAATGAAGCGGCTTCATGGCTGTTTGCTGTAAACGGTGGATACCCGGTAGGTATAGGGAGGCTCCATGCCCAGGAGGTATTGCTGCATGAAATACAGTTTGCCGTTCTCTATTCGGTAGTTGACGGTTATCGGGGCGGCCGTGAAGGCAATCGTCAGGCGATTCCCCGTCAAGGCATAGGTTCCGTGGCGTCCGCATCTGCAATCCTCGGCAGCATCCCAGGCGCCGAGGCTTAAGCGATCCGCCTTGAACTCCAGAATTTCCGAAAGCATATCGGATACCTCATGCTTTATGGCATGGATTGCTACCTCCACCGTATCGCTACCGGTGATTCTTACCGCCGAGGCATTTTCCAGCCTCCATGTACCTTCCAGGGATGATGATTGTGCGTAGGCCGAAGCCAGGGTAATGCAACAGAAAAATGTAAAAAAGTAAGTAGACTTCATGTCTGTAAAGGATTAAATTCAAGTTAGTGTTAGTTTTCTTTGCTTCTCATAACGTTGCCGTGAATCTTCCGAATCATTGCAACGCAAATAAACGGAATAGGGATAATTTTTCCAAATAAAATCAACCCCATCGCGCTTCGGCCGGGTGTTTTTTTCGTGATTCCCCCCGTTCGCTTAGCAGAATCGTCTAATATCGCCTCACGAAACAGGTTTGCATACAATTATCGTATTGTTTTGGATGATTTTGCTGTGTCGTTTCTTCCTTTATCACTTCCTTCGGCCTTCCTTTCATTAATCACGTAAATTATAAATAATGAACAAACAAATGAAAATTCTCACAACAAGCTACCATCGGTTCTTAGCACTGATGTGTATCTTTTTTTGCGTTGGCTTGCCGGCCTTTTACCTGTCGGCACAGCAAAACCAAACGGTAACCGGCGTGACGCTTGACGCCGACGGGATCGCCCTGCCCGGCGTCAATGTCGTGGAAATAGGCACGGCCAACGGGACAACAACCGGACCGGACGGGGAATTTGCACTCACCTTGTCGAGGGCCAATGCCGTGTTGCAGTTCTCCTATGTGGGTTTCCTGACGCAGGAAATTGCCCCGGGAAACCGAACCACGCTCTCCGTGCGCATGAGCGAAGACTCCAAACTGATGGACGAAGTCGTCGTGATTGGCTACGGGACGCAAAAGAAAGTGGATGTGACCAGCGCGGTCTCCAGCGTGAAATCGGAAGATTTTAACCGGGGAGCCATCCTGGATGCCGGGCAACTGATACAGGGGAAAGTGGCCGGCTTGCAGATCTCCTTGCCCACGGGCGATCCCACGCAAACCACCTCCGTGATGCTGCGCGGTAATTCCACCCTGATGGGTACAATCGAACCCCTGATCCTGGTAGACGGCATCCCCGGTTCGTTCACCACCGTGGCGCCCGAAGATATTGAATCCATTGATGTGCTGAAGGACGGTTCGGCCACGGCCATCTACGGCACGCGAGGCACCAACGGCGTGATTATCATCACCACCAAAACCGGCGGACGACGCGATACCCCGGCCACCATCGAATACAACGGATACATTTCCGCCTCGGAATTTGCACGGACCGCCGACTTCATGACCGCCGAGGATCTGCGCCAACGCCTGGCCGCAGGATACAGCTTCTCCGGCGCCAACGACCAGGATTACGGCGCAAGCACCGACTGGCTGAAGGAAATCAGTCGCACGGGATTCGTGCAGTCCCACAACCTCACCTTTCGCGGAGGCGGACGACAAACCAATCTGTTGGGCAACCTCACCTACGAGGATCGAAAAGGTACGTTTCGGAGTTCGTACGTGGAAAATCTGCGTGCACGCTTTGAAATGGCACACCGCATGTTCGACGACAAACTGATCACCAACCTCTCGGCCATCGCCTCCCAGCGCACACAGCCCGTGGGAACCATCGACGGCACGTACTATACGCCGGGAGGGTTCGACGGCGAGGTGTATCGTCATGCCCTTATCCAAAATCCCACCCAGCCCGTATACGACGCGGACGGCGCCTACGTGGAACGTCCGGTGTATTTCTACAACAATCCCGTCTCGCTACTCAATGAACGGATCAGCGAAAACGTGGCCCGCAACCTGCGTTTCACCGGAAGCATGGAATTTCGCCCCGTGGAAAGCCTTACCTTCAAGGCCATGTATACGCGCAAACAACAGAACGCAACAGCCGGAAGTTATGTGACCAAACTGCATCCCACCACTACGGAAAGCGGATACAACGGGCAAGCCTACCGCTACGCCAGGGCCGAAGAATCCAACCTGGTGGAGCTGACGGCCAACTGGCAACAAAGCATCAACCAACATACCCTCTCGGCCATCGCGGGCTATAACTACGAAGACAATACGTACGAAGAATTTAACATCATCAACCGCAATTTCGATACCGACAGTTATACCTACAACAAGATTGAAGCCGGTATGGCCCTGAAGCAGGGCGTGCAGGGTACCGGCGTCCGCTCCTATAAAAGCAGCGACAAGCTGATTGGCCTCTTTGCACGCGCTACCTACAACTTCGATGACCGCTACCTGCTCATGGTGTCCCTCCGTCGCGAAGGCTCCTCCAGGTTCGGAGCCGACCACAAGTGGGGATATTTCCCCGGCGTCTCGGCCGGCTGGCGCCTGAACGAAGAAGCCTTCATGCAGGACCTCGACTGGCTCAACAACCTCAAGCTACGCGCCGGATACGGCATCACGGGGATCAACATCCGTTGGCCTTACGTATCGCTGGCCTCGCTCAACTACGACGGATACTTCCTCTACGACGGAGCCTGGATCTACACGCTCAAACCCGTGCGCAACCCGAATCCGAACCTGCAATGGGAGAAGAAATACGAGTATAACCTGGGGGTCGACTTTGACTTCTTCAACGGACGCCTGGGAGGTTCCATCGACGCCTACCAACGCGACACGCGGGATGCCCTGTGGGATTATTCCGTACCCGTCCCCCCGTATCAGTACAATACGATTACGGCCAATGTGGGGCAGATAGAAAACCGCGGGGTGGAAATCCTCCTGAACGCCGTACCGGTGCAGCTCAAAGACCTGGTATGGAATACCAACGTGTCTTTCTCCACCAATACCAACAAGCTGGTGTCCATATCCAACGACCAGTTTCAGATGGCGACGGACTATTTCTATCCCTCGGAAGGACATACCGGAGAGCCGATCCAAACCTATACACACCGGGTAAAGGTGGGCGACCCGATCGGGAACTTCTACGGCCTTAAATCCGTGGGTCTCTCCGGCGAAGAAGGCAGCGAAGGCAAATGGGTGGTGGAACGCCTCCAATGGGACGAGAACAAAAAGAACATCATCGGACGCTATTACGACCTGGCCGAGAATGCTTCCGACGAAGACAAGCAGATCCTGGGCAACGGCGTGCCGACACGCTACCTGAACTGGAACAACCAGGTGCGCTACAAGAACCTCGACCTGTCGGTGACGATGCGTGGCGCCTTCGGCTTCCAGATCCTGAACTACCAGAAAATGTATTACGCTAACCCTACCATACAGTACAACATCCTCAACGAAGCCTTCGATCTTCACCCGGTGGTAGACCTGACCACGGGCAAGCCTACCGGGCAGACGGCGATCATCAACGATTCGCAACGTTACCTGAGCGAATACATCGAAGACGGCGACTATTGGAAAATTGATAACCTGACGCTGGGATTCACCTTCACCAACCTGATCAACTCCAAATATGTGAAGAACCTCCGCGTATACGCCTCCTGCATGAACCTTGCTACCTTCACCGGCTATACGGGCATCGATCCCGAAGTGCAAATGACGGGCCTGGCGCCCGGAACCGACAGCCGCGATAAATATCCCACGATTCGTTCCTATACCTTTGGAATCAATGTAACATTCTAAAAACCGATAAGTAAAATGAAAACATGCTATAAATGGAGTTTCTTGGCGGTCGCCTCCTTGATGCTGACCGCTTGCTTCAACCTGGACGAAGAGGTGTATTCGGAAGTAACCGAATCCACCTTCATCCCAACGGAAAAAGATGTGGCCGCTCTTTTGGCCAGCGCCTATTCCCCCTTGACCTACATCATGAACTGGCAGGGATATTTTGATTTGCAGGAGGAGCCCGGCGACTGCATTATCACGCCTACGCGCCCCAACGGATGGGACGACGGCGGCACCTACCGGCGCATGCATCAGCATCTCTGGACTACCGAAGAATGGCAGCCGCAAAATACCTACGAAACGGCCTACTCCGGCATCAACAGCGCCAACCGTGTGCTCGACCAGGTGAAGGCCGAGGTCTTGCCTACCGGAGAGCTGAAAGACGCCACCGTGGCCGAGCTTCGCGCCATACGCGCCTTTTGGTATGCCATCTTGTTGGATACGCACGGCAATGTACCTTTGGTGACGGCCTTTACCGACGAAATCCCCCAGCAGGCAACCAGGCAGCAGGTCTATGATTTCGTGGTAAGCGAAATAACGGAGGTGCTCCCTGCGCTGCGGGAGGAGGTGAATACGGAAACCTACGGTCGCATGAACCGCTGGGCGGCCTGGATGCTTCTGGCCAGGGTTTACCTCAATGCCGGGGTCTATACCGGTACGCCGCAATGGGAAAAGGCGCTCGAAGCAGCCGAGCAGGTGATTGCCTCCGGGCATTATGAACTCTCGGCCGACTTCTCCGATAATTTCAAGGCGGCGGTGGATTATACGAACAAGGAGTTCATCTTTGCCGTTCCCTACGACAAAACCTATGCGGGTTGCGCCCAACATGCCAAGTGGTATCCGCCCATTTCGCGTTTCCACTTCGGTTCATCCTTCCAGTGCTGGGGCGGCTCGTGCGCCAATCCGCAGTTTATCGACGCTTACCAGACGGGCGATAAGCGGTTGGAGAAAACCTGGCTGATGGGGCCGAGGTACAACTACAACAACCCCACCGAACTGGTTTGGACCTGCGAGAACTACCTGCCTTCGCTCACCTGCACGAAAGACGGACAGGATTTCACCAGCATCGACTACGGATACCGGGTGGGCAAATACGAGTTCGACAACACGGCGACGTTTAATTGGGGACACGACTTTCCCTTCTTCCGTTATGCGGAAACGCTCATGATCAAGGCCGAAGCCCTGCTGCGTCTGGGAAGGGACGAAGACGAAGCCGCCCGGTTGGTGTCGCAGATTCGCGCCCGTGTGTACGACGATGCGGCCCTGGCTACCGTGACCCCGGCGCAGCTCCGGGCCGACACGAAGATCCGCTACGGCACGCTCGACTGGGATAATAACATCGACAACCCCGGCGACCAGACGCCCGTGTATCTCGGAGGTCTCTACGATGAGTGGGGATGGGAATTTGCCTGCGAAGCGCAGCGACGCATACACATGATACGTTTCGGGACCTATTCCGCGAAAAACTGGTTCAACCACCCGGCCATAGCCGATGGACATACGGCCTTGTTTCCCATCCCGCTGACCGAATTGCAGAACAATTCCAACCTGAAGCAAAATCCCGGCTATTGATATGAGGATACCAAGTATAAACATAGTTGCAAAGGTGGCCGCAGGCTTGCTGTTGTTTTTCGCCTGTAAGTCCCCGGGGGATTCTCCGGAGCTGACCGACGCCATTCTTCCGGTGTCTTTTACCCAGGTGCACCTTACCGACAGTTTCTGGTTGCCGCGCATGGAGGTCAACCGGACGGTTTCGATACCTTCGGCCTTCCATCAGTGCGAAATCAACGGACGGTTTGACAATTTTGCCTTGGCTGCGGGGCTTATCCAGGGGGAACATCGGGGGGATTATCCCTTTGACGATACCGATCCGTACAAGATTATCGAAGGCGCCTCCTATTCCCTGGCGGTGACCTACGATGCGCTACTGGATGCTTACCTGGACAGTGTGATCACCCTCATTGCCGCTGCCCAGGAGCCGAACGGCTATCTCACGACCTGCGTTACGAATCGCGCCGAACGCCTTGCGGGATGGTGGGGGAAGGAGCCTTGGGAGAAGCTCAACAGTCATGAGCTGTACAACAGCGGACACCTTTACGAAGCAGCCGTTGCGCATTACCAGGCAACGGGCAAACGTTCGCTTTTGGATGTTGCGATTCGGAATGCCGACCTGGTGTGCCGGGTTTTCGGTCCCGAAGAGGGGCAGAAGCACGTCCCGAGCGGACATCCCATCATTGAAATGGCGCTGGCCAAGTTATATCAGGTGACGGGCGATGAAAAATACCTGCAGGAAGCCCGTTATTTCGTGGAAGAAACCGGACGGGGCACCGACGGGCATCGCCTCAGTGCGTATAGCCAGGATCACAAACCCATCCTGGAGCAGGACGAAATTCTGGGTCATGCCGTACGTGCGGGATACCTTTATTCGGGTGTGGTAGACGTGGCAACCCTGATGCACGACACGGCCTATTTCCGGGCCGTGGAGCGCATCTGGAACAATATGGCAAATAAAAAACTCTATATTACGGGAGGCATAGGCTCGCGTTCTCAGGGCGAAGGGTTTGGTCCGGAGTACGAGTTGCATAATCACAACGCGTATTGCGAGACCTGTGCCTCCATTGCCAACGTCTACTGGAACCAGCGCATGTTTCTGGCAACGGGGGATGCCCGCTATGCCGATTTGCTGGAGCGTGCGCTTTACAACGGCGTGATTTCGGGCGTATCGCTTGGGGGGGATCGTTTTTTCTACGACAACCCCTTAGCCTCGGACGGACACGAAGAGCGGCAGGAGTGGTTCGGATGCGCCTGTTGTCCGGGGAATATCACCCGCTTCATGGCTTCCGTCCCCAAATACATGTACGCCACCCGCGAGCGGAGTTTGTACGTCAACCTTTACGCTTCCGGTCATAGCGAGATGGAGGTGGGGGGCGTTCCTTTGGAGTTGATTCAGGACACGCAATATCCCTGGGACGGGCAGGTGCGTTTCACGGTCAATCCTTCCTCGGCGGCAACCTTTACGCTGCGGTTGCGCATCCCCGGTTGGGCCACGGATACGCCGGTTGCGGGGAGCGATCTTTATACGTTTGCTTCCGGGCTGAAAACTTCCCTGACGGTTTCCGTTAACGGAGAAGAGATGCGTCCGCCGGTTGGCAACGGCTATCTGCTCCTCGACCGCGCCTGGGAGCCGGGCGACGAGGTGCTTTTGTCGCTTCCCATGGAGCCGCGCTACATCCGGGCGCATGACCGGGTAGCGGCCGACGAAGGCTTGCATGCCCTTCAGCGAGGTCCCATCGTGTATTGCCTTGAGGGGATTGATCAGCAGGATCACCAGGTATTCAATAAATACCTCTCCGAGGATGTAACGCCCTTGTATGCCTTTGAGCCTTTGAAGCTGAACGGCATAGTGGAGCTTTTCGCTTCCGGCGGGGAGGTGTCGCGTGACTTGGACGGGGAGCTTCTTGAGCGCGAGGCGCTCCTCTCGGCTGTTCCCTATGCGGTGTGGAACAACCGGGGGAAGGGCGAAATGACGGTATGGATTCCCGGCTCGGCGGCGGCGGCGCGTCCTGTGCCGAAGGAAACGATCGCTTCGCGTGCGGCGGTGTATGTGCTGGGGGAGGGGAGAGACGAACAGGTCTTTGCCGTTACCGATCACTGGGAGCCGAAACATTCGGGGGATCTTTCCAGGCCTTATCTTTCCCTGTGGCGGGGCAGGGAGGAAGAACGGATCATCGAATACCGCTTCGAGCAGGCGGAAATGCTGCGGGGGATGGAGGTTTATTTCGTGGAGTTTGACCATTACGATGGCGACTACCGTTTGCCGCTTGCCTGGAAATTACAGTACCTGGACGGCGGGGTCTGGACGGACGCGGAGGCTTCGGCCTATGAATGTGAGAAAGACCGTTACAATGTCGTTGATTTCTCCCCGCCGCTTTTGACCACGGCCCTTCGCATGTCGGTTCGCCTTGTAGAGGGCGCCTCGGGAGGCATTCATGAGTGTAAGTTCTATTGATCTTTTCATTCACATTTGACAACCCTGTATTAACCAAAGAGGCTGCCTGTCCGAAAGGAAGGCAGCCTCTGCTATGAGGGGAAACCGGGCGGGTCAAACGCCCTGTTCCAGTTGCAGCGTCCGGGTGGGCATGTCGCATACTTGGCTGGGGCCGAAGTACTGTATCGGTCCCGGGTAGAGGTAGGAGGTTTCCAGGGCCCAGGCGTCGCGTTGGGCGGCGAAGGCCTTAAAGGGGGCGCCGTTGAGGTCCACCAGGGCTTTTTGTATCACCGGTTTCATTTCGCCGTCGCGCAATTCCATGTTCATCATCATGGTGATGGGGATTCCTCCGGCGATCCACTGCTCGGCGGGGGCTGTGGTATGGGCGACGGAGGCCATATAGCCGGTTTTTCCGGCGGCGATCAGGCAGGAGGCCGTGTAACCGAGCGAGTAACAATAGTCGGCGTCGTAGTTGGAGGGTGCGGCGCAACGTCCTTCGTAGCCGAAGAAGTGGTGCTGGGCGGCGAATTTCCCCTGGAAGATCTTTTCCTCTTTCCATTTGGCCAGTTTTTTACCCACCATTTCGGAGATCAGTTTTTCGGTTTCGATGAGCGATACCTGTACGTTGCCGTGGGGATCCCTGTCGAGGGTGAGTTGCCGGGCGACGCTTTCGGGCAGGCTGGCGAAGAGGTCGGAATTGTCTTTGGTCAGCTTGCTGATGACATAGGCACGTTGTTCGCTTTTTCGGATCATCTTAAATTCCGCATCGTGTTTCACCAGGAAATCGTTCAGTTCGGCAATGAGTCGTTTCATGGCGGGGATGAATTCGATCAGGCCTTCCGGGATGAGTACCGTGCCGAAGTTGTCTCCCCCAAGGGCGCGTTGGTTCACCACGGTGGCGATTTGCGTTACGACCTCGTCGAGGGAGAGGTTTCGGGCTTCTACTTCTTCGGATATGATGCAGACATTGGGTTGTGTTTGCAGGGCACATTCCAGGGCGATGTGCGAGGCGGAGCGTCCCATGAGTTTGATGAAGTGCCAGTACTTCCGGGCCGAATTGCAGTCGCGTTCGATGTTGCCGATCACCTCGGAGTAGACCTTGCAGGCGGTATCGAAGCCGAAGGAGGTTTCGATCTGTTCGTTTTTCAGGTCGCCGTCGATGGTTTTCGGGCATCCGATGACCTGCACTCCGGCGTTGATCTGCTTATAATACTCGGCGAGTACGCAGGCATTGGTATTGGAATCGTCGCCTCCGATGATGACTAAGGCCGTGACGTGGAGTTGCTTCAGTATTTCGAGGCCTTTGTCAAACTGCTCCGGCTTTTCCAGCTTGGTGCGTCCGGAGCCGATGATGTCGAACCCTCCGGTGTTGCGGTATTCGTCGATGACCTCGGCCGTCAGTTCCCTGTACTGGTGGGCGACTAATCCTCCGGGGCCGAGGATGAATCCATACAGGCGGGAGTCGGGGTGCAGGGCTTTGATCCCGTCAAAAAGTCCGGCGATCACGTTATGTCCTCCGGGGGCTTGTCCTCCGGAGAGGATGACGCCGACGTGGAGGGGGGGCGTCGATTTTTTCTCGTTGGATTTCTCCAGGGTGATCACCGGCGTCCCGTAGGTATGGGGGAAACGCGCACGGATTTCCTGCTGGTCGGCCACGGACTGGGTATAGGCTCCTTCCACGGCTTTGACGGCTCCGGTCAATGCGGCGGGCAGTTTCGGTTGGTAGGCGGCGCGGGCTGTTTGCAAGGCGCTTTTTGTCATTTCTGTTCGGATCATTTGATTTTCGGATTGATTGATTGGTTCATACATATTGGTAATTCAAAAACGAGCGCTAATGTAGGCACAATGCCTCATATGGACAAATGTCGCGGGGGGTGTCCTCAGAGGCTTTCCGCCGGGAGGCTTTCCGTGGGGAGATCTTCTTCCCCGTTGCGGAACCGCCCGGGATGGAATTTCGGATTGCGTCGGGTGTAGATCGTCTCGTACTGACGGATATAGGAGTTGACAAAGCGAATCAGCTCCGAGAGGGTTTCGATCGTTTCGGGGTCTTTCTCCGCCTGCATTTCGTTGATGCGGTATACCACGTTGACGGCCTGTGCCAGATTGTCGAAGCTACGGTCTGTTTCTTTCCTCAGGTTGTAAAGCGTGCCGATGAGTTTCTCTTCTTCTTCGTTGCAGGCCCGGTTGGTGTATCGCAGGATAAAGTTCTCGTTGTCTTGCTTGAAACGTTCCACGGCCTGGCCGACGCCCACCAGTGAGACGAGGGCGGCGTACCTGGGCAGCTCCAGGTCCTGCACCAGACTGCGTATCATGGCGGAGGCTTCGGTCATGGGTGCGCGGTAGATGCCGGGATAATTTGCCAGCACGCGCAGCAGCTCTTTGGCGGCGGGTTTCACGGCGGGGGTGCTGTTGTAGGCGGCGGCCTCGACAAAGAGCTTCAGTCCCACGTAACTTCTCCTGCGTTCCGCGTGCGCTTCCCTCACGAGCCTCGTATCGTATTGCCGCACATAGCGTTTGTAGATGATGTTCTCCCGCGAGAAGACCTCCTTGAAGAGGTTCCACGACGCCAGCAGCATGGATGGCAGTTGCACATTCCAGGTGATGTGCGTATAAATGATTTCGTAAAAGTCGAAATGTTCCGCATTGCGCAGCCTCCGCATGAAGGAGGTCCTGAATTTTATTTCTTTCATCCCAATACCCTTGTTGTTGATTCCCAATTTTTAGTTTCTCTGTTCACGCAGCAAAGATAGAAACTATTTTTTACTGGTGCAACCCCCGTGCCGTAAAATTTCATCCCGTACGCTATTGGTGCGAGGTCCGTGTCGTCAACGCGGGGGTCGTACCGGTTTGGTTTGAGGTTGGAGTTCGGAACGCGGATGCCGCACCGGTTTGGTTTGAGGTTGGAGTTCGGAACGCGGATGCCGTACCAATTTGGTTGGAGGTTGGAGTTCGGAACACGGACCTCGTACTAATTTGGTTTGAGGTTGGAGTTTGGAACACGGACCTCGTACCGGTTTGGTTTGAGGTTGGAGTTCGAAACACGAACCTCGCACCGGTTTGGTTTGAGGTTGGAGTTCGAAACACGGACCTCGCACCAATTTGGTTTGAGGTTGAAGTTCACGGCACGGGACCCGCACCACGATGGACAAAAAAAAAAGGATCCGAAGATCCTTTCTCTGTTTTTTTGCAAGACATTCCGGGAGGGTTAGTCCGGGAGAGGGTCTTCAGGACTGGGGGGGGCCTTCGTGCGCGTTGGCCGTTAAGAGTCTGCGCAGAACGGTCTGGGCGGAGATTTCGCGGTTGGCGGCTTCGGGAATGACGATGCTTCGGGGGCTTTCGATCACCTCGTCGCTCACAATCATGTTGCGGCGCACAGGCAGGCAATGCATGAAGTAAGCGTTGCGGGTGAGCGCCATGGCGGCGGCGTCCACCGTCCACCGACGGTCCATGCTCAACACCTTCCCGTAATGCGGATCACCATAGGCAGCCCAGTTCTTGGCATACACGAAGTCGGCCCCTTCAAACGCCTTGTTGCGGTCGTACTCCACGCGGGCCTTGCCCACAAAAGCGGGATCCAGCTCATACCCCTCGGGGTGGGTGATCACCAACTCATACCCCGCGGCGTTTATCCACTCGGCAAAGCTGTTCGGCACGGCCTGCGGCAACGCCTTGGGATGCGGCGCCCAGGTCATCACCACCTTGGGGCAGGCCGTTGGCTTGTATTCCTCGATGGTAATCAGGTCGGCAAAGCTCTGAAGGGGATGCCGCGTGGCCGCCTCCATGCTAAACACCGGACGACCCGAATGTCGGATAAACTGCATCAGCACCTGCTCCCCATAGTCCTCTTCCTTACTCTCAAAACGGGCAAAGGAACGCAGGCCGATGAGGTCGCAATAACACCCCATCACGGGAATGGCCTCCAGCAGGTGCTCGCTCTTGTCGCCGTTCATCACCACGCCGCGTTCGGTTTCCAGCTTCCATGCCCCCTGGTTGACGTCCAGCACCATTGTGTGCATACCCAGGTTCATCGCAGCCTTTTGTGTGCTCAGCCGGGTGCGGAGGCTGGAATCGAAAAAGACCATCAAAAGCGTCTTGTTCCGACCCAGGTCCGCCGAGGCAAAGCGGTTCTTCTTGATCGCAAAAGCTTCCTGTAAAGCCTCCCGGAGGTTCCCCAGGTCGTGCACGTTGGTAAAATTTCTCATCTCGATCTTCTGTATTTAATTTTTAAAACGTGTGCAAGGTAAAAAGAATGGCGCGGCTGCGCAAGGGAAGGGCTATAAAGCAAGAGCGTCCGGACTTTCACAAGCCCGAACGCCGTTAACTACAACTTAATTTGTAAAGTTCTATTTTGATGATGCAAAAATACACGAAAAATTTAACCTCCAAAAAAAAATCAAGGTTTTTTTCGGGAAAAATCAAGTTTTTTTTGCCCCAGGGCGAGTTTTTTTGCGATGGCTTTGCATTTTTTCCTGTCTACTTTATTATTTCCGGCAATCGGCAGATTTTTCAGGAAACATACATGCCGCGGACGTTCGTAGCCGGAAAGCCTCGCGGCGATCTCCTCCCGCAAGGCTTCAAGGGTATATTCCCCCTCCTCCACCAACAGGGTCACCGCCTCGCCCAGGCGGACGTCGGGCACGGAAGTCACCACAAACCCCACCCCAAACAACGGACGCAACTTCTCCTCCAAAACCTCGGCAATCAACTTCACGCCCCCGCTATTGATTACGTTGTCCCGCCTGCCCAAAATACGGAACCCCCCGGGAAGCAACTCGGCCAGATCGTTCGTATACACCGGCTCGCTGCTCACCCAAGGGACCCGTATCACCAGGGCGCCGTCCCCCGAAAGCGAAAGCGACACCCCGGGCAAGGGACGGTAAAGCTCCGACGCACCCGCACCGCTCAAGCGACGCAAAGCAATGTGCGACAGCGTCTCGGTCATTCCATAGGTGGCATACACGGCATGGGGGAAGTCCCGAAGGGCTTCGGCCAGGCCGGCGTCGATGACCCCGCCCCCAACCAGGAGTATCTCAATGCGCATCAGCCGATCCCGCTCCAGGGGCGTCTGCAGGGAATTGAAAACCTGAAGCGGAAGCATGGCCGCAAAGCGAAAAGGACCCTTCGCCTCCTGAAGCGGATGACCCGAAGGCCGGCAAACCCTAAGCTCCAAACCCGCCACCATCGTACGCGCCACCATCATCATGGCGCCAATGTACTGAGGCGGCATACACAAAAGCGCCTTGTCCCCCCTTTGCAAACCCAGAACGGCGCAGGTCTGCAAGGCCCCGGCAATCATCCTTGGAGGCTCCACGTACATCCTTTGAGGCGTCCCCGTGGAACCGGACGTGCGCACCTCGCCCCCCCGGCCGTTATCCCAGGGAATCGGAGGATCCTTCACCCACCCAAGCACAGGCGGCGTGCTGTGGGGACGGATCCCAATGGGCAAAGGGAGGTTGTTGGTGAAAAGTTCGCCCGTACCCAACCCCTGCGGCAGGGGATTGCCCCAGGTAGCGCACCACTGGGCAATGGCGTTCAAGCCAATGTTCGATTCCAAAGCCGAAGTGATCCACCAGCCGATCCCCCGCTTTTGCGCCTCGGCAATCCACTCCCCGCATCCGCTATACCCGCCGTGAAGCGAAGGTTTCAACACCAGGAACTGCGGACGAACCCGCTCCAGCAACCCCTGTTTCTCCTCCGGGCGGTGATGCCCCGTCAGTTCTTCGTCCAAGGCAATGGGTATGGGGGACAACTCCGCCAAATGCGCCATCCTCTCCGTTTGTCCGGCCCGGATGGGTTGCTCAATGGAGTGGATCCCCAAGTCCGACAAACGCCGGAGTTTTTCCAAGGCGTCCTCCGGCGCAAAAGCGCCGTTGGCGTCCACCCGCAACTCCAACCCCTCATAGCCAAACTCCCGCCGTATGTCCCGCAACAGGGCGTATTCCGTCTCGAAATCCAAAGCCCCTATTTTGAGTTTGATGCATCGGTAGCCCGCCCGGAGTTTCTCCCTTATCTGCTTTCGCATCTCCCGGCAAGGCCCCATCCAAATGAGTCCGTTGATGGGAATCCCTGCCTCGCCGCGCGAAAAAGGCGTGTCCCAGAGCGTGAAACTCCCCACCTCCAAGTGGCGGAAAGCCGTCTCCATCCCGAACAGCATGGAAGGGTAGGGGCGTAGCATTTCCTCGTCGAAGCCTCCCCGCCTCTCTATCTCCCGGCAAATCCCGGCAAGCCTCTCTCCGTACCCTTCGGAAGCCTCGCAACTCAGGCCGGGGAGGGGAGCACATTCCCCTACACCCCATCGGCCCTCGGAAAAAACCGTTACAAACCATACGTCGCGCAAGGTATAAACCCCCCGCGAAGTGCCCGCAGGAACACGGAAATACAAAGGATAACGAATCACAGAGAGTCGAAAAGAACAATGTGACATGGCTGATTTTATTCTGAATGTAAAAAAAGTGCGCCCTCTTTCCATGAAAGACAGGCGCACCGTCATAATTTGTAGATTTCTATCCAAAAAAAAAGAAAATGTTATTCCTCCAACGCTGCCTGAGCTGCCGATATGCGGGCAATGGGCACACGGTAAGGGGAGCAAGAGACGTAATTCAATCCTACACGGTGGCAGAACTTTACGGAAGAAGGTTCGCCGCCATGTTCGCCGCAGATGCCGCATTTGAGATCCGGACGCACCGTGCGCCCCTTCTCGGTCGCCATGCGCACCAACTGTCCTACGCCGTTCTGATCCAACACCTGGAAAGGATCGGACTTGAGTATTTTCTTCTCAAGGTAAACCGGCAGGAAAGAAGCAATGTCGTCGCGCGAGTATCCAAAGGTCATCTGCGTGAGGTCGTTGGTGCCGAAAGAAAAGAACTCGGCCACGGAAGCAATGCGGTTCGCCGTCAAAGCGGCGCGGGGGATTTCAATCATCGTGCCCACCCGGTAGTCGATGCTGTCGCCTGTTTCACGGAAGAGCCGGGAGGCCGTAGCGCGGATGATCTTCTCCTGCTCGGAAAATTCATAAAGGATTCCCGTGAGGGGGACCATGATCTCAGGATAAGTAACAAGGCCTTCCTTTTTTAACTTAAGAGCGGCCCCCAGGATGGCCATGGTTTGCATTTCGGTGATTTCCGGGTAGGTATTCCCCAGGCGGCATCCGCGATGTCCGAGCATCGGATTGGATTCGTGAAGCGCCTCCACACGCTGGACCACCACAGATACGTCTACGCCCATCGCCTCGGCCAATTCCTGCTGCCCCTTCGGGTCGTGGGGAACAAATTCATGCAAGGGGGGATCCAACAAACGCACCGTCACAGGATAACCGGCCATGGCACGGAAAATCCCCTCAAAGTCGGCTTGCTGGAAAGGCAGGAGTTTGTTCAGCGCCTGCTTGCGGGCCTCGGTGTTTTCGGCCAGGATCATCTCGCGCATCGCCTTGATCTTCTCTCCCTCAAAAAACATATGCTCCGTGCGGCAAAGGCCAATGCCCACAGCGCCGAAAGCCCTCGCCTGTTGAGCGTCCTGGGGAGTATCGGCATTGGTGCGGACCGACATTTTGGTGTACTTGTCGGCCAGGGTCATCAGTTCGTTGAAATCGCCGGTGAGTTCCGGGTCCTGTGTGGGTATTTGCCCCTCAAAAACCTGTCCTGTCGTACCGTTGATGGAAATAAAGTCTCCCTCCCGGAGTACCTTACCGTCTACTTCCACGGTTTTTTTCTTATAGTCGATGATCAGGGCGCCGGCGCCGGAAACACAGCATTTCCCCATCCCCCTGGCTACTACGGCGGCGTGTGAGGTCATCCCCCCGCGCGCCGTCAGGATGCCTTCGGCAGCAGCCATGCCCGCAAGATCTTCGGGCGAAGTCTCGATGCGCACCAGCACGACCTTTTTCCCACCCTTATACCAGGCGGCGGCGTCCTCGGCAAAGAATACGATTTGTCCTGTTGCAGCGCCCGGCGAAGCGGGAAGGCCTTTTACAAGTACTTTGCCTTTCTTCAGCGCCGCCTTGTCGAACACGGGGTGCAGGAGTTCGTCCAATTTATTGGGTTCAATGCGTTGAAGGGCGGTTTTTTCGTCAATCATCCCCTGACGCAACAGGTCCATGGCGATTTTCACCATCGCAGCTCCCGTGCGTTTGCCGTTACGGGTCTGCAGGAACCAGAGCTTCCCTTCCTGCACGGTGAACTCCATGTCTTGCATGTCGCGGTAATGATTTTCGAGTTTGGTTTGTATCGCGTCGAGCTCCTTGTAGATTTCAGGCATGGCCTCTTCCATGGAAGGGTATTGGGCAATACGTTCCTCTTCGGGGATCGTAGCCCGCTCGGCCCAAATGACCGACCCGGCTTTGGTGATCTGCTGCGGGGTGCGGATGCCTGCCACGACGTCTTCGCCTTGTGCGTTGATGAGGTATTCGCCGTTGAACACATCTTCGCCGCTACCGGCATCGCGCGAGAAGCATACGCCTGTTGCCGAGGTGTTGCCCATATTCCCGAATACCATGGCCTGCACGCTCACGGCTGTTCCCCATTCGGCCGGGATGCCCTCCATCTTGCGATAAAGGATCGCGCGTTCGTTCATCCACGAGTCGAATACGGCGCAGATAGCCCCCCAGAGTTGCTCGTAAGCATCGGTAGGGAAATCTTTGCCGGTACGTTCCTTTACGGCAACCTTGAATTTTCTCACCAGCAGTTTCAGATCGTCTACCGTTAGTTCGTTGTCTTGTTTTACGCCTTTCTCTGCCTTTACTTCTTCGATGATTTCTTCAAACGGGTCGATATCTTCCTTGTTCGTAGGTTTCATGCCGAGTACTACGTCGCCATACATTTGTACGAAACGTCGGTAGGAATCCCATGCGAAGCGCGGGTTGCCGGTCTTGCGTGCGAGTCCTTCCACCACTTCATCGTTAAGCCCCAGATTCAGGATCGTATCCATCATACCCGGCATAGAAGCGCGGGCGCCGGAACGTACGGATACCAAAAGGGGATTGGCAACGTCTCCGAACTGGGAGTTCATCAGTTGTTCTACGTTGACGATCGCATTTCCCACTTCTTTCTTCAGGAGTTCAACCACCTTGTCTTTCCCTAATTCATAGTATTCGGAACAAACTTCTGTCGTAATGGTAAATCCCGGCGGAACGGGAACGCCAATCAGATTCATTTCAGCAAGGTTCGCTCCTTTTCCTCCGAGCAGGTTCTTCATATCCGCTCTGCCTTCGGCTTTGCCGTTTCCAAAAGTGTATACTCTCTTCTTTTCCATGATATATATTGTGTTAATAATTGCCATCCGGGGTTTGCAAAAGCGTACAAAGATAAGAATATTTACATGCAAAACTAAAACGCCCTCAACAAAAACAACCCCGTTTGCCTCCGCAACATTCTCTTGCCGAGAAAGGTTTGGGAGTTGTAAGGAAATCATCTATAATTTGTAACTGTTTTTATAAAAAAACAATACGTTGGAGGGGGTGAATCCGAGAGGATCATCCCTCTTTTTTATTTCGGAAAGCTCTACGTACCTCGTGCGTGGAGCTTGTTGTGATTTTACAAAGGACGTACGCACGTCGTGAGTGTATGTTTGTCATTTGACGAAGAGCGTACGTCCTTTGTCAATTTACAAAAGCAGTACGTACGTTGTGATTGTATCGTTTATCAATTGACGGAGCGTATATGCACATTGTTCATGTATTGTTTGTTGTCTGACAAAGATTGCAGGTAGGTTGTGAGGCTATTGTTTGTTGTTTTACAAAGATAATGTTCCTATTGTAAGTCTGTTATTTGTCAATAAACAAAGAGTGTAGGAACATTGTATATGTATTGTTTGTCATTTAACGGAGATTGTCTTTGGGTTGTGAGTCTGTTTGGGGAGAAAAATGGTTTCGCAAACCGCTTGCCGGCAATCGTGTTTTTGAAAACGACATAAAAAAGGCCCTACTCGTGGGGAGTAAGGCCTTTGAAGTGCCCCTGACAGGAATCGAACCTGTATTTCAGGTTTAGGAAACCCGCGTTCTATCCGTTGAACTACAAGGGCGTCTCTGCTTTTGCCCTTTGGAGGAGGTATCCCGGAGGCTGGCAAAAGTAAAACCTTTTCCGCAGACCTGCAAGTTTTACCAACTTGTACAGTGAAACAGGTTTGCTTACCTTTGCCGCATCAAACCAATCGTTGTCACCCATCATGCAGGAAGTTGCGCTTTTGTTGAAAAAGATTTTCGGATTCGATTCCTTTCGTCCCTTACAAGCCGAGATTATTCAACAGATTATACAAAAAAAAGATTCCCTGGTACTCATGCCTACGGGAGGAGGAAAATCCGTATGCTACCAGCTCCCGGCAGTCTATCTGCCCGGTACGGCCCTGGTGATCTCCCCTTTGGTCGCCCTGATGAAAGACCAGGTGGAAGGACTGATAGCCAACGGGGTGGCAGCCGCAGCACTCAATAGCAGCATCCCCGAAGAAGAAAAATTGCAAATACGCCAACAAGCCCTGCAAGGCAAGCTGAAACTGCTCTACCTTTCACCCGAGGGTTTGCTCGGTGAACTGAACGGCTTACTCCCATGTCTGGAAATCTCTCTCATCGCCGTAGATGAAGCGCATTGCATCTCACGCTGGGGACACGATTTCAGGATGGAATATACGCAGTTGTCCGTCGTAAGGGAACGTTTCCCCGGCGTGCCGGTCGTTGCCCTCACGGCAACCGCCGATAAAATCACCCGACTCGATATTCTGGAACAACTCCGCTTGAACAACCCCCAGGTGTTTGTCTCCTCTTTCGATCGCCCCAACCTCTCGCTCACCGTGCATCGCGGACTGGGGAAAAAAGAAAAACTTGCGGCCATCCTGGGTTTTATCCGTCATCGCAGGGAACAAAGCGGTATCCTCTATTGTATGAAACGGGCCGACACGGAAGATCTGGCCCGAATACTCGCTACACAAGGCATCCGGGCCGCCGCCTACCACGCCGGACTGTCGGCAGAACAAAGAGAACAAACACAAAACGACTTCATCCACGACCGCACCGCCGTGATCTGCGCCACCATCGCCTTCGGCATGGGAATAGACAAAAGCAATGTACGCTGGGTGATCCATTATAATATGCCGGGAAGCATCGAAAACTATTACCAGGAAATCGGACGCGCCGGAAGAGACGGAACAGCGAGCGATACCCTCTTGTTCTATTCCCTGGCCGACCTGGTGCTGCTGCGTCGGTTTGCCCTGGAAAGCGGACAAGATGCGGTGAATCTTGAAAAACTGAACCGCATGCAACGCTATTGCGAAACGGATATTTGCCGACGGCGTATCCTGCTCAACTATTTCGGGGAAGAAACTACCCGGGATTGCGGAAACTGCGACGTGTGCCGGAATCCACCCCAACGTTTCGACGGAAGTATCCTGGTGCAAAAAGCCCTCAGCGCCATCCTGCGCACCGAGGAACGCATCGGTATGCAAATGCTGATTGACATCCTGAGAGCTTCCGCAAGAGAAGAACTCCTGCGCTTGGGCTACGACAAACTCAAAACCTACGGCGCAGGACGAGACCTCCCGTTCAGGGTGTGGAAAGAATACCTGTATCAAATGCTGCAACTGGGATACATCGAAGTAGATTACACCCAAGCACAGACCCTGAAGGTAACAGCCTCAGGACGTAATGTCCTCTACGGAGAAACAAAAGCCCTGTTGACAACCTGCCCGGAACCGCAGGAAACCCTTCGCCCCCCGGAGAAAAAAGGAAAGAAAAAAACGTCCGCCACGCCCCCAACCACTCCCATACGGATCCTGGAGGCCAACACGCCGGAAGAAACCCTCATGGATTCGCTCCGCCAACTGCGTCGACGAATCGCCCAACAGGAAAACAAAGCCGCCTACCTCATCTTCTCCGATGCTACGCTGGAAGATATGGTCCATAAAAAACCCCTCACACGCGAAGCCTTTGCCGATATACGCGGCGTAGGAGAAGTGAAACTGGAAAAATACGGCAACGTATTCGTCGCACTGATCGGTCATGTGCTGAAAAAGTAAACCGCGGATGGGAATGTTAATTGAATTATATTTCGTATGTTTACCCACCCAAAAAATAACAAATTAAATAAGAATATACTCATGAACAATGCTGTTTTTAAATTCGCAAAACCCGGCAACGAACCGGTAAAAACCTATGCGCCGGGAACGGCGGACAAAACGCTGCTGAAAAATGCACTCCAACAATTATCGTCCGAAACATGGGATATTCCATTGGTAATCGGAGGAAAAGAGATCCGCACGGGAAATACCGGACAAGTAGTCATGCCACACAACCACCAACACGTATTGGCCCACTATCATAAAGCCGGTGAAAAAGAAGTGCAACAGGCCATCGACGCCGCCATGAAAGCACATCGCCAATGGTCCGAACTCCCCTGGGTGGAACGAGCCTCCGTGATGATGCGCATCGCCGAATTGATCGCAACCAAATACCGCTACCTGGTAAATGCTTCCCTCATGCTGGGACAAAGTAAAAACCCCATGCAGGCCGAGATCGACGCCCCCTGTGAATTGATCGACTTCCTGCGTTTCAGCGCCTTTTATGCAGGAGAGATTTATGAAGACCAACCCTATTCCGATACGGGGATCATCAATCGCATGGAATACCGTGCCCTGGAAGGATTCGTATTCTCGCTGACACCGTTTAATTTTACCTCCATCGCCGGTAACCTCAACCTGGCGCCCGCCGTCATGGGCAATGTGGCCGTATGGAAACCCTCTACCACAGCCATCCATTCCAATTATTTACTGATGAAGATTTTCCAAGAAGCCGGATTGCCCGATGGCGTGGTGAACTTTATCCCCGGACAGGGTAGTCTGATCGGGAAGGTTGTGACGGCAAGCCGCGATCTCGCAGGTTTCCACTTCACCGGTTCTACCGATACGTTCAATAAGTTGTGGCTCCGTATGGCCGAAAACCTGGGGAACTATAAATCCTATCCGAAAATCGTAGGCGAAACCGGAGGCAAGAACTTTATTTTCGCACACCCCTCTGCCCCGGCCGACGACGTGGCCACAGCCATCGTACGCGGCGCCTTCGAGTATCAGGGACAGAAATGTTCGGCCGCCT
>JAITKB010000005.1 GCA_031278605.1 Tannerellaceae bacterium
ATCCGATTTCAAACACTAAGAATAGGAGGTGGAGGATAGACTATCCGATTTCAAACACTAAGAATAGGAGGTGGAGGAGAGATTATCCGATTTCAAACACTAAGAATAGGAGGTGGAGGAGAGATTTTTTCAACCGCTGTTGGAGGGATTCCCCAACAGCGGTTTTTTTCTTGTTTTGGTCGCTTTTACATAGTGGGAATTACCGTAGGTCGCAGGGGATAAATATGTACACCGCTTGCCTCCGATAATTGGGTTAGGCTTATTTGAGCAGCACCCGGTGCGTATCGAACGTCCCGGTCCCCGTATCGAGGCGAAGGAGATAAATGCCCGCAGGCACAGAGCTAAAGTCCAGATTGCCACCTTGCACCGAGAGTCTGCCGGCCCTGACGAAGACACCCGTTTCCTGGTCGTACAGCGTGTAGCCGATCGTACGTGACGGATCGGCGCCGTCCCCCGTCTGGGGAGATACCGAAACCAGCTTGTTCGTGCCGGAAGAAACAATGTAGCTCAGGGTAACGCTTACATTCTTCCAGGTATACGTTCCCGGAGTGGTGCAGGAACTGGTGGAACGCACGCCTACCTGAAAAGTCCCGGTGTAGGGGAAAGAAACCGTGCACATCTCACGGTTGCTTGTGAAAGTGGCGTTGGGTACCGACCATTCGTAATTTCCTTGATTTGCTGCAAAGTAAGGCTCGGCATAGAATACCGCGCTGGAGCTTATCGGCACGGAAGAGGGGCCGGTTATCCCGGTGATCTTCGGCGAACCGATGTCGACTTGTTTGGATAATACTTTAGTCACTCCCCCGTAGGTGATGCTTACATTTACCCCAGCGCTGGGGACGCTACCGCTTCGCGATACGGTTACTGTTCTTGTAGATCCTCCACTCACAATTTCCAATCCTGTTCCGACCGACCAGGTAATGGACGTTGCGGAGGTTGCCCGCGTCTGCGGTATGGTATAGGTTACCGTACCGGAACAAGGCACTAAATCCGGGCCGTTGAACGTGAACAGAGGCAAAAAATTAAGCGCTTGCACACCGGTAGTATTGGGGTCTAACCAGTCCCGCAGGCGTGTAGCCGCAGTCCCGTTTCCTGTCCAGGAGTGGTCGAAGCGACCAAAAATCAGTGGTACCGGAGGACAGACCGGACTTGGAACCGTGCTGCCGCGCATCTGTCCTACCACCTGATTATTCGCATTGAGCAGGGGGGCGCCGGACGAGCCGGGTTCTGCCGATCCGCTGTTAAAAGTACCCAGCCAATAATTATTACTACTAGTAGCTGAAGTTGGAGTATATGCACTAAATGCACTGTTTGCAAAGGATATTTTCATTTGATTCCCGGCAGGATGGTGAATGGTTGTTCCTGAGGAAGGCGCTGTACTCGTTCTGTCCCATCCAAGGAAGAGGAGGTCTTGATCTCCTAATGCAGATCGCAATTGTACTAATAGCAAATCGGTACCGCTATCTTGCTCCCATGCAGCTTTGGCATCGGCATAATTAAAGGAAACAGAGGTTGTACAACTTTTGTATCTAAACTGAAATGTCCAGCTGGCGGGCTCGCCCGTTCCTATGCAATGATGCGCAGTTAAAACATAAGGCGTATAATTCTGGCTTGTATTATTTAATAAAGCCCCTGTACATATAGACGAACCGCTATTCAGAATACGGCACACTGCATCCGAATAGTCCGTATAGCCGGAATAACTGCAAACATCATTATAACAAGTGAGCGAAGGCAGTTCATTGGGCGAAGGCACTACGTTTTTATAACCGTGGATTACCTGCGATACCGTAAATAGCGATTGTCCTTTTATAGAAGCCGGTTCTATGAGCTGGACGACGACATCTTCACCACTTACCGGAATGGTATAAAGCCATCCGTCCGTAGTATTCTGCACTTCTGTAACCGGGCCGTACACCATAGAGCCGTCCGTGCTGAATACATACAGTTCCGCTCCCGGCGCCAAGGCCAGTTGGGAGAAACCGAAATTGAGAGAATAAGCGTTGTTGGAACGAAAGCGCAGGCTCCAAACATTCCGGTCGCCGTCGTTGAGCCATCTGCCGTCTTCCAACGCATAATTCACATCGAAGGCATAGCCAAAGCGGAAGGGATAACCTCCCAGCGCTTCCAGTTCTTTGTCTTCCTCTAAGAGACTGTCTACATTAAACGAAGGCATGGATTTTACAGCCATACGTTCGTTAGTCGGTACAAGTTGGGGGAAGGCTTTGAAGGCGTCCCTGTTTTCAAAGTAGGAGTCGTTCACTTGCGAAGAGACTGCTACGCTGCATAATAGAAATGCACTAATGCAATAATTAATTTTTTCATTTTACTGTGTTATTATTTTTTCCTGTACATAAAATTTACCGGTAGCAACGCGGAGTATGGCATCACAACGCCAGGGCCATTAGTCAAAAAAAGTACGGTAAGTTTATCGCCAACTACGAAATAGCGGTAAGTACAAACGAAGTCGTATCCGCCGCCATCCGTGTCTATGCGATCCATGCCTATGCGTGATTCGCTAAGGACTTGATACGTTCTGTGTCGGAAGGTGAAAGAGCCTTGGAATTTTCCGTCGGGGTAAAATACAATGGTAGAATCACTCTCATGCAGACGTATGTTCGGATCGGTAACAGTACCGGTACCTATCAGCGACCATTCTCCTATGAGGATGTCTTCTTTCTCGCAGGCCACAAAGAAGAGGGCCAGGAGGAAAGGTATTATTTTTCGGGTATGTTTCATCAAATGCACTAATGCAAGAATTGATTTTTTCATTTTACATGTGTTATTATTTTTTTCTGTACATATAAAGTCTTGAGATCATCATGCTGTATGGCATGTCACCGCTAATATGACACATTGTAAGTGTATTTCCGACTATGACATAGCTGTAAATATGCGCAAAGTCCTCGGCTTCGCTATGCGTTTTCAGGCCTATGCGCATATCGTCAAGGAGACTATATTCTGTGTATGCGTAGATTAAAGCGCCTCGGAATTTTCCGTCGGGATAAAATACAATGGTACTGTCAGACAGAGGTAAGTCTAGCTTGTGATAAATGTCGGTATCTACCAGCGACCATTCTCCTATGAGGATGTCTTCTTTCTCGCAGGCCACAAAGAAGAGGGCCAGGAGGAAAGGTATTATTTTCCGGGTATGTTTCATTGTTGTTTGAAATTTAAATTGAAAATTTTTTAGTTACCTCTGTTTGTTTTTAAGCCCACAGGCAGGCTTTGTGTAACCGGTGGATTGTTCATTGGTTCTATTTATGTATAGTTTTTCTTACGGCATCAAATATAATATATTCCGGCCAAGAAACAAAGCCGAGTGGAATCACCCTGGAAGGTCAACTTAAAAAAGAAAAATCCTATCTTTACCGCATGAAATTCATACAGATTCCCATCCGATTGAAACAACTGCCGAGCCTGTTCGCGCTTCTTGCGCTCATCCATTCCCTTGGGGCACAGGCGGGGCTGAGCGATAAAGCTCAAATCAGTCTCCTTACCTGCTCTCCCTCTGACGAAGCCGTCTTTACGGTTTATGGGCATACGGCCATCCGGGTGTCCGACCCTTTGGCCAAGCTGGATTATGTCTTCAATTACGGGATATTCGAGTTTGCCAAATCCAATTTCATCTATCGCTTCGCCAAAGGAGAAACAGATTACAGGCTCGGCATAACGTACTTTGAAAACTTCCTGGCCGAATATGCAATGCGTGGCAGCGGAATAACCGAACAGGTGCTGGACCTGACGCCAAAAGAGAAAAACAAAGTGTGGGAAGCTTTGCAAATCAATGCCCTTCCGGAAAACGTTACCTACCGGTATAATTTCTTTTACGACAATTGCGCCACCCGCCCGGTCGCCCTCATCGAAAGCTCGGTTGACGGAGAAGTGCGCTATCATCATGAACCCCAACATAAGAGTTTCCGTACGCTGATTAATTATTATATGCGGAATCAACCCTGGCTCATCTTCGGTTGTCAGCTGGCTTTGGGAAGTCCTGCCGACCGGGAAGCTACCCTGCACGAAGAATTTTTCCTCCCCCTGCTGCTTGAAAAAGCTTTCGACAAGGCAACCATACAAACCCCCGGCGGAGAACGACCGCTTGTAGCGGAAACAAAAATCCTGCAGGAAAACAATCCCGTAGCGGCAAAGCAAACAATACTCACCCCAGGGATCGCATCGCTGCTTTTCCTGGGCATCATCACAGGGCTGACCTTTCTGGAATGGCGGAAAAAAAAGCATTATCCCCTTGTAGACTGTTGTCTGTTCACCCTGGCCGGCCTGGGAGGAACGGTGCTTTTCTTCCTGGCTTTTGTATCCGAACATCCGGCCACATGGCCCAACTGGTCTGTCGTATGGCTGCATCCGTTACACCTGCCCGGAGTGATCTTGTTTGCGGTAAAAACACAGCAGAAAGCCGCATCCTGCTACCATTTTATTAACTTCGCGACGCTTACGCTGCTGCTGGCCGGCTGGTATTTCATTCCCCAGCATTTCCATATCGCTTTTATTCCGCTTGTAATATGCCTGTGGATGCGGTCGGGCCGGTATGTAGCGCGTCAAGGCACAAGGAACCTATGAAAACAATATTAACATCACTGATAGCCGTCCTGACCATTGCGAACACCAGTGCACAGCACCATGTCCCGAAACTCGTCGTCTGCATTACGGTAGACCAGCTCCGAGGCGATTACATGGAATACTTCAGCCATACGTTCGGCGAACGCGGCATCAAACGACTGATGAACGAAGGCGTTACGTACCATAACATCCGCTTTGAGTTTTCCGATATTAGCCAGGCCAGCGCCTTTGCCACCCTGTTTACGGGAAGCAACCCATGCGCTCACGGCATTAGCGGAGATACAAAATATGATTTCGGCGATAACCGTGAACGCTCCGTCCTGAACGACCCCGGCTTCCTGGGAAATTATACCCGCGACAATTATTCGCCACGGCAGCTTCTGGCCTCCACCATCGGCGACGAACTGAAGATAGCGTCTATGGGACGAAGCGACGTTTATGCCATAGCCCCCGATGCGGAAAGCGCCCTCCTATCGGGAGGACACGCGGCAAACGGCGCTTTCTGGATAGATAATATCAACGGCAAATGGGCTACCACCACCTACTACAAGGGGATCCCCTGGTACGTAGACCGCTACAACAACAGCAGGGAATCGCTCTCCGCCCGCCTCGACAAGCAAATATGGACACCTTCCCTGGCCGCCGGCAAATACGTCGCCTTTCCCTATACAACAGATAACCATGCTTTCCGCTACACCTTCAGTGAAAAAAACATCGACTGCTATCCGAACCTGAAAACCTCGGCCCTCGTCAATGCGGAAGTAAACCGCCTGGCACTGCAATTCCTCGAATACGGCGCCTTCGGGACACGGCAATGCCCCGATATGCTGTCCGTCACATATTATGCAGGCAATTACCGGCGATTGATGGACAAAGAATATACCCTCGAGGTACAGGATACGTATTATCAATTGGATAAAAACATCGAGCACTTGCTGGACGCCATCGACCGGAAAGCCGGCCTGGCGCATACGCTGATTGTCTTTACCGGCTCGGGCTATTACAAAAGCACGGAAAACTATCCCGAAACACTCCAGATGAGCGGCGGAAATTTCTATCCCAAACGCTGCGTAGCGCTGCTGAATATGTATCTGATGCAGTTGTACGGACAAAAAAACTGGGTGACGGGATATTACAACAGGCAGATCTACCTGAACCGGAAGGCCGTCGACGAGGCACAAATAACCCTGGAGGAAATACAAAACAGGGCCGCCGCTTTTGTGGCTGAATTTGCCGGCGTGCAAAACGTTGTTACGGATTGCACCCTGCGTAGCGGGAATGGGAATTGGAACGAAAGCGCCATCCGCCTGTACAACGGCACACACCACCAGGGACGAGGCGATCTGATCATCGAACTGCAGCCGGGATGGAAAATCAACACCGAAATACCGGGCGAAAAAGTAAGCACAGTACGGAACAATGCAGTGATCACCCCCCTGGTCTTTATGGGCAACGGACTGAAGCCAAAGCATATCTACCGTGAAGTAAAAGCCACGGAAATAGCGCCCACCGTAACGCACATCCTCCGAATCCGCCCCCCGAATGCAACCTTGAATACCCCGCTGTTTGAATTGACAACCGGCAATTGAAGAGAGAAGAATAATAATAAGGATACATCAACATAATCGGGATAATAAAAAACGAAATTATCCATCATCAATTAACTAAGTTATGGGATTTAATGAATTTATGACAAAGCTGTTCGGCAATAAGTCGCAGCGAGATTTGAAGGAAATCGACCCCTATGTAAAGAAAATACAGGAGCTGTATCCCTCAATAGAAGCCTTGTCCAACGATGACTTGCGCACCAGGACCAACCAAATCAAAGAACGCATCCAAAACTACGTGGCCCCAGAACGTTCCCAGGTAGAAGAACTGCGTAAGGGCATTGACAACAAAGAGCTGGAAGAACGCGAAGCTATTTGGGCCGAAGTAGACAAAATAGAAAAAGAAATCACCGGGAAACTGGAAACCGCACTCGAGGAAAACCTCCCGGAGGCGTTCGCCATCATGAAGGATACCGCCCGACGCTTCACGCAAAACAAAGAAATCACCGTCACAGCCACCCCCTTCGACCGTGACCTGGCAACCAAATACGACTTCCTGCGCATCGAAGGCGAAAAGGCCATCTATCTCAACCAATGGATGGCCGGAGGGAACGAAATCACCTGGGATATGATCCATTACGACGTGCAACTCTTCGGAGGCGTTGTCCTGCACAAAGGGAAAATAGCCGAAATGGCAACCGGGGAAGGGAAAACACTCGTGGCCACCCTGCCCGTCTTCCTGAATGCGTTGACAAAAAACGGCGTGCACGTAGTCACCGTAAACGATTACCTCTCCAAACGAGACTCCGAATGGATGGGACCCCTCTATATGTTCCACGGCCTTTCGGTAGATTGCATCGACAAACACCAACCCAACTCAGACGCCCGCCGCAAAGCCTATCACGCCGATATAACTTTCGGAACAAACAATGAATTCGGCTTCGATTACCTGCGCGACAACATGGCTATCGGCCCAAACGACCTGGTGCAACGCAAACACAACTATGCCATCGTTGACGAAGTAGACTCGGTACTGATAGACGATGCACGTACGCCGCTGATCATCTCAGGACCCATCCCGCGCGGCGAAGAACAACTGTTTGAACAATTCCGCCCCAATGTGGAAATCGTAGTGAACGCCCAAAAAAACCTGACAGGCAAACTGCTGCTGGAAGCCAAACAAAAAATGGCAAACGCCGATACAAAAACAGCCGAAGAAGGCAGTCTCCTGCTCTACCGCTCCTTCAAAGGGAATCCCCGCAACAAAGCACTGATAAAATTCCTGAGCGAACCCGGCGCCAAAGCCTCCATGTTGAAAACAGAAGCCCTCTATATGGCAGATAATATGCGCAACATGCATCTGGTAACAGAGGAACTCTTCTATGTCATCGACGAAAAACATAATAGCATCGAACTGACAGATAAAGGCATCGACCTGCTCACCGGGAAATCGGACGACCCGCAGTTTTTTGTCCTCCCCGACATCGCTTCCGAACTCTCCCAAATAGATAATATACCGGGAAACGATGAAGAAAAACAAGCCAAAAAAGATGAAATCCTGGCCAATTACTCCATCAAAAGCGAACGGGTACATACCATCAACCAATTGCTGAAAGCATACACCCTGTTCGAAAAAGACGACGAATACGTGGTGATGGACAACAAAGTCATGATCGTGGACGAACAAACAGGACGTATCATGGAAGGACGCCGTTATTCGGACGGTTTGCACCAGGCCATCGAAGCCAAGGAACGGGTGAAGGTGGAAGCCGCCACACAAACATTCGCTACCATTACCCTGCAAAACTACTTCCGCATGTATCACAAACTGGCCGGGATGACCGGTACGGCCGAAACGGAAGCCGGGGAATTCTGGAATATCTATAAGTTGGACGTGGTGGTTATCCCGACCAACCGCCCCATCGCCCGTACAGACATGAACGACCGCATATACAAAACAAAACGCGAGAAATACAATGCGGTAATCGACGAGATCAACGCCCTGGTCAACGCCGGGCGACCGGTTTTGGTGGGAACCACCTCGGTGGAAATATCGGAACTGCTGAGCCGGATGCTCAAACTACGCAATATCCCACACAATGTGCTGAACGCAAAACTCCACCAACGCGAAGCAGAAATCGTGGCCCTGGCCGGACAACGCGGCACCGTAACGATCGCAACCAATATGGCAGGTCGTGGTACCGACATCAAACTGACCCCGGAGGTAAAAGCCGCCGGAGGTTTGGCCATCATTGGTACGGAAAGACACGAAAGCCGCCGGGTAGACCGTCAGCTCCGCGGACGTTCCGGACGCCAGGGCGACCCGGGTTCGTCAGTTTTCTTCGTATCCCTGGAAGACGATCTTATGCGTTTGTTTGCCTCCGACAGGATTGCCGGACTCATGGACAGGCTGGGCTTCAAGGAAGGCGAAGTGTTGGAACATAATATGCTAAGCAAATCCGTTGAAAGAGCACAAAAAAAGGTGGAAGAAAACAACTTCGGTATCCGTAAACGCTTACTTGAGTTCGACGATGTAATGAATGCGCAACGAAACGTAATCTATACCCGCCGGCGCCATGCCCTGATGGGAGAACGCATCGGCCTGGACGTGGTAAATACGATCTTCGACAATTCAACGTCCATCGTAGAGATGTATGCCGATAATATGGATTACGAGGGATTTAAACTCGAATTATTCCGCACCTTCGCCATGGAAAATCCCTTCAGTGAAGAAACTTTCCGGGAAACAAAACCCAAACAACTAACGGAAAACCTCTTCGACGAAGCCTTGAAACTCTTCAAACGACGCATGGACCGAATGATCCAAGTAGCCAATCCGGTTATTAAACAGGTCTATGAACAACAAGGCGCTATGTACGAAAACATACTAATTCCCATCACCGACGGCAAACGCATGTACAACATCTCCTGCAATCTGAAAGAAGCCTACGAAACGGAATCAAAAGCCGTAGCCAAAGCCTTCCAGAAATCCATCGTTTTGCATACAATAGATGAAGCCTGGAAAGAGCATCTGAGGGAGATGGACGAATTGCGCCACTCGGTGCAAAATGCCAGCTACGAGAATAAAGATCCTTTGTTGATATACAAGCTGGAATCCTACAACCTGTTCAAGTCGATGGTTGATATGACAAACCGCAAAACAGCCGGTATCCTGATGCGTGGACAAATCCCGGTAAGGGAAGAAGCCCCCGGACAAGCGGAAGGTGGTCGTCGGGTAGCAGTAAGGCAGGCGGTACAGGAAAAACGGCAGGATATGAGTCGTTACCGAACAGAAAAGAGTGACATTGCCGGCAGTCAGACATCACCCAACGCCCCGCGCCCGCCAATGGGCCCTCAACCTCCCCGTCAACAAACACCCATACGCGTTGAGAAACGGGTTGGACGAAACGACCTCTGTCCTTGCGGAAGCGGTAAGAAATACAAGAATTGTCACGGTAAGGGTTTGTAATTCATTTACGAGTTACAAGAATTACAAACCGTCGGGTTGAGATTGTTCAGACTACCGGCTCTCCGAATAGAGTGGCAGAAGAAGCTTTGTGTATCTTCACTCGTATGAATTGTCCTACGTGGTAGTTTTTTTTGTCGAATATCACCACTTTATTCTGGCCGGTACGCCCGAACAACTGTTCCTTGGAGCGTTTTGAAAAACCCTCAATCAAGACCTCAAATACCTTGCCGATGTCGTGCATATTAGCGGCTTCCGAAAGTTGATTCTGCAAATCGATCATTCCTTGCAAACGCTTTCTTTTCACCTCTTCGGACACATCATCCCTCAGGTATTTGGCGGCATGTGTTCCCGGACGTTCGGAATATTTAAACAGAAAAGACGAATCGTATCCCACCTCACGCATAAGGGAAAGCGTTTGCAGATAGTCTTCTTCCGTCTCGGAATGAAAGCCGCAAAACAAATCGGTCGTAATGGAAGCCTCGGGTAAAATCCTGCGAATAGCTGCAATACGTTCCAAATACCATTCGCGGGTATAGTTGCGATTCATCATTTTCAGGATGCGCGAACTGCCCGACTGCGCCGGCAAGTGGATATGTTTACATATATTATCATAGGAAGCCATTACTTGCAGGGTGTCGTTGCTCATATCCTTGGGATGCGACGTCGTAAAGCGAATCCTCATTCCGGGAACTTCTTCGGCAACTTTCTTCAGCAGCAGAGGAAATGTGATTTTCTCCGCTGCTTTTTCATACAAATACGAATTGACATTCTGCCCCAGTAATGTTAATTCACGGAATCCCTGCTCTTTCATATCCCTCACTTCATTCAGGATGCTATCCAAATCCCGGCTACGTTCCCGCCCACGTGTATAGGGAACAATACAATAAGTGCAGAAATTATTGCATCCACGCATAATGGAAATAAAACCGGAAATATGAACACCGCCTATTTTCAGAGGGATAACATCCCTATACGTTTCTTGCTTCGACAAGTCCACATTCATGGCTTTCTCGCCCTGTTCTACAGCCCCTATAAGATTGGGCAAATCCAGATAAGAATCAGGGCCTGCCACCAAATCCACTTTATATTCATGAATCAGCACCTCTTTTACCCGTTCGGCCATACATCCCAATACGCCGATTATAAGATGCTTTTTCTTTTTTTTTAGAGAGTGATAATATTGTAAACGCCCATATATTTTTTGTTCGGCATTTTCCCTCACGGAGCATGTATTGACAAATACGGCATCTGCCTCTTCTATATCTTCCGTCATTTGATACCCGGCCATCCGCATGACGGAAGCTACCACTTCACTGTCTGCCACATTCATTTGGCATCCATACGTTTCAACAAACAGCTTTCTGTCTTTTCTATCATCAAAAATTGTATTTTCCACTGCTTTCCTAATATAAACCATCTTTTACTTGTTAATAATGTTTAAATGCTTAATTGAGTGAAAAAAAAGAATAATAAACACTTGCATACGATGATTTCAGATTTTACTTTTGCCATCGAAAAACGTAAATTTTTTCATAGTTAAGGTTTTGGTTAAATCGAATAAGGGTGGCTGCGAAGTTACCCTTATTTATTTTTTTATTTCTGTTTCTCTCATTCATATTCATGTTTTTCCTAAATTTGGAGTGCAAAAATAATGAAAGTTTATGGACAATCTGGGTGACTGGTTATATATTATACTGTTAGTTGTTGCCGGAATCGGCGGAGTGCTGAATTCAGGCAAGAAAAAGAAGCGGGAAGAATCAAGAGAGATATTGAGAGAACCCGATTATGAGATGGATCCGGAGTACTCAAATTCGGAAGAAATCTTCCCCCCTAAGTCTGCCAAGGCGAAGAAAGAGAGAAAAATACCTAAAACAACGCAAACCTATATCCCGCTGTTCGGAGAAGGAGAACGTACGGTTACTACTCCCGATTTATCTTCGGAATCCTCTCCCGATAACGAGAATCAAGGCATATCCGGAGAGACGTTTCACGATAAGGAAGAACTGAAAAAAGCCATTATTTATTCCGAAATACTCCATCGGAAATATTAATAACCTTCATTCTTTTTAATACCTTTGCGCCCGAATTTTTCAAACAATAGGTATTTTTCATCTTTTAATTATATCATCATGGCACTAAAAATCATTACAACCGACGAAGCCGCATCATACGTTCACCACAACGACAATGTAGGGTTCAGCGGATTTACACCGGCCGGTTGTCCGAAAGCTGTTCCGGCAGCAATTGCAAAAAAGGCAAAAGAAGAACACGAAAAAGGAAATCCGTTCCAGATAGGAATGTTTACCGGAGCTTCTACCGGAGACAAATTAGACGGAGAACTTGCACGTGCCAATGCGATCAAATTCCGTACACCTTATCAGTCGAATAAAGACCTGAGGGCGCTGATGAACTCCGGAGGAACGCATTATTTCGACCAACATTTGTCGGAAATTCCACAAAGCCTCCGTTACGGTTTCCTGGGAAAAGTAGATGTTGCTATTGTCGAAGCATCCGAGGTGACGGACAACGGAGAGATTGTTCTTACCTCTGCCGTTGGCATTACGCCAACGCTCTGCCGTCTGGCCGACCGGATCATTATAGAATTGAACCATTTCCATCCGAAAGCAATCCGAGGGATGCACGATATATATGAACCGAAAGACCCTCCTTACCGCCGGGAGATTCCGGTATATACCCCATCCGACCGAATCGGTACGCCGTATGTGAAAGTAGACCCTGCCAAAATAGCAGGGATCGTTCAAACGGATATACCCAACGAAGGAGGGGCTTTTACCCCTTTGGACGAAGCCACCCTGGCCATCGGACGCAACGTGGCAACGTTTCTGGTAGGCGAAATGAAAGCCGGACGTTTACCCAAGGATTTCGTCCCACTGCAAAGCGGGGTAGGCAATGTGGCCAATGCCGTGTTAGCCTCCATGGGAGACAACCGGGAGATACCGTCCTTTAATGTATACACCGAAGTGATTCAGGATTCCGTTATCAAACTTATGAAAGAAGGAAGGGTGAAATTTGCCAGCGGATGTTCTTTAACGGTGAGCAACGAGGTGCTAAACGATATTTACGCCAACCTGGATTTCTTCAAAGACAAAATATTACTCCGTCCCCAGGAAATATCCAACAATCCCGAGGTAGCGCGCCGACTGGGATTAGTAGCCATCAACACCGCTTTGGAAGCCGATATTTTTGGGAATATCAACTCCACGCATGTATCGGGAACACGTATGATGAACGGTATCGGAGGATCGGGCGACTTTACACGCTCGGCCATGCTCTCCATATTTACGACTCCTTCCACGGCCAAGGAAGGAAAAATAAGCGCTTTCGTGCCGATGGTTTCCCACCTCGACCACAACGAACATTCCGTGAAAGTAATGATTACCGAATACGGAGTAGCCGACTTACGCGGAACCTCCCCCAGGCAACGCGCTCAACGGATTATTGACCACTGCGTTCACCCCGACTACCGACCCTTGTTGAATGAATACCTCCAAATGGGTATAAAGGGACATACGCCGCAAAATCTAAAATGCTGCTTTGCCTTTCACCTGGAGCTGGCCGACAGCGGAGATATGCGCAATGTAAATTGGAACAACTACCTGTAAGGAGAAACTTTTTGGAAGAGTTGGAAGAGAACGAAGTAGGGGAGGGAACAAAACACCTCCCCTACTTCTTTATAAGCGACAAGGAGCGCTTTTGCTCCTCCAAATCAATCATCAACAGGCCTATTCCGGAGGAGGTAACCGACAGGCGCCCTGTTTTCCGATACGTTTCCGAAGAAAAATAGACCATGGGATATTTCACCGTGTAGGTCCCCTCTATCGCTATGTTCAGTTTGTCCTGGTATGGCGTCCGTCCGCCATCGGTTTCCTTTCGGTTTTCCATGTAGGAAAATGTCGTTTCGGTAAACGTCAGCGTATAGGTTTCCATGTAGGAATACTGGTATTTATCATTCTCGAATATACTGCCGGATTTATGGTAAGCCCACGTCGTTCCTGTCATAAAACCGGGAAGCGGTTGTTCTTCAAAGCAAGAAAACAGCAAGAGGGGCAGCAAAAGCAAACACTTGTTTTTTTTCATATGAGGTCTCTGTGTTGTCAATATCATGTAATGTGATGTACCGATTGCGAAGATACGATTATGGATTTAATTTCCTTTCCAGATAAGCCTTCTTGAGGATGGCTTTTTCCCGTTCCACGGTCAATCCGTGAATCTCACTCAGGATATTTGCCAGATTATAGGTAGCGATAATATCTTTTTTATCGGCTTCGCCAAGGACGATGGTATGGTTTTTCCCTCCGGTATAATCCACCTGGATGCGTTCGTTGGCATTGGCGTAAATGAATCGTACGGCGTCTATGCCGTTTTCGCCTTTATAGCTCACAATTTCAGACGTATTTCCTCCATCTTCAAAACGATAGTTCACGCCATTGTCGTAGGGGATCGAGGCGGTTTCGGCAAAAAGGCCGTTGGGCACACGCAGTTTTATGCCGGTATGATGCACGGGGCGACTGCCGAAATAAACACTCGTAAGGAACAATTCACCCGTCTCGGTGACGCCGGAGCGGAGGTAGGAACGTTCCGTGTTGCGCTCCACTGTTTGTCGGCGGGGGATGTAGGCGCCTGTTTCTTCGTACAGGGTATCTCGTTCAAAGACAAAACCTTCGGCAGCCTTTTGGGCCTCTTCCCGGCGGAGGGGGAGAAGGCTGTCGCAGTACATAAGGTTGCGTTCCGCTTCATTCCATTCCACCTTACGCATCAGATGGAGCGCTTCACGCAGCACGTTCACCTCTCCGGGATAGAGGCTGCGGAGGCTGTCTATCTCATTTTTGGCGGCAATCCATTCCTTCTTTTCATACAAAACACGGGCGTTATCCAGCCTCCTCCTTGCCTCTTTTTCGCGGTTGCTGCACCCCACCAAGGCAACACAGAGCAGGACAGCCCAACCACACACAACGAAATTTCTCATACGCATCATACGCTCTATTTTATTTTATCCGGCAAAAATACTTTTTCTTCCGAACATTCGGCCCACTTTGCCTCTGCCGTAAGAGCATAGCCCATTTAATAAACCATAACAAAAAACAGACAGCCGGTATGAAGAAAATCCGCTAACTCGACGGATGATCGTGATAGCGGCCGCTATCATGGGGTGATAGCGGCCGCTATCATGGGGTGATAGCGGCCGTTATCATGGGGTGATAGCGGCCGTTATCATGGGG
>JAITKB010000010.1 GCA_031278605.1 Tannerellaceae bacterium
CATTTCTTCACAAACAGCACTGCCTTGGCATGTCAATAAGTCGTACGACGAATTGGCGGCTCTTACACAAGAGGAAGCCATCGGGAATAAGCAAAAAACCCTGTCGTGGATTACCAGTGACGCCAAAGACCTGGAAGGTCATCTTCTGCGGATGGCTTTCAAGGATTTCCTGCTTCAGGAGAATCTGAATTTCGATCTCTGGGGAAGAGGATTCGCGCCTATCGACGACAAATTCGACGGCCTCTATCCCTATAAATACAGTATGGCTATCGAGAATTATTCATGCAATGATTATTGGACCGAAAAAATATCGGATTGCTTCCTCGCCTGGACCATGCCCATCTATTATGGAGCCAAAAACATAAGGAACTATTTCCCGGAACAATCCATGATCCTGATTGATCCCAACGACCCAAAGCAATCGCTGTCTATCATAAAAGAGGCCATCCTCGGCAACGGGTTTGAAGAACGAATAGATTATATAGCGGAAGCCCGGGAGCTGATACTGAACAAATACCAGTTCTTCCCGATGATCGCGCAATGGATCCGGGATTCCGATATCGACTTCTCCAAAAAGAAATCGTACTTTATCCCCCGGAATACCCCGCCACGGAATTATCGGTCGTTGGCCAGGAAGCTCTTGCGCCCCGGGGAGGGACATCCAACGAAGTAAGCATCCGAAAATATGCCGGTATATTTATTAAATACATTTATTAATCACAATTTTATTAACCTCCCTCCGATAAGCCGGGGAAGGGCGACCTGGGTCCTATACTTAGGTGGCCTTGGTCCTATACATAGGTGGCCTTGGTCCTATACGTAGGTCGGCCGGGTTCCATGGTTGGGTCAACCGGGTTCCATACCTGGGGTGTCGGGGGCATTAAAAAAAACATGCATCATGGCGTTTTATGAAAAGGTAAAAAAGAAGATCAATGGACTGTGGTATCCGCAGGCCATTACCGTAGGCAAGCCCGTCAGCACGGATGAAGTGGCCGACCGCCTTGCACAGATTTCGACCGTTAGCCGCGGAGATACCTACGCGGTGCTCAAAAACCTGGGCGGCGTCCTGGGTGACTATATGGCCGAAGGACGCACCGTCAAGCTCGAAGGCATCGGTACGTTTTACTTCACCGCAGTGGCCAACCATCAGGGTGTAGACGCACCCGAAAAGGTCAAGTCCACGCATATCACCGGCGTGAGGGTTCGGTTAATCCCCGAAACCTCCCGCACAAGCAGCAACAAGGTGGCCACCCGCTCGCTCATCCCCGATACGGTTTTCTGGGTGGAATGGGGCGGACCCAACCATCCCGAGGACGGCGAAGAAGTAGAACCGGAACCCGAAGAACCAAGCGGACCCGTAGAAGATTGAACCTTCTGAGATGGACTTAATCACATTGGCCATACCCATTTACAATGTACAGGCATACGTGGAGCGGGCCTTGCTGTCGGCATTGGACCAAACCCATGAAGCCATCGAATACCTCCTTGTCGACGACAAAGGCGAGGATCATTCCATGCATATTGTAAACGGAATAATTGCTGCGCATCCCCGTGGGGGAGCCGTAAAGGTGGTGGAACATCCGGCCAATCTTGGGCTTGGCGCAGCAAGGAATACGGCTATGGATCGGGCCAATGGGGAGTATCTCTTTTTTATGGACAGCGACGATGCAATTACGCCGGATTGTATCGAGAAGTTATACCAAGAGATGTTGCGGACAGGGGTAGACCTGGTCATCGGATCCTTTCCTGGGGTGACAGCCCGGAAAGATCGGTTGGTGGAAAGGGATAGGGAGCGGATCGTTTTAAGTTATTTTGCCAAACATGCGTATATCGGAGCATGTAACAAATTATACAAAACATCTTTCCTGAGAAAGAACAACATCCGTTGTATCCATCCGATCATGGAGGACAATTATTTCTCTTTGAAAGTCCTGTTGTATGCCCGGGGCTATAGTCTGATTCCCGATGTTACCTATCTGCGTTATCCCAGGGAGGACTCCATTACGGGTGGAGGAGGGGGCAATGTGCAAACGTTCCGCCAATTCCCCCAAATGTTGACCGACATGGCGCGCCTGATAGAAAGCGCTTTGCCGGAAGCTTCCCTGAGGTTGAAAGTAAAAGGGAAATTCTTCAAACGAAGATGGGGCATCGCCGAATTGGCTATGCAAAGTCCGTACAATGTACGGACTTATATCCGGGACTATTTAAGCCCCACGTTCTTGAGGGATAGGGACCTTGTCCGCAGCCCGTTTCTTTTTTGTGCTTATATCCTTTCCATTCTGCCGCTATGGATGAAAAAAGTCGGCTTGTTTATTCACATAAAACTTAGTTGAACCAATCAATCATGCATACAACAAAAATAGCGGTCATAGGACTTGGCTACGTTGGTTTGCCT
Source organism: Tannerellaceae bacterium (assembly GCA_031278605.1). Classification (GTDB taxonomy): domain Bacteria; phylum Bacteroidota; class Bacteroidia; order Bacteroidales; family Tannerellaceae; genus DFXE01. Next base: position 2,396 of record JAITKB010000010.1, read on the forward strand.
CTGGCCGTAGCGTTTGCAAAGAAATACCCGGTGGTGGGCTTCGATATTAACGAGGCACGGATCGGTGAATTGCAGCGTGGGACAGACCGGACAAAAGAGGTGGAAAAGGAGGATTTAAGCAAGTTATTGGAGTGTCCGGCATCGCTGACGTTAAGCTGCCGGACAACTTCCCTCGAAGATTGCAATGTCTATATCGTTACGGCGCCAACGCCTATTACCCGGTTTAAAACGCCCGATCTGACGCCTCTGCTGAAAGCCTCCGAAACGGTTGGTAGGGTGTTGAAGAAAGAAGATATTGTTATTTACGAGTCAACCGTATATCCCGGATGTACGGAAGAAGATTGCGTGCCGGTTCTGGAAAGGTATTCGCATCTGAGGTATAACCTGGATTTCTTTTGCGGATATTCCCCGGAAAGAATCAATCCGGGGGATAAGGTAAACACCTTAACAACCATCCGGAAAGTCATTTCCGGATCGAACGAACGAATAACCGACCAAATCGAGGCGCTCTACGCTTCAATCATCGAAGCCGGAGTATTCCGGGCTTCTTCCATCAAAGTGGCCGAAGCATCCAAGGCGATAGAAAATGCCCAGCGCGATGTAAACATCTCCTTCGTTAATGAGTTGTCGCTGATCTTTGATAAAATGGGAATCGATACCCATGAAGTATTGGAAGCAGCCGCTACGAAATGGAATTTTCTGAAATTCTCGCCCGGATTGGTTGGAGGCCATTGCATTGGAGTTGACCCTTATTATTTGCTTCATAAATCCCAACAATTAGGATATAATCCCCAGGTGATCCTTTCGGGCAGGACGGTCAATGACGGCATGGGGTATTTCGTGGCCTCGAAAACCATCAAATTAATGATTGCTCACGGAATCCGGATTATAGGTAGTAAAGTATTGGTATTGGGCTTTACTTTCAAGGAGAATTGCCCGGATACGCGCAACACCAAAGTGACGGATGTCATCAAAGAATTAAAAGATTTCGGTATCGAAGTAGACGTTTATGACCCGTATGCCATCAGGGAAGAAGTCAAAGAAGAATATGGAGTAGAGCTACAAGCCGCCATGCCCGACATCCAACATTATGATGGAATTATATTGGCCGTCGGGCACGATCAATTCAAGGATATGGATTTTAGTGTTATCCGTAACCGACCGATTGTACTTTTTGACGTCAAAGGCGTTTTGGACAGGGGAATTATTCATGGCAGGCTTTGATTGTGGTATGAAATATAAAATTTTCATAAGTAGTGTACAAAAAGAATTTGCAGAAGAACGGCGAATCCTAACCAATTATTTGCAGAAAGATGCTCTATTCGGAAGATTTTTTGATGTGTTTGTTTTTGAAGATATGCCGGCCAAGGATCAAACGCCGGAAAAGGCTTATATCAACGAAGTGCAACAGTCGGATATTTATTTGGCGCTCTTTGGGAAAGACTTCGGATATGAATTGAAAGATGGTACATCGCCTACCCAGAAAGAATTTGAAACGGCATCCGCGAATAATAAATATCGTTTGGTATTTTTACTAAACGTAGAGAAAGGGAAACGCCATCCGAAAATGGATTTGCTCATAAAGCAAGCGTCCGATCATCTCATCTACGGAACTTTTTCTTCGGCTTCCGAACTTTTAAGCAGCGTTTATTCCGGTTTGGTTTCATTTCTTGTTGAAAAAGGAGAATTGCGTACAGAGCCATTCGACAAAAGTTCTGACAACGAAGCAACTCTGTCAGACCTGTCGGATGAAAAAACAGAATGGTTTGTCAATCTGGCGAGGGCTGAGCGAAATTTCCCACTAACGATTAACGAGGGGAAAGAAAAAATATTCACTCACCTTAACTTATTGAACAAAGGTAGGATAACAAATGCCGCCATTCTGTTGTTTGGGTTGCAACCGCAACGTTTTTTCCTTACATCGGAGATAAAGTGTGCTCATTTCCATGGGACAAGAATTGAAAAACCCATCCCGTTTTATCAAGTCTATAAGGGAAATCTATTTGAGTTGGTTGATCAGGCAGTCAATTTTGTGTTATCGAAAATAGACTATGCCGTAGGTACACGCACTCATGGCGCCATGGCGCCAACAGCATACGAAATCCCGCCGGAAGCGATTGAAGAAGCAATAGTAAATGCAGTTGCCCACAGAGATTATAACAGCACGGCAAGCGTGCAGGTAATGCTTTTTTCCGACCGGCTTGAGGTCAGTAATCCGGGACAGTTACCTGCCTCGCTGACCATAGAAAAACTGAAAGAAGACCATGCTTCTTATCCGAGAAATCCATTGCTTGCCGAGGTGTTGTACCTCGCTCACTACGTCGAACGGATGGGTACCGGTATTCAGGATATGACGAGGCTTTGTACGGAATACGGACTTCCTGAACCGGAGTTTAAGATGAGAGACGGCTTTGTCGCCATTATTTACCGGAAAAAAGGATTGGCGCTTGAAAGAATTGATACC
>JAITKB010000092.1 GCA_031278605.1 Tannerellaceae bacterium
ATCGTCAATCGGGGCAGATGGTCATTGATGGCGAGATTATTCCCATCAGCGACATTATTGGGCTTGCGCCGTCCGAAATGGCCAGGCAGGAGATTGCATCGCAGAGGAACCCTGCGTATACGTCCCTGGATGATCAAAGGCTTCATCAGAGCCTTGCCGAACTGAATGCCGCTATTGATCGGAATGAAAATCCGGAGCAGAAGGAACGCTATATAACGGAGAGGGATGCGATAAGCGCCGAACTTGAAAGACGTAAAGGTCCTGTACAAAATAATAGCATTTTATCAGAAAATGAAGCGCTAAATGAAGGTGTCTCGCCGGACGGACAAAACAATGTGTCAGAATATGATCGTGTTGTCGAAGAGACGGAAGAGGAGAAAGAAAAACGTTTGTTTTATGAAAACCTGCCCAAGAACAAAAAAGGAGAGATGAATGAATCATCCATGACTGATGAACAAAAAATAAAGCATCTCGAATACAAACGCGGAAAAGAATTTACCTTGAATGCCGCCCGTAAATCTAAGCAAAACACAGAAAAAGAAATAAAAAAACTCCAGGACAGGTTCGACAGGGAAAGCGATCCGATGAAACTCGACAGGGTACGAGATCAGATTGACTTCCTGAACCAAAGAGCCAAAACATACGAAAACTACATTACGGCTTCCCAAATGGAAAAACTAAGGGAAAATATAGACCATAACCACCAGAAGCAGGCCAGAGAAGCAGAAGAAGCTCGGAAAAAAGAAGAATCAAAAAGCATGGACGCCGAACGTGCAGAATGGGAGGCGTTGGAGAGAGAAAGAGCAATGGGAATTCCCGACGTAAGCCGGGATAAGGCAAGCGACGCACGGCGGAGAGGATATCGGATGTCGGAAGGTTCGCGCATTGACCGACAACCTAAAATGAACAACATAAAAGGCGCTCCTGCCTCCCGTAAATTCAGCGATACAGAAACTCACGGCGTTACACGCGCCATCGTAAGTGCAACCACCTTGCAACCAAGTCATAAAAATGGTATCAGGAATAATAAATACTTCATTACGGAAGCACAACCTAAAGAGAGAACAGATGACGTTAGCCGCATTTCCTCCGAAAACATTGCAAAAAATATCAACCCACAAGAAATAACAGGTGGTGTAACGGCCTACACCGGCTCACCCATAATAAACGCACACGGAGAAGTGATACAGGGCAACAACCGTACAATTGCCTTACAACAATTGTATGAACAGTTCCCGGAACAGGCTGCAAAATACAAACAATATCTTGTCGAACATGCTTCCGATTATGGAATGAGTACGGAGGAAGTAATGAGCATGGAACGTCCCGTTGCAGTGGATGTGATGGAGGTTTCCGATGAAAAAGCCATACGCATGGGGCAACTTAGCGCATCCGACACGGAAAGCGGAGGAACACAACGGATACAGCCCGTTCAGACTTCCCGGCAATTGGGAGATAGCGCAGGAAGATTCGCCGAGATACTTTTCGAGAATACAACAGGCGAAGATTTGAGTATCGGAGAATTAGTACATACTAATGCAAACAAGGCATTGGATTATCTGCTTTCCAGAGGAGTAATCAATAATACTCAATATCAGAGCGCATTTGACAAAAAGGGGAATCTGACGCCTGAAGCAAAAGCAGATCTGGTTGGCATCTCAACACAAGCATTATTTGCCGGGGCAAATGATACATTGCCGCAGCATTTTGACATGCTTCCGGCAAAAGCAAAAACGGCTATACTGCAAACTATACACAGAGACAACAGAAGTGACCCGGATAGCAAAATAATGGGCGACATACGTATGGCCATTGAGGTATACGGCATGTTGTCTAAAGATGTTGATTTTGTAAACGCCAAGACAGAAGAAGATGTAAGGAAAGTTGTATGGGTGTGGAGTAATCAGATGTACATGGATTTTTCGGAGGGTAATTTTTCCCCTTCGGAGCGGTTCAACAACTTTGCTATTGAACTCGCTATCCGATTCAAGTCACAATCTTTGAATTTACAAAGGCAAATGTTCAACGCTTTGTATGATAATTTACAAAGCGTAGGGGGAGACCTCTTTAACCCTACCGAGAAATTAAGTAAGACAGAATCTATAAGGAAACACTATAATATTGAATACAATGGCAATGAATTACAAGGAAGCTATGCTTTGGCTGACAACAGTGGAGATGGCGCAAGAGGGCAACAAAGAAGCGCAAGCGAGTATCGAAGCAGAGAACAGTCTGCGCAGGGAGAACAACCTTCCGACAGTGGAAGAGGAACTGAACCGGATAATGGACAGCGGGAGCAAGAAATACGACCGGTAGGTAAAGGGCCTTTTGGGAATAACAAAAATAATACAGATAATCCAAATACAAACAAAAATGAAGCAGAATTTAATTCCGATGAGCAAGAAAGGCAGGAGGGAAACGAAGCGGGAGAAGTGTCAGAGGAAAGTAATGTGGCTGGAGCGCAGGGAGACCGACTTACAGAATCAGGAGACGATATAATCCGGTTTGCAGAAAACGAAACCAAACGCAATGAGATAGCCGAAGCGGAAAGGCAGGTAAACACTAATCCTTCCGATGCGCAGAAAGAGTCAGGGAACTATAAGAAAGGCCATGTAAAACTCAAAGTGATAGCAAGTAATTTTGTCGAATCATTAAAAAAGAATGGGCATGAAAAGTACGTATCGAATCCTTTTCTTAATCAGAAAGAGAGACCTAAACAAAGATGGACAAGCCAATATTATGGTTAGAATTACTATCAGCCTATCAGCAGAGAGACAGCGGAGTTTAGTTCCAAAATGTTTATTGACCCTGAAATGTGGAGCCCGTTGGGTAAAGCTATGGGTAGAACTAAAGAAGCCAAAAATATCAATGATGCTTTAGATAAAATCAAGATTGCTTTGGATAACCAATACAAAATAATTCTTGAAAAAGATGGCTATGTTACGCCGGATAAACTTCGCAACACTTATCTGGGAAAGGAGATTCACACGAATTCCGTTCTTTACTCTCTATAAAATTAAGGTAGAGCAAAAGCAGAATCTTGTCGGCAAGACAATTCGAGACACTACGCTTTCCAAATATCTGGCGACCCGGAAACGTGTCGGAGACTTCATGGTATATAAATATAAGAAAGAAGATATGCCTATCCGAGATGTCGATTTTCAGTTTGTAACAGACTATGAAGTTTACTTGAAATCGGTTTGTAAATGCGGACATAACTCAACAGTCAAACATTTACGTTATTTAAAACAGATTATTACAAACGCACTTAAGAACAGGTATATTACCGTTGACCCCTTCGATGATTATACATTAGGATACAAACCGGTGAAGAAAGAATTCTTGATTGAGCCAGAAATCAAAAAACTGATGAACAAGAAATTTGAGTCGAAACGTTTGGAAGAAGTACGAGATGTGTTTTTATTCCAAATATTTACCGGTTTAGCCTACATAGATGCTGCCAATCTAACCGATGAGAATATTATAGAAGATGGTTTTGGGCAGAAGTGGATACAGTTAACAAGACAGAAATCTTCCGTTCAAGCAAACATTCCACTATTAGATGTTCCTTTATCGATCCTCAAAAAGTATAAAGGATTGGAAAATGGAAAACTACTACCCATTCACACCAACCAGAAGATGAACGAATATTTGAAAGAAATCGCTTCGTTATGTGGTATAAATAAGCGACTTACAACACACTGCGGCCGCCACAGCTTCGGAACAATTATGCTGACCAAAGGAGTTTCCATCGAAAGTGTTTCCAAAATGTTAGGTCATACAAATATCACTACCACACAGATTTATG
>JAITKB010000017.1 GCA_031278605.1 Tannerellaceae bacterium
AACAATTATGCTTCCGCCTGTACTTCTTTGATGGATATATACGAACGTTCGGCCTTCCCTCTGTGGAAAAATACGACACCGTCGATTAACGCATACAAGGTATGGTCTTTACCTATACCGACATTCTTACCCGGATGATGGGTTGTACCTCTTTGACGAACAAGGATGTTTCCCGCTTTAGCGACTTCGCCTCCAAAGAGTTTAACTCCTAATCGTTTGCTATGCGATTCACGACCGTTTTTCGAACTACCTACACCTTTTTTATGTGCCATTTTTTTATTCCTTTCTTCGTGTTAAACTACAATCTGTGTAATATTCACTTCCGTAAACTGTTGGCGATGACCATTCAACTTACGGTGTCCTTTTCTTCTCTTTTTATGGAAGATCAATACTTTATCGCCTTTTACCAGCGGGGAGAGTACTTCTACTACCACCTTGGCTCCTTCTACTAAGGGGGTGCCCACAGTGATCACACCCTCATTGTCTACCAATAATACCTTTTCAAATTCAACAACGTTTCCACTTTCAACGTCCTGAATGTGATGAACGAATAATTTTTTGCCTTCTTCGGCTCGGAATTGTTGTCCATTAATTTCTACGATTACGTACATCTGTTTAATTCATTTTTTACAGGTTATGTCCCGGGGGTGGAGGCTTTTTACGGCTTCGCTTCTTCTACCCTTGAGGAATCGAGCGCAAAATTAAAATTCTTTATTGTACTGTGCAAGTTTTGCATGTCTATTAGGCACATAACCGTTAATTTAAAATTTAATCCGGAAGAATCTCCGTTTCTTTTCTGCCTTCTGCACACCTGTAATTTCGTTATTGTTTATCAAGGTTCTATCTCTGAATATCCTATTTATGATGCTTGGTGGATAAGTATACGACTCATCCAGGATAAGTATACGACTCATCTAGGATAAGTATACGACTCATCTAGGATAAGTATACGACTCATCTAGGATAAGTATACGACTCATCTAGGATGAGTATACGACTTATCTAGGATGCCTTTTATCCCCATTTCGGCACCCTGTGGGAGGGGGCAAAACTCCTTGACGAACCGAGAAAATACGACCCGCGGACTTAGGACGATAGGTTGGATTCTGTTGCGTTGCCGAAGATAATCGCCGAGCCGGAAATGACTTAAAGACAAGTGAAACATCCATAAGGGGCATCACCCTGAAGGGGATAAGGAAATAGTTCATACCTTAGCGAAAATATAATAGAATAAAAACAATGTTGACTGTCATCACTTTGCATCATTCCCTTTTACGCAGTATTTTGGGAATTGTCTTGGGGCTTCTTTTCATTATGTGGCCGCAAGAATCGGTTACTTATCTGGTTATCACAACCGGTATATTCTTCATTCTTTCGGGTGTCTGTTCCTTTTTTCTATGGGTACTCAAACGCGATAAAACTGTAAAAACGTTTTCTCTTTTGCTTCTATGGGGGGTAGTTGTTGGTAGTATTTTGTTGGGTTTATGGCTGATTGTTTCGCCGGATTTTTTCATTGCCGTCTTTGGACGTCTATGGGGAGTTATCTTGATAATAGCTGGTATCCAGCAACTTGTTTCTCTTTTTATGGCGAGAAAATGGTACGTTGTTTCCTTGGGGTACTATGTGCTTCCTGCGCTTATTTTGCTTGCCGGTGTAATGCTTCTGATTTATCCCTTCAAAACGGTTGCCAATACCTTTGTTCTGTTGGGCACGGTCAGTCTGTTTTACGGTGTTTACGAACTGATAAGTTGGTATAAATTCCGCCCGAAAAAAGTAGAATTTCCGCAGGATGAGCCTTGAATCCGGAGTTTAGAGTTGAACCGCCGTATCGTCTTTCGTAAGGTCGATGTTTTCATCGACGCTTCCTTTTTCAAAATATTGTTTGCGTAATGGGTTATGGACTGCTTCTTTGTATATCCGGCGATTACGGCAAATATCCATAGCTGCGTATACGGCTTGACGGAAAGAATCCTCAGAGGCGATGTTTTGTCCGGCTATTTCATGCGCTGCTCCGTGTACCGGCGAAGTACGAACAACCGAGAGGCCTGCGGTATAATTAAAACCATTATTCGCAACCAGCGTTCGAAATGGAGTTATCCCCTGGTCATAGTACATGGCCAGGATGCCGTCGAACTTATTGTATGTCAAAGCGCCAAATAAATGGTCGGCAGCATAAGGGCCAAACGAGATGATGCCCTGCTTTTCAGCCTCCTGCATAGCCGGAATAAGCATACTCGCTTCCTCTTTGCCCGACATTCTGTTCGGATGCGGATTTAAAGACAGTAGGGCAATGCGGGGTCTTACGATATTAAAATCCTGTTTCAGGGTATGATAAAATAAACTCAGCGTTTCACTGATTCTTGCTTTCGTGATTTGGGGTAACACCTCCGAGAAAAAAATATCTCCGGTAACCAGGGCGACACGCAACGCGCCATAGACAAGGACAGGAAGTGCTTTATGTTTGCCGTTGCCAAAGGTTTGCTCCAGATATTCCGTATGGGTTGGGTATTTATTGGTCCCAACAAAACAGTTATTGGCCGGTGCGGTTACCAATACGTCTATCGCACCGCGTTTCAAATCTCCTGCTGCTGTTTCCAATGCTTTGAAAGCCGCTTCATTCGCAATTGCCGTAGGTTTAGACAATTCAACTTTTGTATCATCCTTTACGCAATTAATGATATTCACACGGTTGCTCCCGGCTTCTTCCGCTTTGCCGATAGCGCTGATATTCAAAGGAGCTAACTCCAATGCCTTACGATGGTATGCGACAATCTTTGATGAACCGTAAAGAACAGGAATACAAAGCTCCGTCATCCGTGTGTCTGAAAAAGTCTTTAATATGACTTCATAGCCTATGCCGTTTATATCTCCGTGAGTAATACCTACTTTAATTGTTTGTTCTTCCATTATTTATTCGATAGTTTGGTTCGCCTTTATGTTAATTTTCAACGGTTCGGCAGCCGGTTGATCAAATTCTCCAGGTAAACGCAAGGTGTATAAGGCCGCCTCAATCCGGCGGATATAGTTTCTCTTGTTTGTCTCGGGTGCATATACAAAACCTTCGGCTACAACGATGCGATTATTCTCCTCATCCAATCGCACATGACTTACAAACGGTCCTCCCATCATATCCCCAACCATTTTCCAAAGGCCGCGTAAAACACCGCAGTATTTATTTCTAACCGTAATGGCCGAATAATCTACCGTGGCAAGGGTTTCCGTTGCCATATATGAGTCAGGGAAAGCTCCCGGCATATTCATTTTCAGTACAGAATCGCGTTTGGCTATCAGATAGTCGGCGGTAAACGTTTGGCTGTCTGTATATGGGAAGGAATAGACAATCACGTCTACACGTCCGCTTCTCGCATTATTGGAAGCCCAGAAAAAATCCTTTCCTCTTTGCCGTCCTGTAAATATCATCTCGGAAGGTATATTCATTAAGACGTCGAGTTTTTTCTTTAATGTATCGCTAACGCTCAGGCTGTAATCTGTTTCCAATGCGGCTATGGCGCGGTTCTTTTCTATTTTGGTAAAAAATCTCGTCAGTTCATTGGTATGCGAATTTAAATAATTAGCCACGCTCTGCGTATCCGGTGCATTCAGAGTGACCACCGCCTGGTCTTTTGCCCAACGGTTGGCTTCATAGAGTAAATTTACCGTCGTGTACATCTTATTGTCTACTTTCACTATGAGTATATTTCTCACGTAAGTAAGCAACGTGTTGAAATTCTCTGCAGTAGCATACATTATCCGGAAAGAAGGCTCAGATTGCGGCAAGCCGGGGACTTCTGATTCAAGGTCGGCTCTGATGGCAATTCCCGCTTCTCCCTCCCAGATCTCTTTATTCATTGTCACAGCAATTTCGTACGGCATACCGGTCGACTTGGATAATGTAAGAGGCTTATTGCAGGTTGTAGTAAACATTAGTAGAAGGATAGACACCTTTAAAAACAGAAAATGTTTTTTCATATCTTTTTATTTTTATAACTTATAACGCAAATATAGTTTTACTTTAAAAAAGGATATTCAAAGCCTGTCGGGTTCCACAGCATTTTTTCGCTTTTTTACATCTTTTTAGCTGTGGACAACATGCCGCAGGCTGCAAATATATCTTCGCCACGTGAGGTACGGATCGTTGCAAGAATACCTCGGTTGTTGAGCATGTCTCGGAAGACTTCCATTCTTTTCAAATCAGCGCTTTCCAAAGGAGTATCGGGGACTACATGATAACGGATAAGGTTTATCCGGCAAGGTATTCCTTTCAATAAGTCGGATAGGGAAACGGCATGTTGGATACTGTCGTTGAATCCTTTAAAAATAATATACTCGAAAGAGACCCGTCTTTGCCTGCTGAAATCATACTGTTTGATTAATGAGATAATCTGATGAAGCGGAAAGGCCTTTTCGGCTGGCATAATGGAGAAGCGGTCGTTCGGATTCGAGGCATGCAAGCTGACTGCCAGATGACAAGTACTTTCGTCAAGAAAACGTTTTAGCCCTTTAGTCCCAATAGTAGATACCGTGATTCGTTTCGGGCTCCATCCATATCCGTAAGGTTGGGTAAGTATGTTAAGCGCTTTGAGTACTTCGCCGATATTGTCTAAGGGTTCACCCATTCCCATGAACACGATATTGGTTAATGTATCGGCTTGGGGAAGGGCTTGTATCTGGTTTATTATTTCTCCTGCCGTAAGATTGGCCGTGAAGCCCTGTCTTCCGGTCATACAAAACAAACAACTCATTTTACATCCTACCTGCGAAGAGACACATACAGTAGCACGATCATCAGAAGGGATATAAACAGCTTCTACAAAAGATCCTGCGGCAGGAAAAAGATATTTGATTGTCCCGTCGGCCGATTCGATAACGGAAGCAGGGGGAGTAAGTCCTATTTCGAAATGTTTCTCCAGATAAGCTCGCTTAACGGCTGCTATGTTGGTCATTTCTGCAATGGAAACTACTTTCTTCTTATATATCCAGTCGGCTATCTGTTTTGTAGCGTAAGAAGGTAGTTGAGCTTCGACAACAATCTTACTCAGTTCCTCCAACGTCATTCCTAATAATTGTCTTTTTTTTGTCATAGATGTATACGTTATTATGATGACATAAAGATGAAAAAGCTGTCGCATACACAAATACGACAGCTCTCGAAGAACCGCAAAAGCGGTTCCTTGTTTTATTTTTAATAGAAACGAATCCGATTATCTATAACCTTCGCATGGTCAATCAACGAGCGTATCGCCTGGTATCCGTAACGGTATGCATACAAAGCTTCCATCGAACGGATTTCTTCTGTTTCATTATACTCTCTGTTATTTTGTTCCTTATTTACCACCCGAAATACATATACGCCGTTATTTCCAATCACGGGATTACTCAAACGGTTGATGTCTGCTAAGGATATAAGAGCGTTGAGCTTAGGTTCCAAACCAATACCGGTAATACGGGAAGTATTGAAACTTATAAACTTAACCGAATCAATGCTGGCATTCATTGCTTGTGCATAAGCTTCCATGGAGGTCAGTTTTTTAGATTCCAGATCTTCTGCAATTTTTTCACCTTTTTTTTGCGCGATTATTTCTGATTTCAAGGATGTTTCGACAGATGCAAGTGAACGATAACCTTCCTTGATAGTGCCCTGATGAGCAGCAACCACAAAATATCTATTGTTACAATCGAAAATTTCGGATATGTCTCCTTTGCTATGCTCAAATGCCCAACGGATAACGGGCCTTGACTGAGGTATGGAACCGATAATCTGATCGGATGCTGTTACGGATACATTCGTTTGCAAATTATAACCGGCTTCCTGGGCAGTTGCATCCATTTTGTCTATATCTTGATTGTTGGAAATATACTGATTTAATGTGTTGTAAAGGTCACTGTATGTCTTTGAACTTGGAGTAACGGTTATATTGATGTCGGCTACTTTATATTTAGGAACATTCGATGTTTTTTCCGTCACCTTAATCAAGTGAGTGGCTTGCGGCGATTTGAATAAGATAACTTCATTTAGCGGAGCCGAAAATATGGTGGTTTTAAATTCTTCGTTTAAAGCGCTTATCGCGACAGCTTCTGTGAGCCATCCTATTTCGCCTCCATTGGTAGCCGATGATTGATCTAAGGAATGAACACTTGCCAATTCGGCAAAGTCTCCTCCCTTCTTCAGTATGTCCATTAAGCTGTCAGCCGGAGTCGTTGCTGTTCCATTACTATTCATCAGCATTATATGACTAACCTTTACAGAGTCAGGGGCCAATGTTTTATCTATCAACTTGAACATCTTGTATTTGTTGGTGCTGCTTTCGAATACAGGTCCATATACATCGCCGACGGCAGCTACTGTAACGAATTGTTTCATTTCAGGGTCTAATGCGTTTTCCGAGAAAAAAGCATTGGTGTAAGGTACTTCCGAATTGTCGTTGACAAGGTCTCTAACATCATCCGAAGCTGTGAATTCATTTTTCAATTCTTCCATGTGATCACTTACCTTATCGAAGTCATCCTGGCTTGGAACAATATCGACAGCAATGTATTTTATCACTTTCGTTTCGGATTGTTTGAATAGTTCTTTCCGTTGATTGTATAATTTTTCTACTTCAGATTTACTTACACTAATAATAGAATCCGGAATCGTGGCATAAGACTGCATAGCATATACGATGTCAGCGCTTTCAGTCGATGCTTTGAATGTTTCTTTAGCTTCCAATGAGTTTGCAACGATGGCTTTTGTTAGCAATGTTGTATATTTCTGTTCCATTCGTTGTGTTTTGATGTTCTTTTCCCAGAACAACCAGAGGTTTCTATATTGCAATAGCTGAGTTCTGTATTCTACCGGTGCGCTTGCAATATTTTCATCGTCTATTTGCTTCAGGAAATTCAAGAAGAAAGTTTTGTCGAACGTTCCGGTTTCCGGATTATGAAACATCTGATTTTGCAACAATAGGGGCGAGATATTTTCACCCTGCACCATATCGAAGAGTTCCTCGGAGCTAACACCCATCCCTAATTTATCCATTTCCTCGCTTAATATGGTTTCCTGTACCAAAGCATCAAAAACAGATTGCCGAATTTGTGTCGTGTAGTCTTCCGAGAGATTGGCCGAACCGGTTTGCATTTTAACAATCTCGGTCATTTCGTCAATACGTTTCTGAAATTCTTGAACATCAACCGATTTCCCATTGATTTCGACAACTTTTTGTTGATTTTGTTTGAAATAGGTCGAACCGGAGTTCAGAAAGTCACCAATAATGAAAGCGAACAAAGCCAAACCTACAATGATTACTAATAATCCTGCTCTGCTCCTGATCTTTTCAAGCGTAGCCATTTACCTTTATTTATTATTTAAGTTTATATTACAGTTTGAGGGCACGAAGATAAGAAAAAAAGGCTTACTCCATCTTTTAAGTTCTCTTTTTTTGTTCATTCCCCTTTTTCGACAATTTGTTCCGGCGCTTCCGTTATTGTCTGTGTAGAATCAACCGATGTTTCGTTTACAGGGAATATGCCTGTTGTATCGAATATTTTATATTCAGTCATGGACTGATTCGATTCAAAACCGATTCCTGTGATTACTTTATCTTGCTGTTCGATGCGGATGTATTTATCCGAATATATTTTCTGCAATTTTTGGTCCCAAAAAATCAGAGAGGTTGTAAAATATTCACCGTCTAAACTTTTCATTTCCACATTTCCTATACCTTTCCAAAGTTCCTGTTTTTCAAAATAGTAGGCAGTATCGGCTTTGATGCTGGATTTTACATGAAACAAGGTGTCAAAATGTTCCAGATAAAGTCCTTCCGGGAAATACCAATAGGGTTCGTTTGCCTTTCCGTATACCAGCCATACGTCGGCATTAGCTCTATAACGGGTTATACCCGAATCCGACACAAGAGTTGATACTTTCGTTGTTTTCATTGTGTAGGTATGTTCCGGATCAAAAACAACTTCTACCGTTTCTTTCTGTTCGCCGGAACAAGAAGCAATTAAGAAGAAAGACATGACAACTGTCACAGAGGTTGTTGTCATGTCTTTCTTCTTAATTGCTTCTGTAAAATTACATTTAGTCATTTATCTGACAGTTGTACGTTCTCCTATCCAACCGCCAATCGTAATGGATTTACCTTTATCCAGGTCGGGGTGCATAAAGATCTCTTCGGTAGACGGAAAATGAGAGCGGTATGTGCTGATTAATTTACCTGCTTCTTCTCCTGTGGTCGGGTCTATTTGTCTTGCTCTTTCAAATTTGTCGACAGCAGCGTAATACACTGTTTTCCTCAAAACAGCATCGTCCGGGTATATGTTGCCGGCTGTAGCTGCATACATTTTCCCTATCAACAAGTAGGGGCTTCCGTAGCTTGGATTTGTTTCAATAGCCTTCAGACAATATTGTCTGGCTTTTGAGTAACTATCCTGTTCAAACGACAACATGGCAATCAGATAATAATCTTCAGCTTTTACAGTATTGTCGGTTTCCATATTGGCTGCTTCTTCAAACAAAGCAATGGCTTTGTTGTAGTCCTTATCTCTTACAGCCTTTTTGGCAAGTCCCATAGCCGACTCGGCTGTTGGTTCGAGACGATGTGCATACGTGGCTGCGGCAAAATAAGCTTCGATTTCGTTGCAACGCATTCTTCTCAGCAAGGTGATAGTTTCTTTCAGGTAAGGCAGATTGTCTTTATTTTGTTCGACCTTGTCGGCATACAAACCTTGCAATGTTTCGCAGTCGGCAGCACCACTATTGGCAAAGCCGTTATCCAAACCTGATTTTACAGGTTGAATGGCTGCTAACTCTTTCTCTTCTTTAGCCGCAGCAATCTGCGCATCCAGGATGGCCGATGCCTTTAGGTAGTCTTGGATATACGTTTCTTTATGAGCTTGATCAGCTATCAACAACCGATTGGAGGCATACATATAATAAGATACAGCCAATACATCGGTATTGTTTCCATATTCGTCGATAGCTTCTTTCAGCCATCCGTATAACAACTTGGGGTCGGCGTCTTCACCCAATCGCTGAACGTAATCCTGAGCTTTGCGACCCATAATCCAGTCTTTTTCATATCTAGGTTCTTTCCCAAAATATTTGATGCGTTTGTCGTAAACAGCCATCAAATCATTGATAAGAGAAGCTTTCTTTGCCGGATCTGTTTCATTGTCAATCAACCAGCCTACGATGCGTACGCCATACAAATAGATATCTTTTGTGGCGCCGGGACATTCATCGTATGCAATTTTCCAAAATTCAAGAGCGTCTTTGAAATTGCCATTTTTCGCATAAGGCGTAAACAAACTGATATTCGTAATACAACGGACGCTATCCTCTCCAGAGCCAAAGGGAGTGCCATTATCCACTCCTTTCTGTGCATAAATACCGGAGGTACCTATTAAACATCCGGCAGCGAGTAAAAACACTTTGATTTTCATAATTTATTATTCTTTTTAATGTGTACAACCAGAGAATTTCAGTTAACTTTAGATTTAAAAAACCAACGTTCATTAAATGTATAATTCACAGTAAACCGAAAATATTGTTCATCAATCAATGCTTTGGTTTCCGGTTTTATCTTCACGTATTCAAACGACAGATTCATGAAAGAACGATTGTCGAACAATGGCAAACCTAATCCAACACTCGCTCCGTATTCATTATAACTTTTGCCGTATATTCGCAGATAGGAATTACTGTAATGCATCCCTGCACGGTATCTTACCCGGCTGAGAAAAACTCTATTCTGATAATCGGGAATAAATTCTGCACCGGTAGCCAAACGTATTCTGTTTTTAAATTCATTCTTTTCATCAAAAAAACGAGCCTCTCCCCATGTTTCGTTCAAAAAATCAACGCCCAAAGTTAGTTTATTTTGTTTAACGTACGAAATACCTGCTCCTATCGAATTAGGGGTATCGAACGTTTGATTTACATACGTTGTGTCCGATTCGCTCCCATTTTGTATAATATCCGAAGATGTAGTATTCAGTTTTTTTGCAGGAGAGAAAGCAAAGCCTAATGTAAAACTTTCATTTGCACTGAACTGCTGTGTGTATTGGATTCCGAAATTCAACTTTATATCATTTACCTTCAGTGTTTGATACCGGGCAGTCTGAGTTGCATTTGTCACATCGGGTGCCAACACCCGATTGTGTTTAATCTGTCCGAACAAATAACTTGCATTGGATCCTACCGAAAGACGCTTCTTCCATATTTCTATAGACAACCCGGCGTACGCTTCGTTTAATCCACCTTTACCCGTAAATCGTTCGATATAGGAAAGACCTTCCGATGTTGTTGTATTGGTTCCGAAATCGTAACCCACATACGAATAAGGCAACATTCCGGCGCTGAGGGCGATTCTGCGATGAACAGGAAACTCTATCGCGGCATATTCCAGATTTCCGTTGATATGTTTTTCCTTGTTTATTCCGTCATCAAACCATGACAGTTGTCCCGCAACACCAAAATCGAAGATGAACGTAAGCGAATCTATACTTGTGTAAGAAGCCGGATTCAAAGGATTTATCTGTTTGTTGGAGCGCATCCCGTAACCTAAACCTCCCATTGCTCGTCCCGCACCAAAGGAACGATCGGCTAATTCTCCGTAACCATATCGCGTATAAGGCGAGTTTGTGTTATTTTGTGCCAGTATTGCCAACGGGATAATGACAAGAATACTAACAGCTACGACTCTCTTTATTTTCAACATTGTACTCTAAGATTCTATTTAATCCTGTCAACACTAAATTAATGTCTGCAAAGATGCTGCTTTTTAATCGTCTTTCAAAATAAAACGAATGACCTCCTGTTAAAAAAACCAAAAGGTCTGTGTATTCCCGGCGCAAATCATCAATATAACCGTCCATTTCGTATACAATCCCATTCACAACCCCTGCTTGTATGGCTGTTTGGGTGCTGTAACCAATCATTGGAATATTTTCTTCTTCCCGAATCAAGGGGAGTTTTCCAGTGAAATGATTCAGCGCTCTGAAGCGGGTAGTCATGCCGGGGGATATATTACCTCCTCTGTATATGCCCGAAGCTTCAAGCAGTTCGTAGGTTATCGCCGTACCGGCGTCTATGACCAGGATATTTTTCCCGGGGTGTAGATAATGAGCACCTACAACGGCGGCCAAACGGTCTCTTCCCAATGTATCGGGGGTTCGGTATTGTATTTGAACAGGTATGGGAACGTTTTCGTCCAGAAAGATGAAATGCTGCAAAGCGTTTTCCAGAGAAGAAAGAAGTTTGCTGTCCGGCCTGATAACGGTAGACATAATACCATACCGCAAATCATATTTCTCAAAAAAAGATTCCAGGGAAGAGTATGCAAATTCCTCGTACAGACAAGAGGTTTGCATACGCCCTTTATTATTATATACAGCAACTTTCGTAGAGGTATTACCTTGTTCGATGATCAGATTCACTTCCCTTCATTTCATGTTTTTCTTCGATTTCTGAGGGCCGTTCACTTTGCGTAACTAACGGCGCGAGTTTCTCGGATAACTGTTATTTTCACCTGTCCGGGATAAGTCATTTCATCCTGAATCTTTTTGGCAATCTCGTTCGACAAACTTTCCGTTTCTTTGTCGTCTATCTTATCGGCCCCAACAATTACGCGCAGTTCTCTTCCGGCTTGAATGGCGTAAGTTTTCTGCACGCCGGGGTACGACAATGCCAATTGTTCCAGGTCATTCAATCGTTTGATATAAGCCTCCACTATCTCGCGCCGGGCGCCGGGACGGGCGCCCGAAATGGCATCGCACACCTGCACTATTGGGGCGAGTAGGGTTTGCATTTCCGTCTCGTCGTGGTGAGCACCTACGGCATTGCTGATGTCGGGTTTTTCCTTGTATTTCTCGCATAGCTTCATCCCCAGTATGGCGTGAGGCAATTCCGGCTCGTCGTCGGGAACTTTTCCTATATCGTGCAGCAAGCCGGCGCGTTTGGCTTTCTTGGGATTCAAGCCTAATTCGGAAGCCATCACTGCACATAAGTTGGCTGTTTCGCGAGCATGCTGTAACAGATTTTGTCCGTACGAAGAGCGGTATTTCATCTTGCCTATCAAACGAATCAGTTCGGGATGCAGTCCGTGTATACCCATATCTATTACGGTGCGTTTTCCTGTTTCCACAACTTCTTCTTCTACTTGTTTGCGTACTTTGGCAACAACTTCTTCGATACGTGCCGGGTGAATGCGTCCGTCTTGTACCAACTGATGCAGAGCCAGGCGGGCTACTTCTCTGCGTATCGGGTCGAAGCCCGACAATACGATAGCTTCAGGCGTATCGTCTACCACGATTTCTATGCCTGTGGCTGCTTCCAGGGCGCGGATATTGCGTCCTTCCCGTCCGATGATCCGTCCTTTAATTTCGTCGGATTCGATATGGAATACAGTGATAGCGTTTTCGATTGCCGTTTCGGTTGCAACTCGTTGGATAGATTGTATTACGATTTTTTTTGCCTCTTTGCCGGCTGTCATCTTTGCTTCTTCCACGATTTCGGCCACATAGGAAGCGGCTTGCAATCTGGCTTCTTCTTTGAGTGATTCGAACAGGCGTTCTTTTGCTTCTTCGGCCGACAAGCCGGAGAGAATTTCCAATTGTTCCACTTGTTTGAAGTGCAGTTTGTCTAATTCCTGTTTCTTTTTTTCTATCAGTTCCATTTGGGTGGTCAGGTTTTCCTTCAAGGAATCCAAGTCATTATTTTTACGTTGCAGATCTTCGATGCGTTGATGGATGGATAATTCCTTTTGTTTGAGTTTTGCCTCTACCGATTGTATTTTTGAATTGCGGGCGGCAACTTGTTTTTCCAGGTCGGATTTCAGGTGAAGGAATTTCTCTTTTACTTCGAGCAATTTGTTTTTCTTCATCACCTCGGCTTCTTTTTCTGCCTCTTCCAGCATGTATTTATACTTTAAATGCATGTAAAACCATGCGGCTACTCCTCCTGCGAGGAGCACTGCTATTGCTATGACTATATACATAATAACAACATTTTTAATTTGATTCTATTTGATTCACAATGTAAAAAAGCACCTTTACGTACCCTTCTTATTCAAGAGGGGTGCATGTTGTGCGGTTTTCTTATTTTATAGATGGGGAGTAATTATTTATGTTTTTCCAGATACGCTTCCAACAAATTTGTCATTTGTTGTATTTTCTCTACAAAGGGAGTGGTATCGTTTTTTTCCTCCATATCCAAACTTCTGATGGATAATTGAAGGGCCACCATCGCCAGCCAGTCTCTATTTCCTTCTGCGTATTTTGGGTTACCGTTGGCAGAGAGCGGATATTTCATCCGGTATTGTTCCAGCAAGGCTTTAATTTGTTTAACGGCCTTGCGGGTTCGTTCTTCTTCTTCACGGTAAATCCACAGAGGATACGTTTTGTCGGCTATTTCTATATGTATAAGAAATTTTTTGTTGTTCATTGTTTCCTTGTTTTATTCATTCAACAAGGCAATGCACATATCTACTTCCCGCACTAATTTTGTCAGTTGCGTTTTCGCATTTTTCACTTCCTTTTCACTTGCGGAAACAATCCGTGCGATGAGCATACTGTTGCATTTGGCTTTCAGTTCGTCTATCGTTTGCATTGCTTGCTGCAATTCTTTGTTTTTTGATTCCAAAGCGTGATTCAGTTCGTCTATTTTTTGTTTTTGCCGATCGCAAATATTCATCAAATCACGAACTCTAACTTCAAAAACAGCTAACAATTTGCTTTGATCTTCGTCCATCTTGTGCCAAATTCTTCACAAAAGTAATTTTTTGATTCGAATCCGGCAAGCCGTGCACCTCAATTATTTTAGCCGCAGTTGTTTTCTCGCATGCAAAAGGCTATCCAAGAGAGTGTGTGTGGATAGCCTTTTGCTTTTTGAATTCGTTACAGCTTATGAACTCAGACAAGCGAAACAAATATTTCCCCATTGGCTTCATCGAAAGCTAATTTCCCTTCTTTTGCAAGCCAACCCAATGCGGCAAAAACGTCTTTTTCGGTCTTAATTTTAGTAATTTTCTTTACTTCCTTAACACTCAATTTGCCGAATTCATGTAACGCCGTCCATACCAGGCCGGCGTTTGTTCCTATTTGCTCAATCATTTTTGATTATTTTAAATTATTGCAGGCAAATGTATATAATTCTTCGTTAATTTCCTTGCGGAAGGCAAGGGAAAACGGTGAACAAGCGACATCTGACGCCTTTTACCCCCGGAAAAGAGCGGAAAATTCTCAGTACTGAGAGATAAATTTTTCAGTACTGAAAAAAAAATTTCTCAGTACTGAAAAAAAAACTTCTCAGTACTGAGAAATTCAAGGGGAAGACAGGGAATAATAATTTGCTGATTACTAATAGATTATCGACCAATTGAAATTTCAACATTCTCCTATACAAGAAACCGCTGCGAGTGCCCCCCGGTCTAAAGGGATGTGAATCGGGTATCGGCTCCCCACATTAGCTTGTCGCGCAAAGTTTTGTAGAAGGTATGGTTGTCGCGTTTGATGATGCGGGTGGTATAATCCGCTTTACTAATTGTAAGCAGAGCGCCGGCGGGGAATATGTCCGAACGGCCGTCGAGCGCAACTAAAAAATATTCGTTGCGGCTCTCTATCGTTAGCGTAATAACCGATGTGTCAGGAATAACCAGCGGACGAACATTCAGCGAATGAGGCGCCACAGGACTTATAACAAGCGAGTTGCTCTGAGGAACCAAAATAGGCCCGTTCACACTCATCGAATAGGCCGTAGAGCCTGTCGGAGTGGCCACTATCAGACCGTCCGCCTGATATGACGCCAGAAAATCATCGCCAATGAAGGCGTGTATCGTTATCATAGAAGAAGTATCCCGTTTCAGCACTGCAATCTCGTTAAGTGCATAGTTATAACCGGTAAACAAACGTTCCTTGGTATGCAGACGCAACAAAGTGCGTTCTTCTGTCCGGTAATAATTCTTGAATATTTCATCGAGTGTATCGTCCAATTCGTTACTTCCCGTATCGGCCAGGAATCCCAGGCGACCGGTATTAATTCCCAAAATAGGTATACCTTGTTTGTTAATGCGGGATGCTGTTTTCAGAAATGTGCCGTCGCCTCCCAGGCTGAATGCCAGATCGAGGTCGAAAATGTCGCCCTCCAAGAGGCCGGCAACGACAGGAGCGAATCCCCAGGTATGGGTAAGAAAAGAATAAAAATCGCAATCAACAAAAACCTCCGCTTGTACATCGGACAGTTTTTCAAACATGCGTTTGATAAGTGTTTGTTTTTCGTTCCGGCAAATACTTCCAAAGACTCCGACCTTCATACATCGCCCTCCCCGTTTTTTTTTACATATTCAAATAATACATCAATTCGTCTACCCGATGCTGCAATGCCCCGTTCGGCAGATACCTCTCCGCGAAGTGATACAACACCCTGTAATGAAAGCGTTCAAAACTGCGGATAATGGGCGTGGCATCCTCCACATCTGTTTTAATTGTAAGGATAAGTCGTCCGGTATCCCTGTCGGTGTTCGACAAAAGATTGAGCACATGTGCATTGTTTGTTTCAATAATCCGGGCAATGTCGGAAAGAGCGTAGTCGTGGGGGAATAATTCGAGCACAATCACGCTCCCGGAAGCTTCGGCATGGCATAAATCGGCAAGCGCTTCAAACGCCTTATACAAGGTAATCACCCCCAGATACTTATTATCCGGGGAAAGAACAGGCAGGAGGGTTAAACGATCACGCGACATTCGGGCAACCACTTCAAGCAAATGCCCCGATTCGTCAATACCCGGTGCAAACCGAACTAAATTGTGGCTGTTGACCGTAGATTCCGGAAGCCTTGATGCGTCTTTCTCCGACAACAATCCACAGTATATCCCACCGGAAACTACCGGAAGATGTCTGACTTTTAAATCATTCATTACCGACAAGGCGTATTTTACGGTATCGGTTTCTTTTAACGCCGGAAACTCTTTTGTTATGAAATCTTTCATCAACATTCTTTCTGTATTTCCTGAATACTATTAAATTTGCCCCAATATTAACACAAGGAAACTCCTGAAACTCCCCAAATTCTGCGTTACGTTCCATCGGCAAATTCAGTTTTTGTCTTGGTCGAAAACCTTGATTTTTGAGTTTTTAGAAGTTCCCGCAAATGTAATCAAAGAATTAGTATTAACAGAATAAGAGCTAAAAACAATGCGTATCTTACTTTCATTACAATCTTCGATAGAACAGGCAAACGAACAAATGCCGGATCTGACAACCCATATTGTAACCACTCAAGCCGAATTAAATATCATCGACCTGTCGCTGAAGGGAGGATGGATCATGGGAGTGCTGGCTTTCCTGTCGATGGTGGCCGTTTACATATTTATTCAACGTTTACTGGTCATCCGCCGTGCAGGAAAAGAAGACGAATCATTCATGAACCGAATAAAGGATTATATCCATGACGGAAAGGTGGAATCGGCCTTGAAGCTTTGTCGTACGACCTACACTCCCTCGGCGCGCATGATAGAAAAAGGTATTTCGCGCCTGGGCCGCCCCATGAACGACGTGCTGGTGGCTATTGAGAATGTGGGAAATCTCGAAATCGCCCAACTGGAAAAAGGATTCCCCTTGATTGCTACGATTGCGGGAGGTGCACCGATGATTGGCTTTCTGGGAACGGTAACCGGCATGGTGCAAGCCTTCTTCGATATGGCCAATGCCGGATCGAACGTAGATATATCTTTATTATCCAACGGTATTTATGAAGCGTTGGTTACTACCGTGGGCGGACTGGTGGTGGGTATCCTTGCCTTATTTGCCTATAATTATTTGGTTTCCGGCGTAGATAATGTGGTGAATAAAATGGAAGCCCGTACAATGGAATTTATGGACTTGCTTAATGAACCTGTAAATTAACCGGCGCATGGGACTGAAAAGACGAAGCAAGGTAAACGCATCGTTCAGTATGGCTTCGATGACGGATGTCATCTTCCTGCTGCTTATATTCTTTATGATTAGCTCAACGGTAGTCATCCCCAATGCGATTAAGGTTACATTACCCCAGTCGCAAAAACAAACTGCGGCTAAACCACTTACAAGAGTAACCATTGATGCGAACCTGAATTATTATGTAGCTTTCGGCAAACAGAGGGAACAAAAAATCACCTTCGACCAAATCACCCCTTTCCTGCAAAGCCGTTATGCCAAAGAACCGGAAATGTACGTCGCACTTTATGCAGACGAAACCGTGCCTTACAAGGAAATTGTTAAGATTCTGAACATAGCAAACGAGAATAAATTCAAAATGGTACTCATAACGAGACCACAAAAATAACAGACCATTGAACAACGATAAGATATATAGTTTTCTGGGTACGGTTGTTTTCCACCTCCTCGTCCTGCTAATCTTGGGGTTTACCGTATTGCGAACCTTTGTTCCCGAAGAAGAAGAGGGTATCCTGGTGAATTTCGGGAATGTAAACATTGCCTCCGGAACATTCGAGCCTCAGTATACGGAGAGTGTACTCCCGCAGCCGACGCCCCCTCCGGTTCCTTTGCAACCTTCTGTAAGCCGGGAAGATATAGTAACGCAAGATATGGAAGAATCGGTTGCCGTAGAAGAGGCAAGGAAAAGAGAAGAACGAATTGAAACCGAAAGACGCCGATCCGAAGAGTAACAAAAACGCCGGGAGGAAGAACGTCGCAAACAGGAAGAAGCTATCAACAGCCGCGTTGCCGGATCCTTTGGTAGCGGCAGCACTACCGGAGGGAATAATCAAGGCGATGCGCAAACAGGAACAGGAAATCAGGGAAGCCCTTTTGGTAATGCCGACCGGGGAGCAAACGAAGGAATGGGAGGCTACGGCACGTTCAATCTTAACGGACGTTCTATCGGATCGGGAGGACTACCACGACCGGAATACAGTGTACAGGAAGAAGGACGCATTGTTATCAATATTACCGTAGACCCCAAAGGGAATGTTATCTTCGCCGAAATAGGAAAAGGAACGAATATAGACAACTCATCCCTGCGCCAAAGTGCCCTCAATGCCGCCCGCAAAGCTAAATTCAACACGATCAGCGGAAGCAACAATCAAAGCGGAACCATCACCTACAATTACCGGCTCACACCATAAAAATGGGGAGGCTGTCTTGCATTGCAAAACAGCCTCCTGAAAGAATGGGGTAGTGCTTTTCTGTAAAGTTTTTTCACAATAATCAGATGTGAAGAGTTTTTCTTATAGTACTTATCGCAAGATGACAAGTAGATGGATTATAATATGCATCTCTTTTACTTCAGGTCACATACGGAAGGAAATTTGCCCCCCTTTTTTTTGACGGCGGCAAAGGTAGAAAAATAATTTTACCAAGTGATATGGCATCCAAATTCTGCCCTGTTATATGTTAAATCAGTACGTATGTTACTATGAGGCTACGATAAGGCTAAAAATGTGTTGTAAAATATCTTTTTTTATTTGTTCAGTATTTTTAATTAGTACATATTTGCATCCAGATAACCTAAACAATCTTTTTGCCTTAAAGACTAATACCTATTAAAACCTATAAAAGGGGACTTTGCGAAAAGTCCCCTTTTATGATACCTCTGGGATACAGACGTTAGTCCGCATAGCAGCATCAATGTTTGTTTAAATCCCGGACCGAAATTATGGATAGTACATCGTGCGGGAAATTCCCGGTATTCCGACTTGTCAAAAACCCCGCTATCTCTTTAAAAAAAGAACAAATTCTTAAGAAACACAAGATTTTTGGAAACATTGGCATGACTTTTGAAGTTATCTAAACATAGATTAGTAACTTTGTCACTCATTATTACACAAATAAGATGAAAAATAATTACTCTAAACAACTCATGGATATTATAGAATATAGCAGGGAAGAAGCTATAAGACTTCAAACCAGTTATATTGGCCCGGAACACCTGATGCTGGGCATTATCCGTGACGGCGAAGGAAATGCCATACATATATTACATGAACTGAATGTGAATATCCCCGACATTAAGAAAAATATTGAACAAGATATACGCGGTATATATTTTGATATGGAATATATCGGCGTCCAAAATGTTTCCGTAAACAAAACCAGCGAACGTGTTTTACGTATGAGTCTTCTCGAATCACGCGTGTTTAAAAGCGAAGAAACCGGAACGGAACATCTGTTCCTTGCTATTTTGAAAGATGAATTAAATCTGGCTGCCAAAATATTAAACGAAGCGGGTATTACCTATCGTTTGGCCTGTGATAAGCTGGCAAGTATCCTTAATATAGATCTGTCGGATGAAGTATGTGAAGAAATAGAAGAAATAGAAGAAATCAGTAACGGATACATGGACGATGACGATGACGACGACGGTTTATCGTCGCGGAAAGAACCGATCCGGCACAAATCGGCCGGTATACCACAACCTAAGTCGCCTCATGATACACCCGTATTGGATAATTTCGGAACCGATATAACGCAGGCTGCAGCCAAAAATCATTTAGACCCCATCGTAGGACGGGAAAAGGAAATAGAGCGTCTGGTACAAATTCTGAGCAGGAGAAAGAAAAACAATCCGGTGCTGCTTGGAGAGCCGGGCGTAGGAAAATCGGCTATTGTGGAAGGACTTGCTTTGTGCATTATACAACGCAAGGTGTCGCGTACCTTGTTCGACAAACGGGTTATAAGCCTTGATATGGCTTCCATTGTAGCCGGGACGAAATATCGCGGACAATTTGAAGAACGCATCAAGGCCATTCTGAACGAACTGTCGAGAAATCCGAATATCATCTTGTTTATTGATGAGATACATACCATTGTAGGTGCAGGATCGGCCTCCGGTTCAATGGATGCGGCCAATATGCTGAAACCGGCTCTTTCGCGCGGAGAAATACAATGTATAGGCGCCACCACGTTGGACGAATACCGCAAGAATATTGAAAAGGACGGTGCATTGGAACGTCGTTTCCAGAAAGTTATCGTCGACCCGACTACGGCGGAAGAAACCTTGCAGATCCTGAAAAACATCAAAGAACGCTACGAAGAACACCACAACGTACTTTATACCGACGAAGCCTTGACAGCGTGTGTGAACTTAACGGAACGGTATATCAGTGATCGCAATTTCCCGGACAAAGCCATTGATGCGTTGGATGAAGCCGGTGCGCGCGTACATATATCCAATATTGTTGTTCCCGAAAGCATTGAAGAATTGGAAGCCAAGTTGGAAAATATACAAAAGGAAAAGTTGGTAGCTGTTAAGTCGCAAAGCTATGAGTTGGCTGCAAGTTTCCGGGATAAAGGACGTCATTACTTATCGCAGTTGGAGGTAGCCAAGGCAAAATGGGAACAGGATTTACAGGAACACCGAGAAACCGTAGACGATGAAAAGGTTGCAGAAGTAGTAGCCATGATGTCGGGTGTTCCGGTACAGCGTATCGCCAAGACGGAAAACCAGAAACTGCTGGAAATGGGTGATGTATTGAAAAAGAAAGTGGTAGGTCAAGACAACGCCGTTTCCAAAATCGTAAAAGCCATCCAACGCAACCGGGTAGGTCTGAAAGACCCCAACAAACCCATCGGTACGTTTATGTTTTTGGGGCCGACAGGGGTAGGTAAAACGCACCTGGCTAAAACCCTGTCGGAATATCTGTTCGACTCTGTCGATTCGCTTATCCGCATTGACATGAGTGAATACCTGGAGAAATTTGCCGTATCGCGTCTGATAGGAGCGCCTCCGGGCTATGTGGGTTACGAAGAAGGAGGACAGTTGACGGAGAAAGTAAGGCGCAAACCCTATTCCGTGGTCTTGTTGGACGAAATAGAAAAGGCACACCCCGACGTATTCAACATCCTGCTCCAGGTATTGGACGAAGGACGCCTTACCGACAGTCTGGGTAGGAGAATCGACTTCAAGAATACGATACTAATCCTTACTTCCAACATCGGTACCCGTCAGTTGAAGGATTTCGGACATGGGATAGGTTTCCAGCTCCAGAGTCAAGATGCCGTCAACAGGGAATTTTCGCATGGGATTATCCAAAAAGCGTTGAATAAGGCTTTTGCTCCCGAATTTTTGAATCGTATCGACGACATTGTGATGTTCGACCAATTGAATAAGGAAGCCATACATAAGATCATTGATATCGAATTGCAGGGGTTGTACATCCGCATGGAAAAACTTGGCTATTCGTTGCTACTCACGGAGGAAGCCAAAGACTTTATCGCTACCAAGGGATACGACGTACAGTTCGGCGCCCGTCCGCTAAAACGCGCCCTTCAGAAATACCTGGAAGACGAAATGGCGGAAATGATCATCAAAGATTCCATAACCCAGGGAGATACCCTCCATGTGGGCTTTGATAAAGACCAACAAAAACTCACGTTGGAGAATCAATTACAGGGGAATAACCAAGCATAACCCCCCCTCACAAGGACAACATCCAAAAGACAGACAAAGTGTCAGACCTCCTGTTTGGCACTTTTTTTGTCTTTCTTTTCACAATAATTCACAGATTTATTAATAGAAAGTATATAGTTATGTCGAAACAAGGAAACATTGGGGTAACGAGTGAAAATATTTTCCCCATCATCAAGAAGTTTTTGTATAGTGATCATGAAATTTTCCTGCGAGAGATTGTCTCCAATGCGGTAGATGCCACGCAGAAATTAAAAACATTATCTGCCGTTGGCGAATACAAGGGTGAAATTGCCAATCCGACCATCCGTATCACGCTGGATGAAGCGGCCGGTACGCTTACCGTGTCGGACCGCGGTATCGGTATGACGGCCCAGGAGATAGAGAAGTATATCAACCGGATCGCTTTTTCCGGTGCGGAAGAGTTTCTGGAAAAGTATAAAAAGGATGCGACTTCCATTATCGGCCATTTCGGTTTGGGATTCTATTCCACGTTCATGGTATCGAAAAAGGTAGAGATTCTTACCCGCTCCTACCGGGAGGATGCCATTCCTATGAAATGGAGTTGTGAGGGGAATCCGGAATATGTATTGGAGGAAACGGAGAAAGAAGCGATCGGTACCGATATCATACTTTATATTGATGACGAGAATAAGGAATTCCTCGGCAAGGATCATATTGCTCATTTGCTGAAGAAGTATTGCCGCTTTCTACCCATCCCGATTGCTTTCGGGAAGAAGCAGGAATGGAAAGACGGCAACTATGTCGATACGAAAGAAGATCAGATCGTCAACGATACGAAACCAGCCTGGACACGTAAACCTTCGGAACTTACCGAGGAGGATTATAAGAAGTTCTACCGCGAGTTGTATCCCTTGTCGGACGAACCGCTTTTCTGGATTCATCTCAATGTAGATTATCCGTTCAACCTGACCGGGATCCTTTACTTTCCCCGGATAAAGAACACCATGGATATGAACCGGAACAAAATACAATTGTATTCGAATCAGGTATTTGTTACGGATTCCGTGGAGGGCATCGTACCGGAGTTTCTGACCTTGCTGCATGGGGTGCTTGATTCGCCCGATATACCCCTCAACGTTTCCCGTTCGTATTTGCAGAGCGACCGGAATGTAAAGAAGATTTCCGCCCATATCACCAAGAAGGTTGCCGACCGACTGGAAGAAATATTCCGGAACGATCGCCCGCAGTTTGAAGAAAAGTGGGACAGCCTGAAGCTGTTTATCCAGTATGGGATGCTGAGCGACGAGAAATTTTACGAGCGGGCGGCTAAGTTTGTCTTACTCAAGGATACGGAAGGCAAATACTATACCCTGGACGAATACAAGACCCTGGTCGAAGGAAATCAAACCAATAAGGACGGACAGTTGATTTACCTCTACACCAACAGCCGGGAGGAACAATACGCTTACATCCAGGCTGCAAAGGATAAGGGATATAGCATCCTTCTGATGGATGGGGTATTGGACGTACATGCCATCGGGCAGTTGGAGCAGAAGTTTGAGAAGACGCAGTTTGTGCGAATCGACAGCGATACGACCGAAAACATCATCCGTAAAGACGAGAAAGGATCGGTGGCGCTGAGCGAAGACCAACGCAACGCCTTGCAAGAGATTTTTCAAAGCCAGACGCCGAAGATGGAAAAGACCGAGTTCCATATCACCTTTGAAGCCCTGGGGGAAAATGCCCACCCCGTCTTGCTCACGCAAAGCGAATACATGCGAAGGATGCGGGAAATGTCGGCCATGCAACCCGGTATGTCTTTCTACGGGGAAATGCCCGACAATTACAATATTGTGTTGAATACGGAACATCCGCTGATAAAAAAAGTGTTGAACGACCAGGAGATGAGCTGTTCCGCCCAACTTTCGCCCATTGTAGCCGATATAAAAGGCTGGGAAGCCCGTCAGACCGACCTGCGCAGCAAGCACAACGAGAAGAAAAGCGAAGAAATAACCGCCGAAGAGAAGGAGGATTTGGAAAACACCAACCGTCGCCTCGACGAACTACGCCTGCAGCACAACACGATCCTCTCGGAATACGCCTCAGGCAACAAATTGGTACACGAACTGATAGACCTGGCGCTTCTGGGTAACGGCATGCTCAAGGGCGAGGCTTTGAGTAAGTTCATCCGCCGCAGCATCCAATTGATCTGAATGTTTCCATAAAAAGCGCATGAGATATACAGAAACAACGATCCCCGGTGTGTGGGTTATGGAACCGGAGGTGTGCAAGGATCACCGGGGATATTTTTTTGAGGCGTATCAGTCGGCCAATTTCCGAAAACACATCGGAGCGGTGGACTTTGTACAGGAGAACGAATCCGGGTCGTTCCAGGGGGTGATTCGCGGATTGCATTACCAATTGGATCCTTTTGCGCAGGCCAAGCTGGTGCGCGTGATACAGGGATGTGTGTTGGACGTAGCCGTGGATTTGCGCAAGGGATCGCCTTGGTTCGGCAAGCATATTGCCATTGAGTTGTCGGCTGAGAATAAGCGCCAACTCTTTATCCCCAAGGGGTTTGCCCACGGATTCCATGTGCTGGGTGAGCAGGCGGTGTTCACCTACAAGGTCGACAATCCCTACTGTGCGGAGGCTGCACAGGCGATCCGTTATAACGACCCCGCCCTGGGAATTGACTGGAAGATACCCGCCAACTCCCCGCCCATCCTGTCGGACAAGGACCTTGGGGCGCCCGATCTGGCGGAAGGGATTTTCAACTTTATGTATCACCTCTGATTCTATACCGGATATGAAAACCTACCTCATCACCGGCGGCGCCGGATTCATAGGAGCCAACTTCGTCAAATACCTGTTAGCCACCTATCCTCACTTGCGGATCGTGGTATTGGACCTGCTGACCTATGCCGGCAACCTGAAAACCATTGAAAACGATCTCCGTTCGGAGCGTTGCGAATTTGTACGGGGCGACATCGGCGACCGCGCTTTGGCCGATCAGCTCTTTCGCGACCACGACTTTCAATACGTAGTGAACTTTGCGGCCGAGAGCCATGTGGATCGGAGCATCGACCATCCGCAGTTGTTTTTGCTTACCAATATCCTCGGTACGCAGAATCTGCTCGACGCCGCCCGACGGGCATGGACAAAGGGGACGGACTACCGGGGTTATCCTTTGTGGAAGGATGGGGTGCGTTTTCATCAGGTGTCTACCGACGAGGTGTATGGTAGCCTGGGAGCGGAGGGTTATTTTACCGAGACCACTCCGTTGGATCCGCGAAGTCCTTACAGTGCATCGAAAACGAGCGCCGATCTTTTTGTCAAGGCCTATGCCGAGACCTATAAAATGCCGGTCAGTATCACGCGTTGTTCCAACAATTACGGCCCCTATCATTTTCCTGAAAAACTCATCCCTTTGATGATCACCCGTGTGTTGGAAGGAAAACCCCTTCCGGTGTATGGCGAGGGGACCAACGTGCGCGACTGGCTGTATGTGGAAGATCACTGCAAGGCCATCGACGCCGTACTGCACCGGGGAAAAAGCGGGGAGATCTACAACGTGGGAGGGCATAACGAGAAACAAAACATCGAGATCGTGGAGCTGATTCTCCAAACCATCCGTCGGATCCTCACCGAACAACCGGCCTACCGTAAGGTACTGAAGCGGAGAGAATACGACCGGGCGGGCAACCTTCGCCTCGACTGGATGAACCGGGATCTCATCACGTTTGTGCAGGATCGCCTTGGCCACGACCAACGTTACGCCATTGATCCCTCTAAGATAACCCGCGAACTTGGCTGGACTCCCCAAACGTGTTTTGAAGACGGCATTGTAAAAACCATTTATTGGTACCTCGACAATCAGGAATGGGTTGACGACATCCTCAGCGGGGATTACCGCCGGGAATCTTAATTCCCCGTCCAACGGATCCGTCCTCCCCCTCCCTCCCGCTTAGTTCATTCAACAAAAAAGCCCATGCACGACGTGCGTGGGCTTTTTGTCGTTTGACAAAGGACGTACGCACGTTGTGAGTGTATGTTTGTCAATTGACAAAAGCTCCACGCATGAGGTGAATGGGATTTTATTTTATGAGGAAACGGATGAGGTCGTTGCCGTTGGCGTAAATCAACAGGGCCACAAGGAGGATCATACCGGTTATCTGGGCGTATTCGAGGAATTTATCGCTGGGTTTGCGGCGAGCGATCACCTCGTAAAGCAGGAACATGACATGCCCGCCGTCCAGAGCGGGGATCGGAAGGATGTTCATAAAAGCCAGGATGATGGAGAGAAATGCGGTCGTCATCCAGAAACTCCGCCAGTTCCATGCGGCGGGAAACAAACTACCTATCGCACCGAACCCCCCCAGGCTGGATGCGCCTTCCCGGGTGAAAACATATTTCATATCGCCCACGTATCCCTTCAAGGTGTTCACACCCAGGCGAACGCCGGCAGGGAAAGAGGCCGGGAAATTATAGGAAAGCGTCACCGAGGGATAAATGCGGTTGAGGTCGTTCAGGAAGTAGATCCCCATGTTGCCGGCCGTATCGGTGCGGAGGCTCAGGGTTTGTTCCCCTCCGGCGCGGCTGAGGCCTACGGTGATTTCCCGGTCTTTTTGGTCGGCCAACTGCTCGATGACCTCGAATACGGTGGGGGTTGGGATGTCGTTGATGGAACGGATGGTGTCGCCCGGCAGCAATCCGGCGCGTGCGGCCGGCGTGTTCGGAGCGGACAATTTGTCCACAATCATGGGATAACGCACGGAGGCAAACCCTGCTTTGTCACGCATCACCCGCTGCATCATGTCGGCGGGGATGGGAATCGCGGTTTCTACCCCCTCCCGGAGCACGGTTACGCTACGGGCCTCCACTACGGCGCGAAGGGCGTCGGCGTTGAAACGTTCCAACTCCACCCGGTCGGTGCGCAGCAGGACGTCGCCGTTCTCAAACCCCACCTCCCGGAAAGTCTCGCTGTAATCCATCCCCATTCCCATGTTTTTCAGTGGGATGTACGTGTCGCCCCAGGCAAAAAGAATCATGGAATAAATGAGTAACGCCAGGACGAAGTTGAACAGCACCCCCCCGGTCATGATCAGCAAACGCTGGCCGGCAGGCTTGGAGCGAAACTCGTAGGGCTGAGGCGGGGCCGAGAGTTGTTCCTTGTCGAGGGTTTCGTCTATCATGCCCGATATTTTACAATATCCGCCCAACGGCAACCAGCCGATTCCGTATTCCGTATCGCTGTTTCGGGGTTTGAAGCGCAGAAGCGCAAACCAGGCGTCGAAAAAAAGGTAAAATTTCTCTACCCTCACCTTGAACAGGCGGGCAAAAAGAAAATGCCCCAACTCGTGGATGATAACCAATATTGATAAACTCAGGATGAGTTGTAAGGCCTTAATCAGGAATGTATCCATAATGTTGTTTTTAATTGTTGTTTTTAATGGGTGTTTATATCAATTCGGAAGCTATTTTCCGTGCCTCGGCATCCGTTGCCTCGTAATCTTCGAAGGTGGGATGGGGCAGGTAGGAGGTCTTTTGCAGGGTTTGTTCGATGATGTCGCTCATCTGCAGGAATCCCGTTTCTTCCCTCAGAAAAGCGGCCACGGCTATTTCATTGGCTGCATTCAGGATGCAGGGCATATTCCCCCCCTTGCCCACGGCCTCAAATGCAAATGCCAGGTTGCGAAAGTTTTCCGTATCCGGTTCTTCAAATGTCAAGGTGTTGTATTTATAAAAATCCAAGCGCTCGCCCTTCGTTTCCAACCGTTGAGGATAGGAAAAGGCATAGCGAATGGGAAGTTTCATGTCCGGGAGGCCCAATTGAGCCATCACAGCCCCATCGCCAAACTCCACCATGGAGTGAACCAGCGATTGCGGATGCACCAATATACGGATCTGCTCCGGTCGGAGGCCAAAAAGCCATTTGGCTTCAATCATCTCAAAACCCTTGTTCATCAAGGTGGAAGAATCAATGGTGACCTTGGCCCCCATGGTCCAATTGGGATGCTTCAGCGCCTGTGCCCTGGTTACGCTTGTCAGTTTTTCCTTCCCCCACCCGCGGAAAGGTCCGCCCGAGGCGGTGAGCCATATCTTTTCTATCGGGTTGTTGTGTTCGCCCGCCAGGCACTGGAAGATGGCCGAGTGTTCCGAGTCGACAGGCAAAAGGGGCGTTTGGTGGGCGGCGGCCAGGGCGGTGATCCATTCTCCTGCCACGACCAGGGTTTCCTTGTTGGCCAGGGCAATGGCCTTGCCGGCCCGGATGGCTTCTATGGTGGGTCTCAAACCGGCATAGCCCACCATGGCGGTGAGCACCAGGTCGATGGGTTCCAGGGTTACCACCTCTGCCAAGGCTTTCGGACCGGCCCAAACTTTGATGGGAAGATCCCGGAGCGCATCCCGTAATTGCGGATATTTCCGTTCGTCGGCCACCACTACTACTTCGGGTCTATAGCGACGCGCCTGTTGCGCCAGGAGTTCCACCCGGTGATGAGCCGTAAGGGCATAGACTTCAAAAAGTTCGGCATGTTCGCTCACCACCTCCAGGGCTTGCGTGCCTATGGAACCGGTAGAACCTAATATGGCCAAATTCCTCTTCTTCATCGACTAAAAGGCTATATAATCTTCCGGATTTACCGGATTACCCTTGAACCAGAGTTCAAAGTGCAGGTGTGTGCCTGTGGAGAGATTCCCCGTATTCCCTATCAGGGCAATGGCTTCGCCGGCAGACACCGGATCGCCCATTTTTTTCAGCAGTAATTCATTGTGTTTATAGATGGAGATGAAGCCGTTTTTATGCTGGATCTGTATGATGTTGCCATACTGCGGATCGTATCCGGTAAAAACAACGGTGCCTTCCAGAGTAGCCAGAACGCTCTCCTTCGGAGCTGCCACCAAGTCAACACCGTAATGCAGGATTTCCGGTTCGTAATGTGAAGAAACGACGCCGTTCACCGGTTTATAAAAAAAAACAGCATTGCTGGGTGGGAGGTTGGGATTCAGGGAAGTGAGGTTGTATTTCTCTTCTTCCTCAAATTGCTTTACAAAATCTTCCTCTTCCGGGCTTCGCGAGATCTCGTAATTGGCATTGATCAAGGCCAGCGAATCAATATCCCGTATGGAATCCAGGGGCATGGTCCCGGTCAATATGCCCGTAACATTATCCAAATAAAGCGCCTGCACCTCGATGATTCTTTCCAGGGAGTCGGCGCGCAAGGCATTCATCATAATTTCCTTGCGTACTTCTACATCCAAATAACCGGGGAGGTAGTTGCGTATCGGAG
>JAITKB010000058.1 GCA_031278605.1 Tannerellaceae bacterium
GTTTTCCCGCTGGCCGATTCGTCGTGCACGATCCCCCGTATGCGTCGCCTGAAAGCCGGGGCAACGGGAATCACCAGGCGTCCGTCGCGCAGGGTAGGGGACAGGTCGCGCTCCACAAACCCTTCTTCCTGCGCCGCACGCAGAATACTCCCCAGGATGCGCGAAAGGCTCCCCTCGGTATGGGCAATCTCCCCCCGTATGCGGACTAAATCGGCCGAAGCCGTGTCTTTCACCCTGCCGGAAGCGTCCAGCAAGGAGGCAAGGGCGGAAAGAATACCGGGAAACAGGGGAACCTCCCCGGCCAGGGCCGAGAGGCAGGGATAGGGCGAACCTTCGCCCTTGGGCGGAT
Source organism: Tannerellaceae bacterium (assembly GCA_031278605.1). GTDB lineage: Bacteria > Bacteroidota > Bacteroidia > Bacteroidales > Tannerellaceae > DFXE01. The sequence goes on from JAITKB010000058.1 coordinate 350, forward strand.
GGAAAAAATGCACAATGTCCCGGAGCGTGCCGAGCGAACGCCAAAGATCAAACGCCTCCTTCTCCCCCAGGTGCGTCCCCTCCGGACGAATACGTCGCAGCGAAGGGCGAAGGTCGAAAAAGAAATCCGAAGGAAATTCCCGCTCCCCCGCAAGGATGCGCATCATTTCGCTCGTACGCTCCAAAGCCTCCGTAATGCGGGCGTAATCGGTGGAGAAATGCATCGCCGCCACCCGTTCCCTGCCCAGGGATCCCAGGCAGTTTGCGGCTACCAACTCCCGAATCCGGTCGAAGCCCGTTTTCTGTTCAAAGTTCTGAGGATAAATCATCGGAATTCGTCAAGGGGGTTAGGGTATCCATACGTTATGCGTTGTGCGAACCTCCGGGCGCAGGAGGATCGACACTTCCGTCTTCCCCCTTCGCAAGAGAAACAAACACTGATTCACCCCGGAAGGATTTACATACGGGGTAAATTTGTAGAGGTAGGAAAATACGCCCGAATAAGCCGGGTCGCGCAAAGCCTCCGACACCCTGGGGTAGTTGAACTCCTTCCAATGCATACAGAACCGGAATCCGTTCCGATCCGTAAACCGCGTGTCGGGGTTCCGCAACGAAAGGGTGTTCAGGATAAACTGTTTGTAGGCCGCGGCATATTCCCCGGCGGTGCGGTTCAGGCGGAGGTTGTCGATTTTCTCTATGACGTCGCCCGCCCGAATACCGGCCCTGTCGGCGGGGGAATCTTCCACCACGCCCGCTACCCGTTCCAGACGGTTGACGTCATACAGGATGCCGGTATGGTTGTAGGATTTCAAATCCGCCATGAAAAGCACATTGCCCCCGTAGCGCACCCTGGGGTACTGCATACACATGAGGGGAATATGGCTTTTGGCATAGGTCTCCGGAAGATACGGGGCCAGCAACATCTCGACGGCTTCACATTCCCAGAGCACCCTGGCGGGAGAAGGACGTTTGTCCACAAAGCGCAAGCCGAACCGCAGCAGGTAAACCGCCTCGCTCTCGGCGCTCCCGGGATCCAGGAAAGGAAACTTCCGCATCTCCCCAAGGCCGAAATCGTAACGGTACACACCCCCGGAAACCCCTTTGGACGACGAGGTACGACGCACCGCATAATGCGGATTCTTATGGAAGGAATAAAAAGTTTCCACCACAAAGTCGGGGTTTTCCTCGTCCAGGCTTAGTCCTTTGCCGCGGAGCGTCTCGGCAATGCAGGCGTTAATGGTTTCCTCCCTCGAAAGGTTCTGCCCATCCGCCGGGGCAAAAGCAAACGAACGGTAACAAGCCAAATCCGTCGTGTCGACCTTCGTCACAAACGGACAGGTAAAGGAACGCTCGGCAGTAGTCTCCACACTGTACATGGAAAAAGCCGTGGCCAACTGGTCTTCCCCAATCGCCTCGGCCGGCTTACAGTCTTTCCTCACCCACAACGGCCCCACAGGACCCGACAGGCGGTTTATACGCAAAATTACCTCCCGTGTGCCCGCGGCGGAAAGGCTGTCCATCTCCTCTATCACATCGTCTGCCCGCAAACCCGCCTCCGCCGCCGGAGTATACGGATATACGCGGGTAACAACCCGCCGGGACTTCCCCCAATTCGACGCCTCGTCGACCTCATAAGTAAAACCCAAGCGACAAACCTCCCGATCGCCGCTCTGTGCATGAGCCGCAAGGCTGAAAAACAACCCAATCGCAGCCGGGATAAACCGTTTCATTTTCATACGCTATCTATTCCTGTTTTGTATTTCCCGCGAAGGTACGACGAAGGATTTGTATTTCATGAAACACTTCCCTACATTTGCTCCCCCTAACGAAATTGCAATGCCCCGACCAACAGACCGCTTCTATCCTTTTACCCTGCAAATCTTCCGCATGATAGCCCTCCTGGGTTGCCTCCTGTTGCAGTCGTTCCTCTTCCGGATCGCCTTCCTCCTTCACTATGGCGCACATACCGGATGGCAATCCTTCCGGGAGGATTTGCCCCCGGGCCTTTTCATGGGCCTGCGGCTGGATGTGCAGGTCACCCTGTATTTCCTCATCCCTTTGCTGCTGCTGGCCCTCGGCTCGTTTCTCTTCAAGGATCAACGCTGTGAGCGGATTGCCCGGATCTGGTCGCTCGCCCTGGGGTGCTTCTTCTCCCTCTTTCTCCTTACGGACTTCTTCTACTACCGCTACTTCGGCACACACTTCAGCATATCCGTATTCGGCATCGTGGACGACGACGCCCGCGCCGTTCTGCAATCCGTATGGGAGGATTACCCCCTGGTGGCCATCCTTTCCTCGGGGCTGATCCTTACGGCCCTGATCGCTTCCCTGATCCTCGGCATCTACCGCTCCTCGGCCCTGAGGAAACTTAGCAGCTATCGCCTCCCGGGTCGTGCCGCCCTCCTGGTTTTCCCCCTTGCGGCGCTGCTGATGCGCGGGAGTACGGGAACATTCCCCCTGCGGAACCACGACGCACTCGTGTCCAAAAACAATTTCATCAATACGGTCTGCCTGAATCCCTTCCTCTGCCTGAAAGAAGCCTATAAAAGCTATGCCGCCACAGGGAACTTCCGCCCGATTGACGATATGCTGCGCGAAGCAGGCTATGCCTCCGCCTCCGAAGCCGTCGCCGACTACCTGAACCTCCCGCCCGACAGCATTACGGGCGATCCGCTGGCGCATCTCCTGTGCGTCACACCCGTGGACTCCTTCCTCGCCGAGCATCCCCCCCATGTCATCTTCCTGCAAATGGAATCCATGGGCGTCAACGGCCTCTCCCTGCAAAACGACCGCCTAAACGTATGGGGCAAACTCAAAGACGAACTGACGCACTGCATCTATTACGAACACTTCCTCCCGTACACCTCGGAAAGCACCATCGGTAGCCTGGAAGGAATCCTCGTCTCCAACCCTTTCGGCTATCTGACGCAAAGCAGGATGGAAAACCGGCCCCTGCCGGCCTCCGTGGCACGCCCATTCAAAAAAGCCGGCTACGAAACACGCTTCGTAACCGGCGCCAAACAAGGCTGGCGGAATCTTCACACCTTCCTGCCCCTGCAAGGCTTTGACTTCGTGGAAGGACGGGAAACCATCCTTCACGATATACCGGAAACGGAAATCCAGGACTGGGGCGTGTTCGACGAATACATGTTCCGGCAAATACTGCACGATTTGCAGCAGGCCTCCGCCCCGCAATTTGTGTACGGCATGAGTATCACCAACCATTCCCCACACCAACTCCCCCGCGGATACGTCCCCGAGGAAATCAACCTGGACGAAGCCTTGAAACAACGTCTGCTGGGCAACGAAGAATATACGCGCAAAGGATTATCCACCTTTCGCTACGCCAACGACTGCCTGGCCGATTTCATCCACACCCTTCGCCACAGCCCCTGGGCCGAACACGTCATAGTGGCCGTATCCGGCGATCATCCCTTCAAAGGATTCCTGAAAGCACGCCAGGGGCAACCCTACGATACCTACGGCGTCCCCCTGATCCTCTACATCCCCGACCGGTACAGGAAAAACAAAACAATCCATCCCCGGCAACGCGGTTCCCACCGGGATATATTCCCCACATTATTCCACCTTTCCCTTTCCAATGCTTCCTATTACAACCTGGGAAACAATATGCTGGGAAACGATACGATAAACCGCACGGCATTCGCTCCCTCCCACCTCCTCATAGACGATAGCTGCGCCGTGGATCTGCAAATGAAACACTGCTATGGAAATATCGGCGACAGCGTCTTTGTTATGCACGACAACCCCCAAGCGGCAAATCCGCTAATTCATCGCTATCACGCCTGGATGACGGTTTTAAACTATGTGCTCCTAAGGTCTTTGTCGGGAGAAAGCCTGTAAATCCCACATTTTTACCTAAGTTTGTTGCCTGTAAATAAAAAAAGACATAACAATGACAAACCTATTGATTACATCCCCGCGAATACTGGCAAGACGCCTCGGAAAAGTCGCTCTGTTCTTGTTGAGCATCGCCGGTATTTCCGCCTACGGGCAGAGCAACATCCCCCCAACAACCGTCTTGGAGAAAGTGAAAACCCTCGACAGCTACGTCCGGCAGGTTCGCGGATATTTGCACGAACACCCCGAAGTATCCGCAAAAGAGTTTGAAACCTCCCGCTTCCTCCAGGCAGAAGTATCCGGGATGGGATTGCCCATTACACAAGTACAAGGCACAGGATTTTACGCCATCCTGGATACGCGGAAGCCGGGAAAAACAATCGGACTGCGCACGGATATCGACGCCCTCCCCATCCTGGAATCCCCCGTGAACCTCAAACAACAAAAAAAATGGGTATCCAAAGTCGAAGGCGTATCGCATACCTGCGGACACGACGGACACATGGCCGTCCTCTTGGGCGCCGTCCGGATCCTCACGGAACTGAAAGACCAACTCAAGGGAAGAATCGTCTTTATCTTTGAAGAAGGCGAAGAAACAAGCTCCGGCATCGAAGCAATGATCGAAGCCCTGCGCCCGCTGCATATCGACGCTTTTTACGGCAATCACCTGGCCTCGGCTTTTGATACCGGCCTTTTTGCCATCCAGGGAGGCCCGCTCATGGCCGGCGCCGCAACTGTAGCGTTCGACGTAATAGGAAGAGGCGGACATGCCTCGCGTCCCGACTTATCCATAAACCCGATCTTTGCCGCCGCCAACATCCTCTCCGGGATTTCCATTGCATGGAACAACCAACGCGACATCACCAAAATCCTCACCCTGGGAATTTCGCAGATTCACGGCGGAAGCGCCGATAACGTAATCCCCAATTCGGTATACGTAGGAGGAACGGTGCGCTTTTTTGATAGAGAAGAGGCCGAAAAAGCCTTTGTGCTCTTTCGCAAAGTAGCCGAAGACATAGCTCATGCACACAATTGCACGGTAGATTTCCACCAGGATATGGGTATCATCCTCGACCCCGTTATCAACGACGAGGCCCTGGCCGATTTTGCTCTCCGCACAGTGAAGGAAATCTATCCCGGCAAACTCTTCGAAGGAGATGGGAAATGGTATGCCGCCGAATCGTTTTCACAATACAGCAAACTCGCCCCAAGTGTTTTTCTGTTTGTAGGAGTCAGGAATGAAGAACTCGGCAGCGGCGCCGAACATCACAACGACCGCTTTGACATCGACGAAGATGCACTTGCCTATGCCCTGGGCGGCATGGTGCAGTTTGCCGTAAACTATCTTTCCTCTCCTGTTTATTGAGAGGAAAGAAAATTCCCCTCAAACACCCCTGAAACGGGTAGATCGCTTCACCGACAAGCCTATTTCCTGGATACCCCGGAGGCTGTCGTTGCGCATGGCCTGTCTGAAAGCAAAAGTATATTCGCCCTGAACAGGAAACCTATAGCCGGTGCGTATCGGGAAACTCAACTGGTGAAGGACAATCCCCTTCCCATGCCACTTCCCGAACTCATCGGCAAGTATGCATTCCAGGGTGTCCGTGTTTTGCAGCAAAGGAGCAGAAGAGGAAGTCTCATGGCAAAATACCCACAGGTTCTGATACGGATACAAATTATCATTCCTTATTTCAAACATCACATCGTAGGGTGTTGCCGTATCCTCTATCCGGAAAGTAAAATAATACACCTCATCTTTCCCCCAAAAAGTTTTGCCTATTTCCTGATAGCGGTGATAAACAACCCCATCCCTGCAGGCAACAAGCCAAAAGAAACAGGCAACCAGAAGAAACATACGGCGTTTAATGCTTCGGTTTTGCCTTGAGATCGGATTTCTCATGTTTTCTTCTTTTCTTTCTCTTTTTTGAATTTGTCCCGTCGAAGCGCGTCAGGCTTTCCTGCCCCAGTATGTCGTGCGAATCCAGAGAAGGCTGCTGTGGCTTCTCGTCGGCGTCGAGCGAGAGCGGTTTGATACCCTTCTTGTTCATACCGATTACCTCGAAGGCGCGTTTGGCAGAGATTGTCACAATGTTGACGGCAAAAGACTTGTCGGTCGAGAAGGTTATTTCCTGCCGGAAGGTATCCGTTTTGCAGTGATAATAGGTATGCTCTTTCGTTTCCAGCACAATCTCCCTCGATGGCAGATACTGCTGAGCCTCTACGTAAGCATCTATCTCGTAATTGATACAGCATTTCAGTTTGGCACATTGTCCGGCCAGTTTCTGCGGATTCATGGAGATATCCTGATAGCGTGCGGCAACGGTAGAGACCGACACGAAGGCGCTCATCCAGCAGGAACAGCACAACTCCCGTCCGCACGGCCCAATGCCTCCGATACGTCCGGCTTCCTGTCTGGCTCCGATCTGTTTCATCTCGATGCGTACACGGAAGGTTTCGGCCAATACCTTGATAAGCTGCCGGAAGTCTACGCGCTCGTCGGCGATATAATAAAAGATAGCCTTGTTCCCGTCCCCCTGGTATTCCACATCCCCTATCTTCATGTCCAGCCCCAAGTCGGCGGCGATTTGGCGCGAGCGGATCATGGTTTCATGCTCCCTGGACTTTGCCTCCTCATACTTTACCAGGTCTACCGTTTTGGCCTTGCGATAAACACGTTTTACTTCCGTGCCATCCGTCCGGACATTATTTTTTTTCATTTGCAGGAGCACAAGCTTCCCCGTCAGCGTTACAGTGCCGATGTCATGTCCGGGCATTGCTTCTACGGCTATCACATCTCCTTTCTCCAGGGGTATTCGGGCGCTGTTCAGAAAATAACCTTTCCGTGTATTCTTAAATTGCACCTCTACATAATCCGTTGCGTTCTCCGCATCGGGTACGCCACACAGCCAGTCGTAGGTGTTAAGTTTGCAGTTTTGTATTTTGCTACAACCATTCCGGCACATGCAGCAGCTTCCTTTATTTAGTTTGAAATCCATTGTCTTCTCATTGATTGTGTAAATTGATGTTTACAAAATTAGGGAATAAAGTGAAATGCCCACGAATATCTAATAAGAATTGCTGCCGGACAGTTGCCGCTCCTTGTCTAAATAAATCCGGATCAGGCGGGGAAAAGCATACCCGTCGAGGTCTTCGTCGGGAATCCGGAGATAAGACTCCAGGGCTTTCGCCGGCCTTTCTATTTCTATCCGGTAGAACGAGGCGTGAAGCTGCTGGTGGGAAAGGATGTGCTTTACGTCCGGCAAAACGACAGACACATTGATCTCTCCGGCCTCGGCAAAGAAGTCCCGGAAGGTCTCGTTGGTTTGTAGCGCAATAAAATCCGCCGGAGCCGACGTTTCTATCAGCGGAAATTCATACAGTCCCGTCCAGATGTCTTTTCCCTGGCGGCGATGCAACCAGGTCTCCCCACGGCAAACAATGTGGAGGTAATGAAAATAACGCAAACGAATTTTGGTTTTATGTCGCTTCACCGGATACGACTGCGGCGAGCCGGATGCATAGCCCAGGCATTTATTCCCAAGCGGGCAATGCAGGCAGTCCGGATTGGAAGGGACGCAATGGAGGGCGCCGAACTCCATCGCCGCCTGATTGTGCAGGCCGGATTTGGAGGGATTCATCAGTGCGGTAGCCAACGAGCCGATCTCTTTCTTTCCCCGAGCAGTATCTATTGGCGTGTCGACGGCAAAAAGACGGGCAAGCAGGCGGAACACATTGCCATCCACCACAGCATAAGGTTGATTCCAGGCAAAGGAAACGATCGCCGCCGCCGTATATTCGCCAATCCCCCGAAGCGAGCGTACGTTGCGATAATCCGAAGGAAAATGGCCGGCAAAATGCTCCATCACGCTACGGGCTGCCGCACGGAGGTTGCGGGCGCGAGTGTAATAACCCAGTCCCTGCCAGTATTTGAGCACCTCGTCTTCTTCCGCTTCGGCCAGGGAGCGTATGTTGGGGAAGCGCGCGGTAAAACGCAGGAAATAGTCCAGACCTTGTGCCACTCGTGTTTGTTGCAAAATAACTTCCGAAATCCAGATAAGGTAAGGGTCGTCCGTGTTTCGCCAGGGTAGTTCTCTCTTATGTTCCTGATACCAGTAGATCAGTATCTCGCTAATCTCCATTTACAGACCTTTTGCTTTTGCTTCGTCCCATATTTTGTCCATTTCCTCGAGCGACATTTCCTTCAGCGGGCGACCTTCTTGTATGGTCTGTTCTTCCAGGTAATTGAAGCGACGGATAAACTTCCGGTTCGTGCGCTCCAGGGCATTATCGGGATTGATTTTGTAAAGACGGGCGGCATTGATGAGACTGAAGAAGAGGTCGCCGAATTCTGCTTCCATGCGATCTGCATCCATGTGGGCTACTTCGTCTTTCAGTTCGTTGAGTTCCTCCGTCACCTTGTCCCACACCTGTTCGCGTTTTTCCCAATCGAATCCCGCGTTACGTGCTTTGTCTTGTATGCGATGCGCCTTCACCACCGAGGGGAGCGATGCCGGCACACCTTCCAGCACGGTTTTGTTTCCGTCTTTTTCTTTCAGTTTGAGTTGTTCCCAGCTTTGTTCCACCTGTCCGGCGGTGTCCGAGCGGGCATTGCCGAATACGTGCGGATGGCGATAAATCAGTTTACGGCACAAGGCCTCGCATACGGAAGCAATGTCGAAAGCTTTCTTTTCTTCTCCTATCTTGGCATAGAAAACAACATGTAGCAACACATCGCCCAGTTCCTTTTCTATGTCGTCATTGCTGTTACGGATAATGGCGTCGCAGAGTTCGTAGGTTTCCTCTATGGTATTGGAGCGCAGGGTTTCGTTGGTTTGTTTTCTGTCCCACGGACATTTCTCCCGCAATTCGTCAAAAATATCCAGCAGTCGCCCGAAGGCTTTCATTTGTTCTTCACGGGTGGTAGTTTGCCAAGCCATCTTGCAGGAATTTTATGTATTTGGATATATCTTCATTATAGGCATACGAGGGTCCGAGGGGCTTTCCTTCGTTGTCTATCAATACGTAGAAAGGTTGAGCGTTGGCTCCGAATTTGCTCCGTTGGAGGTAGCTCCATTTGTCGCCGATGGTTTTCAGCCGACGGATTTTGCCGTGTTCCGTCACCTCTATGGTGCGGTTGAGGCGGGTTTTATCATCCACAAAAAGTGTGATTAGTACGTAATCTTTTTCGAGCAACTGTTTCACCCTGGCATCTGTCCATACGGCGGCTTCCATTTTGCGGCAATTCACGCAGCCATAGCCGCTGAAGTCTATCATTACCGGCTTGCCTGTCTGCTTGGCATACTGCATTCCGGCCTCGTAATCGCTGAAGGCGGCGTGCACTTCGCTATCGTACAGGCTGAAGTCCTGCGTATGCAGGGGTGGGGCAAAGGCGCTGACGGACTTCAGCGGTGCGCCCCACAGACCGGGCAGCATGTATACGGCAAAGGAGAGCGATGCGCCGGCAAGGAACAGACGGGCTACGGATATAGGACCTGCGTCGCTGTCGTGTGGAAAACGGATCTTTCCCAGAAGATACAATCCCAGCAGGGCGAAGATCACAATCCAGAGCGACAGGAAGACCTCGCGGTCGAGAATCCTCCAGCCGTAGGCCAGGTCGGCCACCGAGAGGAACTTCAAAGCCAGGGCCAACTCGAGGAAGCCCAGCACCACTTTCACGTTGTTCAGCCATCCGCCCGACTTGGGTATGTGTTGCAACCAGTGGGGAAAGACGGCGAAAAGGGCGAACGGAATAGATAAAGCCAGGGCAAAGCCGAACATACCAATGGCCGGACCGGCGATACGGCCCATCGAAGCCGCCTGTACCAGCAGCGTCCCGATGATTGGCCCCGTGCAGGAGAAGGATACCACGACCAGCGTAAAAGCCATAAAGAAAATGCTCAAAGCCCCGGTAGCCGAATCGGCCTTACGGTCCAACTTGTTTGTCCAGGAAGCGGGAAGCGTAAGCTCGAAAGCGCCGAAGAACGATACGGCAAACACGACCAGAAGGAGGCAGAACAAGACGTTGAACACCGCGTTTGTGGCTAATTCGTTCAGTGCGCCGGCGCCGAACAGGCCTGTCAGGAGCAGACCCATTGACAGGTAGATAATAATAATGGCAAAACCATAGGTCAACGCATCCCGAAGGGCTTTCGACCGGTCTTTTGTGCGTTTGAGGAAGAAGCTCACCGTCATGGGGATCATCGGCCAAACGCAGGGTGTAAGAAGGGCCAGCAGTCCGCCAACCAAACCGGCGAAGAAGATAAAGAGCCACGATTTGTCGGAGGCCGACAGGGTGGCGTCGCCAAAGGCTTTCATCTCGTTGATAACCGGTGCCCAAAGCGGTGATTCTTCTTCTCCGGGCGAATTGCTTTGCACAAGGGGAGGGTTGGTATTTGCCGCAGTTTCCGGAAGCGTTTCCGGCAAAGGCGCGTAGGGGTTTTCCTCTTTTTCCCCGGCAGAATCGGCGGGTGCGGGGGCGGGGGGTGTCTGCATATTCCTTATATCCTGTCTGTCGAATCGGAAAACGACCCGTTCGGGCGGGAGGCACATCTCGTCGTTGCAGGCCATAAATTCCACTTCGCCTACTATTTTGAATTTTCCGGCGTCTGTTATTTTTATCTTTTGCGCGAAGCTAACCTGCCGGCTGTACCAGCGCAGTTCCATGCCGAAGAGTTCGTCGTATAGGGTGGTGGGCTGAACCGATGGCTTTGGATGCCCTATGCGTTCCGCGCCGGAGAAGAGTTCATAGTCGAAAGAAGTAGAGACCGGACCGCCGGCCGGCAGATTCATGTCATACAAATGCCAGCCCTGGTCTATGGTGGCGGTAAAAAGGATTGTTTTTTCCTCCGGGGAAGAATCCTCCAGGATAACTTTCCATTTGACAGGCGTCATTATTTGCCCTTCCATCATGTTTGAGAGGGCAAGCATCATCAGAAGCTTATAAATTTTCTTCATACCTTATTCTTAATTTAATACCTCGCAAAGGTAACATCTGCCGGGTAATTTCTTTTCTTCGCGGCTTACATTCGGATGGGATTTTACATTTTAATGCAGGCAAATTTGCAAACCTGTTTTATAATCTTTATTTTCGCATCCCATCGACAACTTCTTTCAAATTCTATAATAACAGATACTTCCGACTCAATTAAATATCATAACTCATGCAAATTATTTCAGGAAAACGGCAAAATGCCCACGACATCACCGACAACTTCCCCGATCCGAACTTCCGCGCCTGTGTACGCCGGATGTTGGGAAAAACGGTGGGCGAACCCATCTATGCCACCGATCCCTTTGATTCCGTTTCTTCGATTGAGGTGACGAGTAAAAACATTGAAAGCCTCCGGGGACTTGAGTTTTTCTCCTCCCTGACCGTTTTGCGATGCGACAGCAACCGCCTCAGCCGCCTTCCCGCCTTGCCCGAGGCGCTGACCGAACTGGATTGCGGCTCCAACCTGCTGACCTCTTTGCCCGCCCTGCCGGAGGCGTTGACACGGCTGGATTGCGGATACAACTGGCTCGCGCAACTGCCCGCCTTGCCCGGGGCGTTGACCGAACTGCGGTGTGAACACAATCTTCTCACGCAACTGCCTGCCCTGCCGGAGGCGTTGACCGAACTGAGTTGCTTCTACAACCTGCTGACCTCCCTGCCCGCCTTGCCTGAGGCATTGACGGAGCTGGACTGCGGCGACAACCGTCTCGGGCAACTCCCCACCCTGTCCGAGGCCTTGACGTACATCAGTTGCGACAACAACCGCCTCACGCAGTTGCCCGCCTTGCCCGAGGCTTTGACGTACATCAGTTGCGACAACAACCGCCTCACGCAACTTCCCGTGCTTTTCGGGGCGCTGTCGGAACTCAGGTGCGACAACAACCGCCTCACGCAACTTCCCGTCTTGCCCAGGGCCCTGATGCATTTGCTTTGCAACGGCAACCTTTTGACCTGCCTGCCCGCCCTGCCCGAAGGGCTGACGCATCTGGCTTGCAACAGCAACCGTTTGAGCGGCCTGCCTTTTTTGCCTGAGGCCTTGGTCGAGTTGTATTGCAGCGACAATCTCCTGGAAGAACTTCCCGCCTTGCCTTGCCTGTTGACCGAGCTGTATTGCGGCTCCAACCCCTTGCTACGCTTGCCCGTATTGCCCGATGGCCTGAGGGAGTTGAGTTGCTATAAGAATCGTCTGAGTCAGCTTCCCGTCTTGCCCGGGGCGCTGATCCAGTTGAATTGCGGTTTCAACGCCCTGTCCTGTTTGCCTGCTTTGCCCGAGGGGTTGACGCACCTGTATTGTGTGAACAATCCCCTGGAGCGTTTGCCCCCCTTGCCCGGGGCGCTGACGCATCTGTATTGCGGCGATAACCTTCTGGAGCAACTCCCCTCGCTGCCCGAAGGGTTGACGCATCTGTATTGCAACGCCAATCCCCTGGAGCATTTGCCGGCCCTGCCCGACGCCCTGACGGAGCTGCGGTGTGAGAACAATCAACTGAGGCTGCTTCCCCCCCTGCCTCCCGCCCTGACGGAGCTGCGATGCGATTACAATCTCTTGACGCAACTCCCGGCCTTGCCCGATGGCCTGAGGGAGTTAAGGTGTGAGAACAATCAGCTGACGCGCCTGCCCTCCCTGCCCGATGTACTGACGCATTTGTATTGTGTGAACAATCCCCTGACGCAACTTCCCGCCCTGCCCGATGATCTGACCTTCCTGCGGTGTTTCTACAATCTTTTAACGGAACTTCCCCTCCTGCCCCGGTCGCTGGCGCACTTGAATTGCAGCGCCAATCGCCTGACGGAGCTTCCCCCCCTGCCCGATAGGCTGAATTTCCTAAGGTGCGATTACAACCTGCTGGAAACGCTTCCCCCCTTGCCCGATGGGCTGACGGAACTGGATTGCGGCGATAACCTTCTGGAGCAACTTCCCACCCTGCCGAAGGCCTTGACGCACCTGGATTGCGGCTCCAACAGGCTGGAGCGTTTGCCGGTCTTGCCTGAGGCCCTGGCCAAGCTGGATTGTGCCGATAATCTCTTGACGCAGTTGCCGGTCTTGCCCTCGGCCCTGGCCGAATTGAATTGCTACCACAATCGCCTCACACAGCTCCCTTCCTTGCCCGGGGGGTTGACGCATCTGCGGTGTTTCAAGAATCTTCTCAACGAATTGCCCCCTCCCCCCAACTCGTTGATGCATCTGAATTGCAGCACGAACCCCTTGACGCAGCTTCCCCCCCTGCCGCCCATGCTGACGGAATTAAGCTGCTACAAGAACCGCCTCGTGCACCTCCCGCCTTTGCCGGGGACGTTGACGGAGCTGAGTTGCGACAAAAATCTCCTGACCGGCCTCCCGCCCTTGCCGGGGAGTTTGATCAAGCTGCATTGCCACTTCAATCGCATTGCGCAACTTCCCGCCTTGCCCGATTCGCTGACCTTTTTGAGTTGCGAGAATAACCTCCTGACGCAGCTCCCGGTCCTGCCCGAAGGGCTGACGCATTTAAATTGCAGCGCCAATCAGCTGACGCAATTCCCGGCTTTTCCCAAGACGTTGACGCATCTGTATTGCGGTTCCAACCTTCTTGCGCACCTGCCCGCCTTGCCCGAGGCGTTGACCTTTTTGAGTTGTTATTACAATCGCCTTGTGCAGTTGCCCCGTCTCCCCCGTATGCTTAGTTTCCTGAGTTGCGAGAGCAACCGCCTCACCCAGCTCCCTTCCTTGCCCGAAGGGCTGGCGCACCTGGTTTGCAACGACAATCGCCTCACGCACCTGCCGCCGCTACCCGCTACGCTGATAAAGTTGAATTGCAGCGCCAACCGCCTCACGCATATTGAGCTGAACGGCCTGGCGAACTATACCTGGGTAAACGTCCGTCACAATCAATTGAATTCCACGGCCGACGTCACGGGTCCTGCCGCCGAGGCCTGGGATACGGGCGATGTGTTTCATTTCCAACCTCAGCATTAGCGGCGCCGGCTGCACCTTGTGTGAAGTTTTTGCAAAATGACAAAACCTCCGTGTACCCCTGCGGGGGGTCTTGTCACGATGACAAAGTCCCCGTGTACCCCCCAAGGGCGTTTTTGCAAAATAGCAAAGTCTTCCCGTACCCCTGCGGGAAGACTTTGTCACGATGACAAAGTCCCCGTGCACCCCTTGGGGGCCTTTCCGAAAAAAGAAAAAAACCTCCCGTAGCCCCAAACGAGGGTTTTTGCAAAATGACAAACCCTCCCGCACCCCTTGACGGGGTTTTTGCAAAATAACAAGACCCTCCTGCACCCCTTGACGGGGTTTTTGCAAAATAGCAAGACCCTCCTGCACCCCTTGACGGGGTTTTTGCAAAATAGCAAAACCTTCCTGCACCCCTTGACGGGGACTTTGTCATCGTGACAAGA
>JAITKB010000038.1 GCA_031278605.1 Tannerellaceae bacterium
ATAATTGTTTCCTTACAAAAACAGAAGCAGGGTTATCCTTACAAAAAGGATAATCCTGTTTTTTTCGCTTATGGAAGAAATCATAGTTGAAACAAGAATAAAAACTTATCCCCTCGCAGAGTTGCCTGATGAGTTGAAAGAATTGGCGAGGTTGTCCTTGGAGGCAACCTGCGATGCTTACGCTCCTTACTCAAAATTTCAGGTAGGAGTTGCCGTATTGTTGGAAAACGGAGTAATTGTTACGGGCAATAACCAGGAAAACATTGCCTATCCTTCCGGTTTATGCGCCGAACGAGTCGCCTTGTTTTACGCCGGAGCACAGTATCCGGATGTAGCTGTACGCGCCATTGCCGTTGCGGCTCAGACAGGAGGCGAACAAGTGGAGATGATAACCCCATGTGGCGCTTGCCGACAAGTATTGCTGGAAACGGAGGCTCGCTACAAATATCCTGTGAAAATACTCCTTTGCGGACGGTCACAAATCTATATTGCCGAAAGCGCAGCCTCCTTGCTTCCTCTCTCTTTTAAAATGGTGGGTTTGTAATCAAACAGCTATCCATCTCACGTATGCAAAGTCCATACGATGAGGCAGGTCCGGATTGACGGGATAGACACGGAATCCTACTTTGTGGGTGCCGGCTTCGGCAGCCGCGACGTTCAACTCAAAGAATAGCCGTGCCCCTTCTTCTTTCTTTAGTTCAAAAGGATGGACAGACTTTAGATCTAAATTATGCGTTTCCGGATTATCCCAACTTACCACCATGTCTACTCCCAACATTCCTTTTAGTTCTTTCCGGTCAATCACTAAATGATAGGAATACATTTTCCCTACCAGAGGCTGATTGGAAAACCACTCTTTATCGGTCACGAATGATTCTACTTCAAAACTGTCCCAGTGTTCTACCACTTCTTCTTTCCATGCTGCGATAGCCTTTGCCTTGGCATATCCATTTTCTTTCAGACGTGCCGAGCGCGTTGCCAATTTATTGTATATCCGGTTGATATAGTCGTCGAGCATACGTTTCATCGTATAATCGGGAGCGATCTGCGAGATGGAGTTTTTGATGTACTGAATCCATTCGGGAGAGAATCCTTTGCTGTTGCGAGCATAATAAAGCGGGATGATTTCGTTCTCCAGTATATGATAAATAGAGGCTGCGTCTAATTGATCTTGATATTGTTGATTCTCGTATGAACGTTTGTCGGTCAGCGCCCATCCGGCTCCTTCTTTATAGCCTTCGTACCACCATCCGTCCAATACGGAAAAATTAAGTACGCCATTCATTTCGGCTTTTTCGCCCGACGTGCCGGAAGCTTCCAGCGGACGGGTAGGTGTATTCAGCCATACATCCACTCCGGAGATGAGACGGCGAGCCAAACGTATATCATAGTTTTCCAGGAATATGATTTTCCCTAAAAATTCCGGACGACGGGAAATCTCAATGATATGTTTGATCAATCCCTGTCCGCCGCCATCGGCAGGGTGCGCTTTTCCGGTGTATATGAATTGGATGGGGTGTTTCTCGTTGCCGACTATCTTGGCTAAGCGTTCCAGGTCTGTAAACAACAGGTGAGCGCGTTTGTAAGTGGCAAAGCGACGTCCGAAACCTATCAGCAGTGCATTGGGGTTGATCTTCTCAAGGATGGAAACAATTTGAAAGGGGTCGCCCTGATTTTTCAGCCAATTATCTTTGAACTGCACTTTTATGTATTCAATCAGTTTTCTCTTCAACGTCTTGCGGATATTCCAAATTTCTTCGTCCGAGACATGCTGTATGGCTTCCCAGTAAGTTTTGTTCGACTGATCGTTGATAAAGTTCGGGTCGAAATGATCGGCAAAGAATCTTTTCCATTCCGTGGCCGCCCACGTAGGCATGTGCACGCCGTTTGTAACGGAAGTCACATGCAGTTCTTCGGGGAAATATCCTTTCCATATAGGGGCGAACATGCGTTGGGATACTTTCCCGTGCAATAAGCTTACCCCGTTGGCTTCCTGACAGGTGTTGAGGGCGAACACACTCATGGAAAACTTTTCGTTAGAGCCTGGATTTTCGCGTCCCATATCAATAAATTCCTGCCAGGAGATACCCATTTTACCAGGGAACTCGCCCATATACCGTCCAAACAAGCTTTCTTCAAAGTAATCGTGTCCGGCAGGAACGGGGGTATGCACGGTATATACGCCCGAGGCACGAACTACTTCCAACGCTTCATTGAAAGAGAGACCTTCGCCTTGTATGTAGTCCACCAGGCGTTGCGCATTTATCAAGGCAGCATGGCCTTCGTTGCAATGGTACACTTGTTTTTTTATACCCAGTTTGCTCAGCATTAATATACCGCCGATGCCCAGCATGTATTCCTGCTTCATACGGTTTTCCCAGTCTCCACCGTAAAGTTGGTGTGTAATGGAGCGGTCCCATTCACTGTTTTGCGGAATATCGGTATCCATCAAGTAGAGCGATATACGTCCTACATTTACTCTCCAAATATTTGCATAGACGATACGTCCAGGGAAAGGCACTTCCAGAATAACCGGTAGCCCTTCGGCGTCTACTACCTGAGTCAACGGCAACGCACCGAAGTTCTGGGCTTCGTAGTTGGCTATTTGCTGACCTTCCATGGAGAGAGACTGTGTGAAATATCCGTAGCGATAAAGGAATCCTGCGGCCACGAGGTCGACCCGGCTGTCGCTAGCTTCTTTCAGGTAATCGCCTGCCAATACGCCCAGACCTCCGGAATATATTTTCAGTACGTTGGTCAATCCGTATTCCATACTAAAGTAAGCAACAGATGGTTTGCATGGATCGGGCAGAACATTCATATAGTTTCTGAACAAGGCATACACCTGCTTCACTTCATGCATCAGGCTTTCATTGTTGATTATTTCGCCCATTCGTTTAACCGACAGGCTTTGAAGTAGAAGC
>JAITKB010000108.1 GCA_031278605.1 Tannerellaceae bacterium
AAAACGGCAAAACCTTCCCGTAGGGGTGCAGGGCGTTTTTGCAAAACGACAAAGTCTCCGTGTACCCCTGCAAGGAGACTTTGTCACGATGACAAACCCCTGCCGCACCCTTACGAGACATTTCAGAAAAAAGAAAAAACCCTCCCGCAGCCCGAAACGAATGTTTTTGCAAAAAAAAAACTCCTCCCGCACCCCCTGGCGAGCGTCTTGCAAAAGAACAAAGCCTTTTTGCACCCCTCAATGGGGTTTTTGTCATTTTGCAAAAACGCCCCGCACCCCTACGGGAAGGTTTTGTCATTTTGCAAAAACGCCCTGCACCCCTACGGGAAGGTTTTGCCGTTTTGCAAGACCCCCCGCAAGGGGTGCAGGAAGGTTTTGCTGTTTTGCAAGACCCCCGCGTATGCCTCCGGATCTTTTTTTGCAAAAAAATAAACCCTCCCGCACCCCTTGACGGGCCACGGTCTTTGGGGCGGGGAAATATTATTCGCTTTCGCACGGCGGGAATATTCGTTTTAAGCATTAAATTTGTCGCCATTCAATGACCCATTAAATTTTATAAAAATGAAACAGCTATGTGCGGCCACCCTGGCCATCTGCCTCTTCTTCTCGTGCGGCGGAAAACAAGAACAACCCACGCTCTCAGGACTAAAGAAATCCGATTTCATCACCGAAGTAGAAGGAAAACCGGTAGCCCTCTATGTCCTGAAAAACAAAAACGGCCTCGAAGCCGCCATTACCAACTACGGAGGTCGCTGGGTCTCGATGATGACCCCCGATCGAAACGGTAAACTCACCGATGTGGTGCTGGGATACGACCATATCGCCGATTACCTGGCCTCCCCCGGGAACTTCGGCGCATTGATCGGACGCTACGGCAACCGCATCGCAAACGCCAGGTTCGCCCTCGACGGCACGGAATACCCACTTTCGGCAAACAATAACGGACACAGCCTCCATGGAGGACCCACCGGTTATCACACCCGCGTATGGGACGCCCTTGTGGTAGATAACCAAACACTGATACTCACCTATCTCTCGCCCGACGGCGAAGAAGGATTCCCCGGCAACCTGCATATCCAAGTGACCTACACCCTCACCGACGAAGACGCCATGGACATCCGCTACGAAGCAACAACCGACAAACCCACCGTGGTGAACCTGACGCATCACAGCTATTTCAACCTCTCCGGCCTCGCGGCCTCGCAGATTACCGACCACCTGATCCGTATCTATGCCGACGCCTACACCCCGGTGGACGCTACGCTAATCCCCACAGGCGTTATCGCCCCGGTGGAAGGAACCCCGCTGGATTTGCGCAAGCTTGTTCCCATCGGGGCAGGCATCGACGAAGACTTTGAACAGCTGCGCAAAGGAGGCGGATACGACCATAACTGGGTGCTGAACACGGAGGGAGACATCCACATCGTGGCGGCTGAAGCCATCTCGGAACATAGCGGTATCGTGCTGGATGTCTATACCGTGGAGCCGGGTATTCAGTTCTATACCGGCAACGCCATGTCGGGCAAGGACCTCGGCAAGCATGGCGTGACCTATCCCCATCGCGGCGCCTTCTGCCTCGAAACACAACACTATCCCGACAGCCCGAACCAACCCGCCTTCCCCTCTACCGTGCTCCTGCCCGGGGAAACCTATCGGAGCCGTTGCATCTACAAGTTCTCCGTTGTCCAATAATAGGCTATATATATATAATAAGGAAAGAATAGCAGCAAGAAGATGGTGTCGATAGAAGACCTGACGGTGGAGTTTGGAGGATTTACGCTCCTGGATGCGGTGTCGTTTGTGGTGAACGGAAAAGATCGTATCGCCCTGACCGGGAAAAACGGAGCAGGCAAGTCCACGCTGCTGAAAATAATAGCCGGTCTTTACTTGCCCACATCCGGTGGGGTGAGCCTCCCCAAGGATATAACCATCGGTTACCTCCCCCAGCAAATGCTCCCCACCGACCAACATACCGTGAGCGAAGAAGTCGAACAAGCCTTTGAACCCCTTCGCAAAATAGAACGGGAAATCCGCCGCCTCAGCCTCGAACTCTCCAACCGCAACGATTATGAATCGGACCCATACCGTGCGCTGATTGATAAAATGACCCATCATACGGAACATTTCCGGATGATGGGAGGATATCATTACCGGGCGGAAATGGAACGCACCCTGATTGGGCTTGGATTCGCACGCAGCGACTTCGACCGCCCGACCTCGGAGTTCAGCGGAGGATGGCGGATGCGCATCGAACTGGCCAAACTCCTGCTCGGCAAGCCGGATATCCTCTTGCTCGACGAACCGACCAACCACCTCGATATCGAATCCATCCAATGGCTGGAAACCTTTATCGCCACCCGCGCCAATGCCGTCATCCTTGTCTCGCACGACCGGGCGTTTATTGAAAACACTACCTTGCGCACCATCGAAATCGAACGGGGCAGGATCTATGATTACAAGGCGAGCTATTCCGAATACGTGCAACTGCGCAAGGAACGAGGCGAACAACAACTCCGGGCCTACGAGAATCAGCAGAAGAAACTATCCGAAACGGAGGCTTTTATCGAACGTTTTCGCTACAAAGCCTCCAAGGCCGTACAGGTGCAGTCGCGCATCCGGCAGTTGGAGAAAATCCAACGCATCGAGGTGGACGACGTAGACTTGGCGTCGCTCAACCTGAAATTCCCGCCCGCCCCCCGCTCCGGCTCCTATCCCGTGATTGCCGAAGAGGTATCGAAAAGCTACGGCGAATACCCGGTGTTTGAAAACGTAACCTTTACAATCCACCGGGGCGACAAGGTGGCCTTTGTGGGCAAAAACGGAGCAGGCAAATCCACCCTGGTGAAGTGCATCCTGAATGAGATGGATTATCAAGGGAAACTCCAGTTGGGACATAACGTGAAAATCGGCTACTTCGCCCAGAATCAGGCGCAACTCCTGGACGAAAACCTGACGGTGTTTGACACCGTCGACCAGGTGGCCCGGGGAGATATACGCACAAAGATTCGGGATATCCTGGGCGCCTTCCTCTTCGGCGGGGAAGCCTCCGAGAAGCCGGTGGGCGTCCTTTCCGGAGGAGAACGCAGCCGCCTGGCCCTGATCCGCCTGCTGCTCGACCCCGTCAACTTCCTGATACTCGACGAGCCGACCAATCACTTGGATATGCGTTCGAAAGACGTTTTGAAAACGGCCTTGAAGACATTCGACGGAACCCTCATCGTGGTCTCCCACGACAGGGAATTCCTCGACGGCCTGGTGGATAAGGTGTATGAGTTCGGCAACCGCCGGGTGGTGGAGCACCTGGGGGGGATCTATGACTTCCTGGAACATAAGAAAATGGATAATCTGCGCGAATTGGAACGCAAGACTCCCGATCGTTCGGCCCCGGCAGACGAAACAGACCCCCTCCTGCCGAACAAACGCTCGTATGAAGCCCGAAAAGAACAGGCAAAGGCGCTCCGCAAAGCAGAAAAAGCCCTGGCCGAGGCGGAAAACCGAGTCGCGGAACTGGAAGAGCAAATCACAACCCTTGAAAACCGACTCGCCACTCCCGAAGGCGCTTCGGAGGCGTCGTTATACAGCGCCTACTCCCTCCTGAAAACCCGTCTCTCGGAAACCCTCGACCAATGGGCCGAACTCGCCCATGATTTGGATTTGCATCGTATGTACAGTAAATAAGAAGAAATAATGATGATAAAAAGTTGGATACAATGCATGGATAACCTGCTCGGACGCCTGGCCGCCCTCTGCCTGGGGGGCGTCTTGTCCTGTTCCGTTGGCGAGGATATTGGGGAATCGGGGGAAAAAGACATCCAATCCCCAACGGCAAATTACGTGCTCAACGGGACGGTTGTCAGCGAGAAGGATACAACGAGAAGGATTCCCGGTTTGCAGGTAGTCATCTCCCACGCCTCGCCCCATCCGGCCGCCGATACCTGTTTCACGGGAGAAAACGGCGACTTTGTCTGGAATAATCCCATCACAACCTTCGGCAAAGACCTGGTATTAAGTATCTCCGTAACAGACATCGACGGGGATGAAAATCAATCCTACCTACCCTATACCACGACCCTGTCCTTTAGCCGGGAGGAAATAGGCGAGGATATTGCCGGATTCTTGGGAGCAGGCCAAAAAGAACTCCTTATCCGAATGAAAGAAGGCCGGGAATAATTTCCGGTCGCCGAAAAAGGACGATTCCCCATGGTTGAAAAAAGAGCTAAAGCTGCGTCCCACTGCAGCTTCAGCCCCTGAAATCAAAGGCCGAAAGCGGCTTGGATCGCCTGGACATAATCCAGTTTCTCCCAGGTAAACAACTCGACCTCCACCCGGATGGGGTGAGGATTGTAGCGGGAATTAAATACTTTGGTTTTCTTTTCCGGTTGGCGTCCCATGTGGCCGTAAGAGGCTGTTTCCAAATAGATTGGATTACGCAATTTCAGACGTTCTTCAATCGCTTTGGGGCGCATATCGAACAATTCCCCTATTTTCCGGGCTATCTCGCCGTCGCTCATTGGCACATGCGACCGCCCGTAGGTATTCACAAACAGATTCATGGGACGAGCTACGCCAATGGCATACGAAACCTGTACCAAAACCTCGTCGGCTACTCCGGCCGCCACGATGTTTTTGGCAATATGGCGGGCGGCATAAGCAGCCGAACGATCTACTTTCGAGGGATCTTTCCCGGAAAATGCGCCTCCGCCGTGCGCCCCTTTGCCGCCATACGTGTCTACAATAATCTTACGCCCCGTCAACCCCGTATCGCCGTGAGGCCCGCCGATAACGAATTTGCCCGTAGGATTGACGTGGTACGTAATGCGATCGTCGAACAAGGCCTGTACCTGTGCAGGATACTGCGCTTTCACCCTTGGAATTAATCTGTTTTTCACGTCGGCCGTTATCCGTTGCCGCATAGCCTTGTCGGCCTCCTCTTGCGTAATCCCTTGAGGGAGGATAAACTCGTCGTGCTGCGTGGAAATGACAATCGTATCAATACGGCGCGGAAGTCCATTGTCTTCATATTCAATCGTCACCTGGCTTTTTGCATCCGGGCGCAGATAGGGCATTTGTTCGCGTTCGTTTTTGCGGATAGCGGCCAGTTCCCGGAGCAGGCTGTGCGAAAGATCCAAGGGCAGAGGCATGTAATTGCTTGTTTCATTGGTGGCATAGCCGAACATCATACCCTGATCGCCTGCTCCTTGTTCGTTGGGATCATCCCGTTCGACGCCCCGGTTAATATCTCCGCTTTGCTCATGGATGGCCGAGAGTATGCCACAAGAGTTTGCTTCAAATTGATACTCGCTTTGGGTATAGCCGATTTGTTTAATCACGTTGCGCGTCACATCCTGTACGTCAACGTATGCGCTTGATTTCACTTCTCCGGCCAAAACAACCTGTCCGGTTGTAACAAGGGTTTCGCATGCTACTTTTGAGTTTCTGTCATAAGCGAGAAACTCATCTAATAAAGCGTCCGATATTTGATCGGCCACTTTATCGGGGTGTCCTTCCGACACCGATTCGGAGGTAAATAAATAACTCATTGTTCGGATTGATTTAGTAAGTAAATTCTATTCGTGAACCGACGGAGGGAGAGGTGATATTGGGGAGGCCATGCGGAAAAGAGTTATCATTTTAGCATTTTTTCCCGTGGTTGCAAGCAATACAAATCTATCCACGTCCATTCGGTTGCAAATATATGGAAAAATTCCGCTTCGTACCCTTTGAAGAACAAGAGAAGATGCCTGTATCTCAATAATACTGTGTGTAAGTAGATTATCCTGTATTGTGCAGAAGATGTCCATCCCGAAGTAGCCTAAGCCTTAAGGAAAATAACAACAGAGACTGTTGCGTGTTTATTGGGTTTTTTTCTACCTTTGCGAAGTTTTTTACGTAAACGTAAAGCATTTTGGGAAAATTTGACACATATAAAATAGATTTGAAGAACCTTTCTCCGGGTGTACACGAGTTTGAGTACGAGCTGGAGAATAAGTTCTTTATGGATATCGACGGAACGGAAGTTCAGAAAGGTAAAGTAAAAGTTTTCCTGACGCTAAAGCGTGCATCCCTGATGTTTGAGATGAATTTCCGGGTAGAAGGCGTCGTGTTCGTTCCGTGCGACCGATGTCTGGATGATCTGGAATGGCCTGTTGAATCGAAGAATCGCCTTGTCGTGAAATTCGGAAAGGAGTATATGGAAGAGAGCGACGAAATTGTGGTTATCCCCGAAGAAGAAGGAGCTATCAATTTGGCTTGGTTCCTGTACGAATTTGTCGCGCTGGCAATACCGATGAAACATGTGCATCCGCCGGGAAAATGTAATAAGGCAATGTCTTCCAAACTAAAGAAACATGCAACCGGAGGAAGTACGGGCGACAGAGGAGAAGGTGACTATGCCGCGACCGGCGAAGCGGAAGACATTTCGGCAACAGAGGACGTGCACGAAACGATAGACCCACGATGGGACGCACTGAGAGGACTTATTGAAATGGAAAATGATAATAATTAAAAATACAGAAAATGGCACATCCTAAAAGACGACAAGGAAAAGCGAGAACAGCCAAGCGACGTACACACGATAAGGCTGTAGTTCCTACAATGGCAATATGCCCGAATTGTGGAGCTTGGCACATTTATCACACCGTATGTGGCGAATGTGGCTATTACAGAGGGAAATTGGCAATCGAAAAAAGTGCGGCCGGATAAAGTTTCCCGATTGGTTTGATGTAAAAAGGATTAGCCCTAAAGTTCTTTTAGGGCTTTTTTGTAGTCGGATAATAGAATAGAATAGATAAACATAAGTGAATGATATGAATAAAGTTAACGCGGTTATAACAGGTATTGGAGGATATGTTCCCGAAGACGTATTGACAAATGAGGATATATCCAAGATGGTAGACACTTCGGACGAGTGGATTTTGACCCGTGTGGGAATCAGCGAACGGAGGGTTTTGAGAGAGGGATTGGGTACTTCCTTTATGGGCACAAAGGCTGTGGAACAGTTGCTGGAGAAAACCCATACCCTTGCCCAAGAGGTGGAAGCGCTCATCTGCGCCACAACAACACCCGACTACTTTTTCCCTACGGCCGCATCCATGATTGCCCATAATACCGGATGTATAAACGCGCTGACTTTCGACATGCAGGCGGCCTGTACCGGATTCCTCTATGCGCTGGAAACGGCAGCCAACTTTATCTGCTCCGGGCGACATAAGAAAATAGTGGTGGTGGCCGGAGATACCATGACCTCAATCACCGATTATACCGACCGTACGACCTGCCCGCTTTTCGGGGATGGTTGCGGGGCCGTATTGATTGAACCCTCCAACGAAGAACTTGGGATCCTGGATACCCTTCTCCGTACCGACGGGACGGGGCTTGCCCACTTGAATATGAAAGGAGGAGGATCGGCCTTCAGAGCCACACATGATACGGTGGATAAACGAATGCACTATGTGTATCAGGATGGCAAATATGTGTTCAAACACGCAGTCATGCTGATGGCCGACGCCTCCATTAAAATAGTGGAACGTAACGGACTGAAGCGCGAAGATATTGACTGGATTGTCCCTCACCAAGCCAATAAACGCATCATCGACGCCACGGCGCAACGCCTGGGGGTGGAAGACAAGGTGATGGTGAACATCCAGAAACGGGGAAATACCAGCGCAGGGACGATTCCCCTTTGTTTGTGGGAATATGAAGACAAGTTAAAGAAAGGCGACACCCTTATCCTTACCGCTTTCGGGGCGGGTTTTACTTGGGGTGCGGTGTACCTGAAATGGGCTTATGACGGGAAAAAGGCATAAATCCGGCTTTGTTAATATCGTAGGTAATCCGAATGTAGGGAAGTCTACGCTGATGAATCGTCTGGTAGGGGAGCGCATCTCGATCATTACTTCAAAGGCCCAGACTACCCGGCATCGGATCATAGGCATCGTGAATACCGACGATATGCAGATTGTCTATTCGGATACCCCCGGCGTACTGCGACCGAATTATAAGTTGCAGGAGTCGATGCTTCATTTCTCACATTCCGCTTTGGGCGACGCCGACGTACTGTTATATGTAACGGATCTGGTGGAGACCATCAACAAGAACGAAAGCTTCCTTGCCAAGGTAGGAGAGGTGGAATGCCCCGTACTGCTTCTGATCAACAAGATAGACCTGACCGACCAGGCAGGGCTTGAGAAGTTGGCGGACCAATGGAAAGCGATCCTCCCCCGGGCGGAAATCATTCCCCTGTCTGCCCTCTCGAATTTCAACGTCGATTACGTGAAAAAGCGGATAGAGAGCCTGATGCCCGATTCCCCGCCCTACTTTGAGAAAGACGCTCTGACGGATAAGCCGGCGCGTTTTTTTGTGACGGAGATCATCCGCGAGAAGATCCTTCTCTACTACCAGAAGGAAATACCTTATGCCGCGGAAGTGGTGGTGGAGGTGTTTGAAGAGACCGACAAGCTGATTCGCATCCAGGCGCTCGTGGTGGTAGAGCGCGAATCGCAGAAAGGCATTCTCATCGGTCATAAGGGACTTGCGCTGAAGAAAGTCGGCACCATGGCGCGAAAAGACATCGAACGCTTCTTTGATAAGAAAATCTTCCTGGAAGTGTTTGTGAAAGTAGAAAAAGACTGGCGTAACCGGGATGCGCTCCTGAGGAATTTCGGTTACCGCATGGATTCATAACACAGCATACAAAATAAACGGATTATGGGAAATATAGTGGCCATTGTGGGACGCCCCAACGTGGGTAAGTCCACCTTGTTCAATCGTCTGACACAGACACGGCTGGCGATAGTGAACGAAGAAGCCGGTACAACGCGCGACCGCCAATACGGAAAAGTAGACTGGGGAAACCGGGAGTTTTCCTTAGTCGATACCGGCGGATGGGTGGTTCATTCCGACGATGTCTTTGAAGAAGAAATCAACAAACAGGTGCAAATAGCGGTTGAAGAGGCCGACCTCATCCTCTTTGTGGTAGACATCCTTCATGGGGTGACGGACCTGGACGAGGAAGTAACCAAAATACTGAGGCGTACGGACAAGCCCCTCCTGGTGGTGGCCAATAAAGCCGATAATTTCGAGCAGCACCCCTTAAGCGCCGAGTTTTACTCCCTTGGCCTGGGCGATCCCTTCTGTGTCTCGGCCATCAACGGCTCGTCAACGGGCGACTTGCTGGACAAAATCGTCGAACTCCTGCCTGAGGAGAAGGCGGAGGATTTGGACGAAGAACTTCCGCGTATTGCCGTCATCGGACGTCCCAATGCCGGGAAATCCTCGCTGATCAATGCCTTTATCGGCGAAGAACGCCACATTGTAACGGAAATAGCCGGTACGACCCGCGACTCCATCTATACACGCTATAATAAGTTTGGCCTCCACTTCTACCTGGTGGATACGGCCGGGATACGGAAAAAGGGGAAGGTGAACGAGGATTTGGAGTACTATTCCGTGATCCGTTCGATCCGCGCCATTGAATATTCGGATGTTTGCCTTCTGATGATCGACGCCACACGGGGCATTGAGGGTCAGGATATCAACATCTTCTCCCTTGTGGAGAAGAACAAAAAGGGCCTGGTGGTGTGCGTAAACAAGTGGGACCTGGTAGAGGACAAAAGCCAGAGGGCGATTACCTATTATAGGGATACGATTCGCGAACGCTTTGCTCCTTTCACGGATTTCCCCATCCTTTTCATCTCTGCACTGACCAAACAACGCATATTCAAGGTCCTGGAGACCGCCAAGGCCGTTTACGAGAACCGGCGCAAGCGGATTCCTACGGCCAAACTGAATGAAATCATGCTACCCCTGATCGAAACCACTCCTCCTCCGGCCTGGAAGGGGAAGTATATCAAGATCAAATACATCACGCAACTGCCTGCGGGGGCTGTTCCCTCGTTTGTATTCTTTTGCAACCTGCCTCAGTGGGTCAAGGAACCCTACAAACGTTTCCTTGAGAACAAACTGCGGGAGCATTGGGACCTCACCGGCACGCCGGTCAACATCTACCTGCGGGAGAAATAGGGGGTGTCGGCGCGTTTTCCGGCGGCAAAGATAAAGTCGTTCAGCGCCTGATTTCCGGAGGCCACCACATCGTTTTTGTTTCCGCTCCATTCCAGCTGTCCTTCCCGGATGAAGATGATGCTTTCGCCGATATGCATGACCGAGTTCATATCGTGTGTATTGATTACGGTGGTCATGCGGTAGTCTTGGGTGATTCCGTGTATGAGTTCGTCTATGAGGAGTGCGGTTTTGGGGTCTAAGCCCGAGTTGGGTTCGTCGCAGAAGAGGTATTTGGGTTTCAGGGCGATGGCGCGTGCGATGGCGGCTCGTTTCATCATTCCTCCGCTGATTTCGGAGGGGTAAAGGTGCTCCGCTTCCAGGAGGTTCACCCGTTCCAGACAGAACATGGCTCTTTTTTCCCGTTCCTTGGCGGAATCCTTGGAGAACATATTCAGGGGGAACATCACGTTCTCCAGCACGGTCATGCTGTCAAACAGGGCCGAGCCTTGGAAGAGCATACCCATTTCCCGTCTCAGTTCATTGAGTTCTTTTCTTTTCATGGAAGTCAACTCCCGGCCATCGTAGAGGATTTCGCCTTTGTCCGGTCTCTGAAGGCCGACGATATTCTTTAGCAGCACGGTTTTGCCGGAGCCGCTTCGCCCGATAATCAGGTTGGTTTTTCCGGTTTCAAATACGGCGCTGATACGGTGCAGTACCGTGCGGCCTTCGAAGGATTTGGTGATTTGTTTTACTTCTACCATGGTTGTTGTTTTACGTAAGCATGATTTGTGTGAGGATGACGTCGGCGAGCAGGATCATGATGCTGCTCATGACCACGGCATTGGTACTTGCTTTTCCTACTTCGAGCGCTCCTCCCTTGACGTTGTATCCGAAATAGGAGGAGATGGAGGAGATGATAAAGGCGTACACCACGGATTTGATAACCGAGTAACCGATGTAGAAGGCATTGAAATAGAATTGCATACCGTACTCAAACGAAGCCGGCGTCATGCCGTTGATGTCGGCATAACTGGCGGCGATTCCGCCGAGTATTCCGGTGAACATGCTGAAGATCACCAGCACCGGGATGAAGGCCATCAGCCCCAGCATTTTGGGGAGGATGAGGAAGTTAGCCGAGTTAACGCCCATGATTTCCATGGCGTCTATTTGTTCCGTCACGCGCATGGTGCCGATTTCGGAGGCGATGTTGCTTCCCACCTTACCGGCCAGGATCAGACACATGATGGAGGAGGAAAATTCCAACAGGATAATCTCCCGCGTGGTGTATCCGATGGTGAATTTGGGAATAAGGGGGGAGCTGATATTCAAGGAAATCTGGATAGCGATCACCGTACCGATAAAGATGGAAATGATGATAACGATCCAGAGCGAATCCGCTCCCAGCTTATATATTTCCTTCACGAGTTGTTTAAAGAACATGCTCCAGCGGTTGGGAGCCGTGATCGTTTTTGTCATCAGCAAGGTATATTCCCCCAGTCTGTGCAACGATTCATTCATACCTGTTAAAACTTAATGATTTTAATGATTTGCCGCAACAAACGTAAACAAAATATACGAAACGCGGAAATGGCCTGATGAACGATTAGCGATTGTTGCCTTTCGCCTCCCGCGGCTGGGGGTCGTGATAGCGGCCGCTATCATGGGATGATAGCGGGGCTTATCACCGGATGATAGCGGCCGCTATCATGGGATGATAGCGGGGCTTATCACCGGGTGATAGCGGGGCTTATCACCGGGTGATAGCGGCCGCTATCATGGGGTGATAGCGGGGCTTATCACTGGGTGATAGCGGCCGCTATCATGGGGTGATAGCGGGG
>JAITKB010000136.1 GCA_031278605.1 Tannerellaceae bacterium
ACGGTTCGCCTCCTGTTGAAGGCACTGTATATACTTCCGTGTTACCGTCATACTG
The DNA here is from genome assembly GCA_031278605.1 of Tannerellaceae bacterium. Lineage (GTDB taxonomy): Bacteria > Bacteroidota > Bacteroidia > Bacteroidales > Tannerellaceae > DFXE01. The sequence continues at coordinate 56 of JAITKB010000136.1, forward strand.
TCCGGTAAAAGCGATGCTTTTCCCATCGGGGGAAAAACGAGGGAACATTTCATATCCGATATGCGTGGTCAGGCGCGAGGCCTCGCCACCGTTCAGGGGGGCTTTATACAAATCGCCGGCATAGGAGAAAACGATCTCGCTTCCATTCGTTGCCGGGAATCGCAACAGCCTTGCCTCTTCGGTCGCATACGCCGGCAAAATAATTCCGGCACACAGTCCTAATGTCTGGATGAATATCTTATACATACGCTTCATTCGTCTTTGGTTTGGTCTTCAAGGGGAGGAGTAATCAGCTTATATCCTTTGCCGTGAATATTGATGATTTCAATATCCGAATCAGGCTTCAGGAGTTTACGCAGTTTCGTGATATAGACATCCATGCTGCGGGCATTGAAGTAGTTGTCGTCCACCCAAATGGTTTTCAAGGCATAATTGCGTTCCAGAATTTCATTGGCATGTGCACAAAGCAGGCTCAGAAGTTCGCATTCCTTGGTTGTCAATTTGGTTACTTCCTCTCCGATGGACAAAGTTTGTTTTTGCGTATCAAACAGAAACCTCCCTAACCGGTAAAAAGGAATATCCTTCAACTTCTTCCCCCTCACCCGGCGCAGGATGGCTCCGATACGGAACAACAGTTCTTCCATACTGAAGGGTTTGGTCAGATAATCATCGGCTCCAATTTTAAAGCCTTCCAGGATTTCTTCCTTCATTGTTTTTGCAGTGAGGAATATGATGGGTATATCGGGATTGACGGAACGGATTTCCTGTGCGAGCACGAATCCGTCTTTTTTCGGCATCATAACATCTAATACGCAAAGGTCGTATTTGGCTTTCGTAAATCCTCTATACCCGGCGTCTCCGTCGGGAAACAAATCCGTAACATAACCTTTTGCCTGAAGGTATTCCCTCAACAGCATTCCGAGGTTTTCATCGTCTTCGCAAAATAAAATTCTAAGTTTCTCTTCCATGACTATTTTTTATAAGAGGTAAAGTAATAATGAATTTCGTTCCTGTATTGTCGAAGCCATTTTCGGCGCGAATATTGCCGTTATGGTCTTCCAGAATCTTGCGTACATAAGCCAGTCCCAGTCCGAAGCCTTTCACATCGTGAACATTGCCGGTAGGTACGCGAAAAAATCGGTCGAATACCTTTTTAAGATATTCTTTTTTTATTCCAATGCCGTTATCTTCCAACGAGATAAGTAGTTTCCCATTTTCGTTCCACGTACGTGCTATCAGTTTCAGGGGAACTTCCCGTTGTCGATATTTTACGGCATTATCCATCAGATTGAATAATACGTTTGTCAGGTGCATCTCATCCACATAAATGGCCGATTCCTCGGCCTTTAAATCAACGTCAATTGTCCCTCCGTATTTTTCCACTTTCAGGGCAAACGTATTGGCTATACCGGCAAGCAGGTCGTTGGCATCTATTTCCTTTAATTTAAGTGTTGCCCGTTGCCGTTCAAACAAAGACATTTGCAATACTTTTTCCACCAGGAATCCCAATCGTTTCGTTTCATCGTTGATGACCCCCGATATATGCCCGAACACATCCGGACTTTTGGTAATATCAGAATCTTTTAGCATCTGCGAAGCTAAGGAAATCGTCGAGACCGGTGTTTTCAGTTCATGTGTCATATTATTGATAAAGTCGTTCTTCATCTCGGACAACTTTTTCTGGTGGAACACAATGTACAAAGTAAAAATGAAGGTTATCAAGAGTATAAGCGAAAACACCACCGAAGGGATGATGAAGGTCACTTCACTGAAAATATAATTCTGTTTAGTAGGGAAAATTACCTTAAGATAGTTCTGTCTCGAGGGAGGATCGTTCGGGAACAACACGCCTGTCAGCACATCCGAAGCAAGGGGTTGTGTTTTCAGTTCCCCACTTTGATATACGGTTTCCCCGTCTTTGTTCACTACCGAAAAAACGAACGGAAGGTTTAAGCCGCTATTGATAAATTCCATTTTCAGGTAATTGTTCAGTTGCTTGAAATCCACTCGTTCTTCTATGGGTTTCAGACTGGAAGTATTCATCATACTTATCAATACTTCATGCATCAAGGTTCTGTTATACAGGTAGCGGCGTTTATAGGTATCGTAATATTCCTTTGAAGTGCTGACGATATTGTTCGACGAGGGTTTTTGCAGCAAAGAAGACAAAGGTTGTGATGGCGTATTCGTAAAACTCTGTAACTCCAAGCTACCTTGTACGGAACCGGAAGTTGCCGAATGAAAGATCTCAAACCGGAAATGTTCCTGAACATTCGACCTACCGGCTTCATTCCGGAAGCGGTCGTTGTTGATGTCCCTACTTATATCTTCTTCTATGTATTTGCGTGTTTCATCCAGTTCAAGGTTCTTGGATACCTGAAGTAGACATTTTTTTACCGTTTCGTTGAAATGTTCGCTTCGGGTTCTAAGAATCTCCCCTACATACATTACTTGCAGGTAAAGCAAACCTGCAAAAGCAAATGCCAGGACGATTGCCAATAACCAAATGGTAGATTTCCTCATATCAATTCACTAACATCTCTTTAATACTGAACAAATAACGAATCTTTTGGTTTAATATTTACACAAAAAAGCGAAATTCCGCGTCTTCAATTGTTAATAATCTATTATAATCAATCAGATATTCAATAGATAACCTCTCAATAAAGGCAAAAGCGGAGTTTATTAAAATAAATGGATATTTTGTCGACGGATTGTAACGCCAGGTTTGGAATTTTTAAAGGTCAGCAATAGTAAACATCTACAAGTTAGCATTCAACAAGCGCAAACCATATATTAGAACCTTTGCAAAAAAATACATTGAAAATTGCCTCAGCGTATAGCTATTTTCCGAACAGTTTCATCGATGCGGATAATATAGTATCCTTTGGCAATATTCACTGTGTATTCGCCACTCGCTTGTTTCATCTCAATTTCTAATACTTTGATGCCTACCACACTGTATATCTCAAGCCTGCTACCTACCGGGGCATTGAGCACCTTGATTCGATTATCAACGGCTATGATTTCTACAGAAGGGGGAGAAGGGCATTGTTTTGCAACGTCAGAAAGAGGAATATTCGTTTGCTGGGCAAACAAAGAAAACGGAGTGAGCAAAGAAAAAATCTCCGTGACTACTACCAATAAAAAGCAAAATACAATTCTCATACATTTATATCCTATTGATGTACAAAAGTAATCAAAATTCTTGTAACCTTTTAAATCCGCAAGTGATTTTTGAGGTTATTTGAAAAATGATTGGATGCATTTTAAATACAGCAACATCGTAAGCTTTCGGCCAAATACATCTTTCCCACTATCCGATGTCCGATTAGCTTTGCCGAAAAAAACATACGGCACGACGCACATCCTTTCCTCGTTTAAGTGAGGCGGAAGGTTTGGCCCACATCGCTTCCTAATCTGCAAAGCGGGGTTCGGTTCCTCGGAGTATTACCGCAGTCATAATTGTTCGCTGCCGGGGCGGAATCTCCGGTGAGCAAGAACTGCGTAAGGGTTTCGATGCGCTGTCGGGCGTTGTCCGAAGAGGTTGATGGCCTCGGATTAGATTCCATGATTTCTTCGAGAACGAAATTCATTCCATGAAACGAAACATTCGCCAGACCCCAAAAGGCCTGAATTTTCTGTGCACTCCGGCTGAATTTTCTGTGCACTCCGGCTAAATTTTCTGTGCACTCCGGCTAAATTTTCTGTGCACTCCAGCTAAATTTTCTGTGCACTCCAGCTAAATTTTCTGTGCACTCCGGCTAAAGCCGGACTGGGACGCAGCTTCGAGGCCTGTGGGGGTGGGTGGCAGATGGCTTATTATCAGCGTATTAGTAATTAACCCCTAAAAGAGTTGCTCCACCGCCCGGAACGACAGGCGGCGGCGGACAATACACGAAGGAAGAGACGGAAAACGCTTCGCAAGGAAGAGGTTTACCATCAAGCGGCCGGACGTGCTGCGATTATCGGATGAATGATTGCAAGGTGAATGACCTCGCACGTTTGTTGCCCGGGCGGTGGGGGGGAAACCGAAAAGGTGTAGTTTGCCGTAGGCTTACGAAACAGCATAGGGGATTATCCAAATAAATACAACGCTGAATAATTTAGGATATAAAGACGCAATCCCTGTAAATAGGGATATGGATTTAAAAACACAAAAATAAATTTTCTCGTTTTTTTTTGAATGTGATATGAAAAAAGTTGTATTTTTGCTGCATTGGGAAACACGTAACAAAAAAATAGATATTGTATGGAAGTCAAAAAAACTAAAAGAGCCGACTTGGAGGGAGGTAAAACTCTCAGCTTTCTGATGGGTCTCGTCATCGGATGTGCTATTTTGTTCGTCGGATTTGAATGGGGTACACGCGATGTGCAAGTGGTTGGTGATTCGGGCATTGCTGAAATTATCCAAGAAGAAGATATAGAGATCACAAGGCCGGAAGACGCTCCTCCGCCCCCGCCCCCACCCCCTGCCCCTGTTGCAACAGAGGTCTTGAATGTGGTTGAAGACAATATAGAGCTTGAACAGCAAGAAATCATATCTTCCGAAGATACGCAGACGGCCGCTCAAGTTCAGACGTATGTAGCTCCTGCCGCCGCTATTCAAGAGGAGGAAGAAGAATCGGCTCAGCCGATTTTTACCGTGGTAGAAGAAATGCCCCGATTCCCCGGTGGAGAGGGAGAATTAGTGAGGTATCTATCTTCTTCCATAAAATACCCTGTCATTGCACAGGAAAACGGAATACAAGGACGTGTAACTTGTTCTTTTGTGATTAATCGCGACGGTTCAGTAGTAGACGCCGAGGTTGTACGTGGAGTAGACCCTTCGCTGGATAAAGAAGCACTCCGTGTGGTTAACGCCATGCCGAAATGGACGCCTGGAAAACAAAGAGGAAAACCGGTGCGTGTAAAGTACACAGTACCTATTACATTCAAATTACAACAGTAAGGTTTTTTTTTAATGATTTTGGTGTTTTTTCGGGAAAAGCATTCACAACACAGAAAAAAGGCTGCTGATATGCAGCCTTTTTCTGCAAAAAATAACTTGTGCCCGTATGTTCTCTCTAAATGAAATTTTCCAACGTGTGGAAAATGAAATTTTCCAACTTCGTTTCAACAAATCACCAAACAGTTTGTACACACCTATTTCATACATCCTTTCCATAGGAGGTAAACGCATACGTCCGGCACTAACACTCATAGCCTGTAATATATATAGTGATACGATTGAAACTTCAATAGCTCCAGCGCTCAGTTTAGAGATCTTTCATAATTTCACCCTACTGCACGATGACTTGATGGACCAGGCCGACAAACGAAGGAGCAAACCAACCGTACATAAAATATGGAATGAAAACACGGCCATCTTATCGGGCGATGCTATGTTGATTGTATCTTATCAACTGATAGCCGACAGTCACCCTACCCATCTGAAAGAATTGCTCGACTTGTTTACAACCACCGCTCTGGATATTTGTGGCGGGCAACATTACGATATGGAATTTGAATCGCGTACTGACGTGACGGAAGCGGAATACATGGAAATGATTCGCCTGAAAACCGCTGTACTCCTGGCCTGTAGTCTGAAAATGGGCGCTATCGCCGGAGAAGCCTCCCGCGAAGATGCAGAGCATTTATACCAGTATGGACTTTATTCCGGATTGGCTTTTCAGCTACAAGATGATCTGTTGGATATGTATGGAGATACGGATACTTTCGGTAAAAACATTGGAGGAGATATCCTCTGCAACAAGAAGACTTTTCTCCTGGTACATGCTCTGGCGCATGCCTCGATTGAGCAAAAAGAAGAGATGTTCCGGTGGTTTGAACGAAAAACATTCGATCCTTCTTTAAAAATTGAAACATTTAAACGTATATACAACGATCTTGGGTTAAAAGATATAACCACCCATAGAATAGAAGATTTATATACGAAAGCCCTGTGCCATCTCAAACAATTAAACGTGCCGGAAGAACGGCTGAAAGTACTGAAGGAGGCCGGCAATCTTTTGTTATATCGCAAATCATAAACACTTGGGAATTATAGACACACATAGCCACTTGTATCTGGAAGAGTTCGACAATGACCGGGAAGAGGTGATTCTCAGGGCGCAGACTGCCGGTATAGAAAGTATCCTTTTGCCTAATATTGATCTTCTTAGCATCAACCGGATGCACGCATTATGCGACCTTCATCCCAACTTTGCTTACCCCATGATGGGTCTTCATCCTACAAGTGTGGACAAAGATTATCCCGCCATCCTCCGTAAAATGGAATTACTCCTTCATACAAGAACTTATTGCGGCATTGGCGAAATTGGAATTGATTTGTACTGGGACAAGACCTATCTGAAAGAGCAAAAAGCGGTTTTTGAAGAACAATTGCAGTGGAGTATCGACCTGGATTTACCAGTTGCAATCCATACAAGGGAAGCCTTTCCCGAAGTGTTCGACAGTATTTACAAAATAGGAAAAGATAAATTAAAAGGTGTATTTCATAGTTTTTCTGGAAAAGAAGCCCATCTGAAAGAAATAAAGAAGTTAGGGTTTAAATTAGGAATCGGGGGAGTCGTCACGTATAAAAACACTAAACTTCCGGAAACACTTATCCATGCAAACATTGAAGATGTTGTATTAGAGACAGATGCGCCCTTTTTACCTCCTGTTCCCCACAGAGGAAAAAGAAATGAACCCCTCTACATCAGGGAGACGTTAGCCAAAATAGCATCTATCTATGCCCTTTCGATTGAAGATACCGTGGAAGTTACACGAAGAAACACAAATGAATTATTTAAGAAGATTTGTATCTAAAACATTTGTGATTATAATTTTTTTCGTACTTTGCGCTCGTTTTACAAAGAGGGATGATACTTTTTTAATTGGAGAGATGCTCGAGTGGTTGAAGAGGCACGCCTGGAAAGCGTGTGTACGCCAAAAGCGTATCGCGGGTTCGAATCCCGCTCTCTCCGCAATTCATTGATACAAAGCAGAAAATGACAAATAAAATAATAAAAAATTATTAATCTTTTAAATTAGACACACAATGAAAAAGTTATTTGCTAAAGCATTCTTAGGTTTGTGCGCCCTTGGAACTTCTACTCTCATGTTTGCACAAGAGGCTACGGAACAAGTGATTGAAAGTGGCATTCACCATCAATTGAAAACCAAATTCATCGAAGGTAATGCCGGGTTTATGGGAGCCATAGCAATCATCTTGATTTTAGGTCTAGGCTTTTGCTTGGAGAGAGTGATTTACCTGAACTTAGCTGAAGTTAACCCCAGCAAACTGTTAAAAGGTATCGAAGATGCACTACTTAACGAGGATGTAGAAGGCGCTAAAGCAATTGCCCGCGACACCAGAGGCCCGATTGCGTCTATTCTGTATCAAGGATTGTTGAGAATAGACCAAGGGATCGATGTAGTTGAAAAATCCGTTATCTCGTATGGCGGCGTACAAAGCGGTTTGCTGGAAAAGAACCTTTCCTGGATCACCTTGTTTATCGCAATAGCCCCTTCTGTAGGATTTATGGGTACGGTTATCGGGATGATCATGGCCTTTGATAATATCGAAAAAGTAGGTGATATCAGCCCAACGGTTGTTGCCGGAGGTATGAAAGTGGCATTGATCACAACCGTTGCCGGTCTTATCGTAGCCTTGATTTTGCAGGTATTCTACAATTATCTGTTAAGTAAATTGGAAGCTATTCTGAACAAAATGGAAGATGCCTCTATTACTTTGGTAGATTTGGTGCTGCAATACAATTATAAACACAGCAAATAATCGAATCATGGCTGTTACTAAAATACGAAAAATATCCAGTTGGGTATTGATAGCATGTACTGTCATTATGCTGGTACTCATAGGACTGTTCTTTTTTGGAGGAGATAACGAACCCTATAATGGACAGTGGAACCCCAAATATGCGGACACCTTGTTGTATTGGATGTATACCCTGTTCGGCATTACCCTGGTAGCTACCCTATTCTTTGCTTTCGTTCAGTTTGCCAATAACTTCAGAACCGACTCAAAGAAAGCCCTTGTAGGGTTGGCGGTTATTGCCTTGTTCGTCATATTACTTTTTACTACGTATTCGATAGGAGACGGTACCCCCATGTCTGCATTGGCAAAACCGGATGTCGAAGCGTATAATACGCCAGTCTGGTTGAAACTAACAGACATGTTTCTCTATTCAATCTACATTATGGCAGGTCTTACCATATTGGGGATTATAATAGGAAGCATAAAGAGATTTTTTACAAAATCGTAATTTATAAAAACATATGGCAAGAAAGAAGAGAAAAGTGCCCCAGGTGAATTCCACATCAACGGCCGACATTGCTTTTATGATGCTTCTATTCTTCCTCCTGACCTCATCTATGGATACCGATAGGGGATTGCCGAGGCGTCTTCCGCCACCTATTCCCAAAGATCAAAAGAGTGAGGATGTGGATATTAAAAAGAGAAACATCTTAGTGGTACTCGTCAACAGTACGAACCAGATACTTTGTGGAGACAACTACATTCAATTGGATCAGTTGAAAGGCAAAGTCAAGGATTTTATTGAAAATCCGACCAATAACGAACACATGCCTGAAAAAATAGAGGTAGATGTTCCGTATTTCGGAAGCAGGATGGTAACAAAGAACCATGTTGTCTCCCTCCAAAACGACAGGGGAACCTCATATCAATCCTACATTGATGTGCAAAATGAAATAGCAGCAGCATACAACGAATTGAGAGATGATATCTCAATGCAAAAATTCGGAAGAAAATTTGTAGACTTGGATGAAGAACAACAAAAGGCTGTGCAAACGATATATCCGCAAAAAATATCGGAAGCCGAGCCAAAAAATTATGGAGGAGTAAAATAATGGGAAAATTTGGTAGTGGAGAAAAACGCGAAGTCCCCCAGCCAAGCATGGCGTCATTGTCTGACTTGGTGTTTACATTCCTGTTCTTTGTCATGATGGTAACATCTATGCGCGAAGTAACATTGAAGGTAACATTTAGAGCTCCACAAGCAACAGAGATTCAGAAACTGGAGAAAAAGTCGCTTGTAACATTCATCTATGTTGGCGAACCTACGCAGGAATTTAGAGCCAAAATGGGTTCTGCTACTCGTGTACAATTAAACGATGCTTTTGCAGAAATATCGGAAATTCAGGATTACATCGCACAGGAAAAGTCGAGTATGAAAGAAGAAGACCAGCCCTTCATGACAGTTTCTATAAAAGCAGATAGAGAAACAAAAATGGGAGTCATAACCGATATCAAACAAGCGCTACGTGAAGCTTATGCTCTTAAAATCAGCTACTCGGCTTTAGGAAGAACAAAGTAAAAATATTTTTATATTTAAAAAAAAGAAGCTATCTGAAGCAATTCAGGTAGCTTCTTTTATATTCCCCCCCCTCCCAGACATAGGAGTCTGGGGTTTTCAGAACTTCTTTGGCGCCTAATTCACTAATTTAATACAATGGTAACAATAAAAAAATACCCTCTTGTGTCTCTATATTCAAATTGATGTATCTTTGCGTTAATAAGGTTTATGTGGAAATGAATAAGGAAGAAGATGTTGTCCGTTTCATAGACGTGAGGCAAATACTTCGGGAAAAAGCCTCGTCGCTTGCGCCGAAAATTCCTCGTTTTGTGATAAATTATCTAATTCGTATCCTCCATCAGGAAGAGGTGAATGAAATACTGAATCGTTACCGCGATAAGGAAGGAGTAGATTTTATGACAGAGCTTATTCGCCATTTCGATTTAACGCTGGAAGTGAGAGGGGAAGAAAATATTCCGAGGGAAGGACGTTATATCTATGCCTCCAATCATCCGCTGGGAGGGCTTGACGGAGTTTGCCTCTCGGCCGTTCTGGGTAATTATTACAAAGGCAAAATCCGCTACCTGGTAAACGACATCCTGCTCTTTATTCCCAATCTCCGCTCCATTTTTATCCCCATTAATAAACATGGGATGCAAGACAAACGCACCGCCTTTCTCACCGATGAAGCCTACGCTTCCGACAACCAGATTTTAACCTTTCCGGCCGGTCTTTGTTCGCGCAAAATAAAGGGAAGAATCATCGACCCGGAATGGAAAAAATCATTCATTCGAAAAGCCATAGAATACCGACGCGACGTTATTCCTGTTTATTTTGAAGGGAAAAATTCCAATTTCTTTTATCGTTTAGCTAATCTGAGAAAAAAAATCGGAATAAAAACCAATCTGGAAATGCTTTATCTGTCCGACGAACTCTTCAGAAACCAACATGCTTTTTTCCGAATTTATTTCGGCAAACCTATACCTTGGCAAACATTCGATAACAGCAAAAAAATCACCGAATGGGTAGCATGGATACGGGAGCAGTCATACAACCTGAAAAACAATTAATTCACGCTAACTTCAGCCATAAGTTTATGCAAAACATCATTCATCCTATCGACCGCTCATTATTGGAAACAGAACTTACTCCCGAAAAGCTTTTGCGGAGAACCAATAAATCAAATAACGAAATATACATAATCACCGCGCATGATTCGCCTAATACCATGCAGGAAATCGGTCGTCTGCGCGAAATTGCCTTCCGTCATTACGGGGGAGGAACCGGAGATCCGGTAGATATTGACAAGTTCGACACAATGGATGGGGCTTATCGACAACTGATCGTATGGAATCCCAGGGAAAAACAAATCATGGGAGGCTATCGTTTCCTGTGCGGCCCGGACGTGAAATTCGATGCTGCCGGTAAACCCCTGTTGGCCACCTCGCATCTTTTCAATTTCTCTGAAAGGTTTATACAAAATTACCTTCCTTATACCGTAGAGTTGGGACGTTCGTTTGTTGCCCTGGAGTTCCAGGCTACACGGGAAGGCTCTGTCAAAGGCCTTTTTGTGCTCGACAATCTCTGGGACGGCTTGGGGGCCTTATCCGTGGTGGATCCTACCCTGCAATATTATTTCGGCAAAGTGACCATGTACAATACGTATAACCCGGAGGCGCGGGATATGATCCTTTATTTCCTGTCGAAGCACTTCCCGGACTCCGAGGATTTGATAACGCCCATTGATCCGCTTCGAACGAATCCCGATTTAGACCGGATGAAATCCCTTTTTCATTCCGACAATTTCAAGGAAAACTACAAAACACTGAATCAGGAAGTGCGCAAGTTCAACATCAACGTGCCTCCTTTGGTGAGCGCCTACATGAGCCTGTCACCCAAGATGCGCAGCTTCGGAACGGCTATCAATCATGAATTCGGCAAAGTAGAAGAAACCGGTATCCTAATAGCTATCAGCGAAATCCTTGAAGAAAAAAAACAGCGCCACATCGAAACCTATCTAATGGAAGAATACCCCTCTTTTCAAGTGAGACACACTTGTGCCCTCAAGTGAGACACACTTGTGCCCACAAGTGAGACACGCTTGTGCCCACAAGTGAGACAGGCTTGTGCCCACAAGTGAGACAGGCTTGAAAGAACCGGAAAAAGGCGAGCGCGAGGCCCTGAGGGTATACCTTTTCTGCTTTTTCCCCGTTTCTATAAAGGATGTTTTTTCAACAACAACAACACGATGAGAAGTATAGCCTGTATATCCTTATTATTATTCCTGTTATTATTCCTTGCGATTCCCGGTGCGACGGCTCAGAACGGGGAGGAAGTTTTTACGTTTTTGCGTTATCCTTTCTCTGCCCGGGCGGGCGCTTTGGGAGGGAATAATGTATCCGTTGTGGAACAGGACCCGTCGCTGGTTTTTCACAACCCGGCTTTGGCCGGCGCCGAATTGGGCGGCATGGTGAATCTGAATTACATGAATTTTATCTCCGACATACACCTGGGAAGCGCCCTTTACATCCGGGCTTTGGGCGAAAACGGAGCCTGGGGCGTGGGGGCAAACTTCATCCGTTACGGCAACTTTAAGCAAACAACCCCGGAGAAGGTAACCGAAGGCGAGTTTTCCGTAGAAGACGTCAGCCTGAATGTTTTTTATGCACACGACCTGTCCGAACGCTGGCGGGGAGGGATTGCCCTGAAATTCCTGTATGCTTGGCTGGAAAGCTACACCTCGCTTGGCCTGGCGGCCGATGCAGGTCTGAGTTATTACGATCCGGAGAAAGAATTTTCGGTCGGCATAGCCCTCAAACATGCCGGAGCACAACTGAAGGCGTATTACGACAAACGTCAAAGGTTGCCATGGGATATCCAGGTGGGATTCAGCCAACGGGCGGCTCATGCCCCTTTCCGCTTTTCGCTCACCGCCATGTACCTGAATACATGGGATTTTTCCTACGTCGACCCTAACTCCCCGGCCTATACGGGGGATACGTTCTTCCGGACTTTCATCAAGCATTTTGTGTTTGGGGTAGACTTTATCCCTTCGGAAAATTTCTGGTTGGGAATGGGTTTCAACCCCAAAACCCAGGCGGATATGAAACTGCAAAGCGGCAACGGCTTAGGCGGATTTTCGGCAGGAGGTGGAATCCGGATAAAAACATTCGACCTCGGCGTGTCTGTCGCCCGTTATCATCCTTCCGCCCTGTCGTTGATGCTCAGCCTATCGGCTGCCTTATAACAGGATAAGGGAGCCTTAGCTCCGGGCGGTCTGCCGCCTCCGGTAGATGCGCCGGATGATGTCTACTACTTTTAACCCTTCGAGCACGTTGGTGGTGATGGCCTCGGAAGAAGCGCCGGAAAGCACGTTCACTACGTTGCGGATTATGTAGTGATGATTTTGGGCGGAGCCTTTGTAGGCTCCGTAATCATTTCCGGGATTGGTGGGAGGAAGAGGGGGAAGGGTGTAATCTTTCACGTGGCAATACTCCACTTTGTCCATGTATTGGCCGCCGATTTTTATGCTTCCGTTTTGGGCAACGACCAACAGGCTGCTCTCCATGTTCTTGTCCCAGACGGATGTGGAGTAGGAAAGGGAGCCGAGGCCTCCGTTCAGGAAACGAAAATGTAGGATTCCCGAATCTTCAAAGGCGGTAAGGCCGGCATGGTTGAAATCGGCAAAGCGTGCCTGTATGTCGGTGATGTCGCCGAAGAGCCAGTACAGGATGTCCACAAAGTGCGAGAACTGCGTAAAGAGCGTACCACCGTCCAGGAGCGCGTCGCCATGCCAGCCGCCCGGCGTGTAATAGCGTTCGTCGCGATTCCAATAGCAGTTGAGTTGCACCATATAGATCGCTCCCAGCCGCCCGGAGGTCATCATTTCTTTCATCCACACCGAGGGAGGCGAGTAGCGGTTTTGCATCACACAGAAGGCCTGCTTCCGGTGTTTGAGGGCGGCGTAAACCACCTGTTCGGCCTCGGCGCGGGTCAGCGCCATGGGTTTTTCTATTACAACATGATAGCCTGCTTCGATGGCGTCTACGGCCATTGAAGCGTGCAGTCCGTTCGGCGTACAGATCGTTACGACGTCTATCGGGAGCGAGGCTGCCAACATATCGGCAAAGTCCGCAAAGAAAGGCGCTTTATAGGCTTCAAGGCCAAGTTCCTCCCAGGGGCGGATGTCGCAAAGTGCGGCGAGTGCGGCGCCTGGGTCGCGCAGGATCATTTCCGCGTGGCGTTTGCCGATATGTCCGCAGCCTGCTACGGCAAATTGTATTGCTTTCATTTCCGGCGCTTATTTAAGCAGACTGTCGGGGCATAGATGTTCTTTTTCTATGTCTTTAAAATAACGATAGGTCCCTACTTTCAGTTCGGCACAGGCGGCTTCGTCGGCCACGATGATGCCTTTGGGGTGAAGTTGCAGGGCGGTGATGGTCCACATCTGGTTGACGGCGCCTTCCACGGCCTGTTGCAGGGCGCGCGCCTTGTTGTGACCGTTTACCAGGATGAGTATTTCTTTGGCATCGAGCACGGTGCCAACGCCCACGGTAAGGGCGGTTTTCGGAACTTTGTTCACATCCTTGTCGAAGAAACGCGAATTGGCGATCACCGTATCGGTGGTAAGCGTTTTGACACGGGTACGCGAAGCCAGCGATGAGCCGGGTTCGTTGAAGGCGATGTGTCCGTCGGGGCCTATGCCTCCCAGGAAGAGGTCTACTCCCCCCACGGCCTTCATGGCAGCCTCGTATGCCGCACATTCCTGTTCCGGATCGGCGGCATTCCCGTTCAGGATGTGTACATTCCTTGGGAGTATATCGATCCGGTCAAAGAAATGCTTCCACATGAACGAGTGGTAGCTTTCGGGATGATTTTGCGGCAATCCCACGTATTCGTCCATGTTGAAGGTGATGACATGGCGGAAGGAGAGTTTCCCCTGCCGATGCACTTCGATCAGGTTGTGGTACATACCCAGGGGCGACGACCCGGTGGGCAATCCCAGCACGAAGGGTTGGGATTCCGAGGGTGCGGCTTTTTGTATTCGGGAAGCGACGTAATAAGCCGCCCAGCGGGAGAGTTGTTCGTAATCAGGTTCGATAATCAGTCTCATGTTTTGCGGTTGTTGTTTTTAGAGGTTTCTATGATTCAGTCGGTCTGCCATGGCTTTTCCCAGGCTTCGGCAGGCTTGACGGGTGCTAAGTCCCTGTTTTTGTTCTACCGGTTCGCCCACGGTTTCCCAGTTCATCCGTTCGGCGAAGGCTGCGAGGCGTTTCACGGAGGCTCCCGCCCAGGTGAATGAGCCGAAACATCCGAACAGGCGTCCTTTCACCTGGCGGATTTCTATCTTGCCCAGCAGGGATTCCATTTCGGGAAACAGTTGGTTGCTGTACGTGGGGCTTCCCAGGATCAGGGCCTTGTAGCGGAACAGATCCCTGAGGATGTAGGAGGCGTTTGATTTGCTTACGTTGTGCATGGCGATAGGTTTTATGCCGTTTTCGGCCAGGGATCGTGCAATGGTTTCCGCCATTTGTTCGGTATGCCCGTACATGCTTGCGTAGGCGATTGTTACGCCGTGTTCCCCTTCGTAGCGGCTCAGAGCCTCGTAAAGGGCAACGGCTTCGGCCCGGTATTCGCGCCACACGGGGCCATGCGTGGAGCAGATGGTTTGGATATCCATTGCCGAGAGTTTGCCGAGGGCTTTCTGCACCGGGCCGGCGTATTTGCCTACGATATTGGCATAATAGCGTATCATCTCATCCCGGAAGGGGGCGAGGTCCAATTCGGCGTCCAGGACGCCTCCGTTCAGCGCTCCGTAGGTGCCGAAGGCGTCGGCCGAGAACAGTATTTTTTCTTTGGGGTCGTAGGTAAACATCACTTCGGGCCAATGCACCATGGGGGCCATATAGAAGCGGAGTTCGCGGCTGCCGATGTGGAGTGCATCGCCTTCTTTCACCTCATACAGTCCGGAGGTGATGCCGTGATAGCCTTCCAGCATCTCGAAGGTTTTGCTGTTGCCCACGATCTGCACCTTGGGATAGCGCCGGCGCAGCAGGCGGATGCTCCCCGAATGATCGGGTTCCATATGGCCTACAATCAGGTAATCCGGCGCACGACCGTTTAATACGCCCTCTATTTCCTTGAGGAAAACATCCGCGTAACCCACCTCAACCGTGTCTATCAGCACGATTTTCTCGTCCACCAGCAGGTAGGCGTTGTAGGATACGCCCAGGGGCAGAGGCCATAAATTCTCAAACAATTCTTTTTGCCGGTCGTTTACGCCGACATAAAACAGGTTATGGGCTATTTCTTTTGGTGTCACGGGTTTTGTTTTTTATTGAATGCTTTCCATACGAAATAAAGTCCGGCCACCACAAAGGGGATACTAAGGAGTTGTCCCATATTCAGGAGCATAGCGGCTTCAAAGTCCTCCTGGTTGTTTTTGAGGAACTCAATGAAGAAGCGGGAGCCAAAGATACAAACCAGGAACAGGCCAAAGATAAGTCCTTCCCTCTTATAGGCTTCTTTCTTGAAGTAGAGCCACATACAGAGGGCGAAGGTCAGCAGGTAACAGGCTGCTTCGTACAGTTGGGTGGGATGGCTTGGGGCGGTGAAGACCGGTTCGGCCCCGCGTTTCCAGGCCTGGAGGTTTTCGATGAAACGGAATCCCCAGGGTTGGTTGGTGACCTGTCCGTAGATCTCGTGGTTCATCAGGTTTCCCAGGCGGATCAATGCGGCTACCAGCCCCGTGGGCACGACCAGTTTATCGAATGTCCAGAGCATGGTTTGGTGTGATACGCGTCTGGAGTAGAAATAAATGGCCACCACGATGCCCAACGTGCCGCCGTGGCTGGCCAGGCCTCCTTCCCATATTTTCAGTATCTCGACCGGATGGGTGAGGTAGTAATCCGGGGCATAAAACAGGCAATGCCCCAAACGGGCGCCGAGAATGGTTCCAAGGGCCGTGTACCACAGCAGGCTATCGATCCAGGCCGGGGGTAGTTTTTCGTTTTTCCACATACGTGCCACAATCAGGTAGCCGATGGCGAACCCCACGGCAAAGGCCACTCCATACCAGCGAATCTCGCGTGTGCCAAGGCTGAACACGGCAGGGTCAGCCGTCCATGTAATAAAGTCTAACATCGTTTTATGTATTTTACAGGTTTATTTTAAGCGGAAGCAAAGGTAGTGATTCGGAAAGGACCGAGGGCAAGGGTCTGTGGGGAAATCGTTAAAGATTCTTTGCTGCGAATTCGCAGCCGAGCGGCTGCGAACTTGCAGCCGAGCGACTGCGAACTTGCAGCCGAGCGACTGCGAACTTGCAGCCGAGCGGCTGCGAATTTGCAGCCGGGCGGCTGCGAATTTGCAGCAAGCCGCCCGGCCCGAAACCGCATCCTAATTCGTAATAAAAAAGGAACGGAGCGCCGTGTGCAAACCTCCGGAATCTCGCTCCGAGCCCGAACAAATGTTAAAACTCGGCGCCTCTCCCCTTTTTTTTTGAAAATGTTTTGGTGGTTTATTCGGATAGCATATCTTTGCACTCGCCTTTAAAGAAAGGCATACTCAAAACGTTGAGGCCCATTCGTCTATCGGTTAGGACGTAAGATTTTCATTCTTGAAAGAGGGGTTCGATTCCCCTATGGGCTACAAAAATTAATTCAAAAGACAGCTAAAAAATGGCAAATCACAAATCAGCGCTTAAAAGAATCAGACAGTCGAATGCGAGGCGCCTGCATAACCGGTATTATGCAAAAACAGCAAGAAATGCAGTGAAGAATCTGCGTGCTACCGACAACAAGGAGGAAGCACAGGCTTTGTTGCCCAAGGTGTCTTCCCTGTTGGACAGGCTGGCAAAGAAAAACATCATCCACAGGAACAAAGCAGCTAATCTGAAATCCAAATTAGCCAAACATGTCGGTGCACTTACCTGAGTAAACGCATTCATCCCCGGGCGTCCTTTTAAAACAATATAACACAGGGCTTTTTTTTATTCTAAGTTTGTCTCGTAATAAAAAAAGTCCTGTGTTTTTTTACACCCTGAACGTGCCGGGCCGGGAACAGATAATTTTTCTACCAACACATACATCTTGATTTTTTATGGAAACAGTACTAAGCGGCATCAGGCCGACAGGGAATTTGCATCTGGGGAATTATTTCGGTGCGGTGCAGAGTTTTGTGAAACTGCAAGACGCCTATCAATGTTTCTTCTTTATTGCCGACTGGCACTCGCTTACTACCCATCCGAGGCCCGAAAATATCCGTCAGAGCGTTAAAACCATCCTGGCGGAATACCTGGCTTGCGGTATCGACCCCGAGAAAGCAACCATCTACGTGCAAAGCGATGTGATTCAGGTAGCGGAACTCTACCTCTATTTAAATATGAACGCCTATCTGGGCGAGCTGGAGCGGGTTACGTCCTTTAAGGAAAAAGTGCGCAAACAACCGGATAATATCAACGCCGGACTCCTTACCTATCCCTCCCTGATGGCCGCGGATATCCTTATTCATAAAGCCAACAAGGTGCCCGTAGGCAAAGATCAGGAACAAAACATGGAAATGGCACGCAAATTCGCACGCCGCTTCAATACCATCTACAACGTGGCGTACTTTCCGGAACCGGAATCCTTCCACCTCTCGGACAAAGCGCTGAAAGTTCCGGGACTGGACGGCTCGGGCAAAATGGGGAAAAGCGAAGGAAATGCCATCTACCTGATAGACGACGAACAAACCATCCAAAAGAAAGTCATGAAAGCCGTGACCGATGCAGGACCTACCCACCCCAACAGCGAAAAACCCGAAGCCGTAGCCAACCTTTTCGCCCTGATGGAAATCGTCTCCTCGCAGGATACCTGCCGGTATTTCAACGAAAAGTACAACACCTGCGAAATCCGCTACGGCGACATGAAGAAGCAATTGGCGGAAGACATCAACGCCTTCTGCACCCCCATCCGCAAAAAGATCCTGGAAATAACGGCCGACACGACTTATCTGGACCAGGTGGCCCGCCGGGGAGCGCAAAAAGCTACGGAAAGCGCAGCCCAAACGATCCGGGAAGTGCGCGAGATTATCGGCTTCCGCCCCTAACCTCCCCCTGGCTATGGCATCACAGCATAAAACATTATCAATCATTATTCCCGTTTACAACGAAGAGTCCACGCTGGAGGGTCTGCTGGAAAAAATCGTCCGGGTAGAGCTGATCAACGGGATGGGAAAAGAAATCATTCTTGTAAACGATGCCTCCGGAGATGCCAGCGGGGAAATTATCCGCCAAACCATAAACCGGTATCCGGAGATAGCCTTCAAATACGTCCGCCACGAGGTAAATTCAGGCAAAGGCCGGGCCATCCGCTCCGGAATGGAACACGTAACGGGAGACTACGTAGTGATCCAGGATGCAGACCTCGAATACGAACCGGAAGACCTGAACCTGTTGCTCACTTACCTCATCCTCCGTAATAAAAAAGTAGTGTACGGATCGCGCTTCCTCGAACGGGAAAACAAACATTCCTACCGCCGCTTCTACCTGGGAGGACGCTTGGTCTCCCTCTTTACCAACCTCTTGTACGGGCAACGCCTGACGGATGAACCGACCTGCTACAAAATGTTTGACGCCGCTTTACTCAAATCCATCCCCTTGCAATGCACCGGCTTTGAGTTCTGCCCCGAAGTGACGGCCAAAGTGGCAAAACGAGGCTATAAAATCGTGGAACTGCCCATCCGCTATTATCCACGAAGCATCCGCCAAGGGAAGAAAATAAAATGGTACGACGGAATAGAAGCCCTCTGGGTTTTGCTCAAATACAAATTGCAGAAATAATACGGTATGAAAAAAAAGAAACACACCCCCTCGCAGCCAACAGGACAACCCCCGGTCAACTACCTCTCCCGGATTGCGAAAAATCTGCTCTTCGCCTTCCTCCTCGGTTTTCTCCTTTTCAAAGCCATGGAAAACAACGCGGGATACCCATGGGCATACAACATGCTCACAAGCAATATGAAGCTAATCCGGGCCAACCCCCACCTCACCCTGAAGGAAAAAAACGAAATGAAACTGGGTACAGACTTCGCCTACCTTTGGTTCCTGAAAGAGGCAACGCCGGAAAATGCCGTGATCCTCTATCCCTCGACCGAAGATTTCTATCCCCCCGACAAGCCCAGCCCGTTCAAACAGGAGGTGCAGAATAAAATATGGGCCTTGCGCTTCCTGTATCCGCGCCTTTTGGTGCTCCCCTCCGAAATGGAAACCAGCCCCTACGCCCCGGAGATTACGCACGTAGCGATTGTAAACGGGAGAGGCTACGAACGACTGGATTATCCGGTAGAGCATAAACAGGAACACGGCATATTACCCGTAAAACCCTAAAAAACGAACGCTTATGTTGTATGTAGGAATTTTCCTGACCTTCATCCTGGGCCTTGCCTTTGTGCATTGCCTGTCTGCCGACTTCTCCCCGGTGGAGAAAATCGGTCTCGCCTTCCCCCTGGGGATCGGACTCCTGGTCGTTTTGATGCTCCTTGCCGACCAGGTAGGGATACCCCTGAGGCCTATGCCCCTTCTCCTGGGTGAGGCTTTGCTGCTGACAACTCTGCTTCTCTTCCTTTATGGTCGCCGCAGGAATAGGCCCAAGGAGATTTCTTTGCCTTCCTTAAAGAATACCAACCTGGTATGGCTGCTTTTTATCATCGCCGTTGTTTGCCTGGAATACATGAACTTCTCGAAATGCCTCTATTTTCCCCCGTCCGACAGAGACAGCCTGGCCGGGTTTGAAACGATTGGCTACATCGTAGCTCAGGAACATACGCTGAAAGGGCTCAGCATCTTCAACGTAGCCTATATGCCGGGAATCCACAGCGCAGCCAGTTACATCACCTACGCCCCGTTGGTGCAACTGAGCTACGCCTACGTGTATGCCTTGGGAGCCGAGACTTCGAAAATCATCCCCGCCCTGATGTATTTGTTTTTCCTTATAGCCTTCTATGCCGCCACCTCCCGCGCAGCCGGGAAGACGGGAGCCGCCATTGCCACGTTCTTCGTTCTGCTGACGCCCGAAATGCTGGCCTTTTCCTCCCTTTCCATGACGAACGTCATCCATGCCATTTTTGCCTCTCTGGGCGTTATTTACATGGCGCTCTGGTTCCGGGAAAGGGAAAAGAAAGACCTGATCCTCTGCGGGGCACTGCTTGGCATCAATACCCTGTGCCGCACAGAAGGCATTGTGTTTACTGCCGCCGTGCTTCTGCTCCTTTTCATAGACGCCTTCCGGAGAAAAGGCTATAAGGGTTTCCTGCAAAGCGCTCTTTTGGCACTTGTCCCCCTGCTCGGCTGGACGCTGTACACGAAGATAAACGGCTTGGAGGCCGAAAGCATCGCAATTACCCACCCATTCCTGGATACCGAAAAAGCCGCAACCATCCTCACACACCTGTGGCAACTATACACAAACACAACCCTGTACGGATGGAGTTTTGCGGTATTCCTTCTTGCTTTTCTTGTCAACCTTTGGTTTCTCATCCAAAGGAAAGACAGTCTTTCTGTGTTATTGGCCATTGCGCTCTCGTCCGTTTTTTACCTTTTCATCATCTACCAGATTGATTATAAATGGGATTCCATAGAGAACGTCTTGTTGTATTCCGTCAAGCGTTTCCTGTTTTGTTTCATTCCGATGGTATGGTATTTTTCGGTATCCAACCACGCCTCAGCCCTTCTGTTCCGGAAACTGGAGCAATTCCTACGTATAGATCAGGCTCGATAGGGTGGCGGGGGCAAACACCTCGTTGGCGACTTCGAGCATCTCCCCGGAGGTGACGGCATCTATCTTTTTGAATACCTCGGCGAGGCCCTCATAGCTTCCGCGGTGCAGGAACTGTTTGCCTAAGGTCAGGAAGGTATTCTCCTTATTATCCCCCAGTATGCCCAGTTGACCGCTGGTTTGTTTCTTCAGCGCCGTGAGGCGGGCGTCACTGAGGCGGGTGTTGCACACTTGTTTCAGTTCCATGAGCACCAAACGGAGCGCCCGGTCGGTATGCCGGGGATCCGTTCCGAAATAAATGGAAGCCAAGCCGCTGTCGGTATAGGTGGTGAGATTCGATTCCACGTTGTAGACTAATCCGTGTTGCTCACGGAGCGAAAGGTTCAGGCGGCTGTTCATGCCGGGACCTCCCAGGAGGTTGTTTACCAGGAAGAGGGCCATGCGTTTTTGGGCGTTTTCGTACATGCCGTATGCCCGGCCTCCTGTTATCACATGGGCCTGATGCGTATCCCGCCTGATGCGTTTATGCTGGGGAGAGAGAAGGGGAGGAGGGGTGCGAAGGGGAGGAGGAGTAGAAGCGAGGACCTCCTCTCCGAGATGTTTTCCCGCCAGGCGAAGAATCCTCTCCGGCTTGGTCGACCCCATGGAAAAGAATACCGCCTTGGCGGGTGTGTAGAAACGGCGGGCAAAGGAAAGCCCTGCCTCGGAGGTGAAGCCGGCGAGCGAGGAGGCATCGCCCAGGATGTTATGCCCCAGGGGATGGCCGGAGAAGAGCAGGTCTTCAAAGTCGTCGAAAATGAGTTCCGAAGGGCTGTCCTTGTAGGTATTGATTTCGTCCAGGATCACATCGGCCTCTTTGACTACCTCCCTGGGGGGGAAGCAGGAATGGAAAACGATGTCGGTAAGCAGTTCCGATGCGCGTCCGAAGTGTTCTTCGAGGAAGATGGAATAAACAAACGTGTCTTCTTTCGTGGTATAGGCGTTCAGTTCGCCGCCGGCGTTCTCCATCCGGTTCAGAATATGGCGGGCTTTACGCCGGGCGGTTCCCTTGAAGAGCAGGTGTTCTACAAAATGGGCCAGGCCGTGTTCGTGGGCTTCTTCGTCGCGCGTACCGGCATGTACGGCATAGCCACAGTAGGATACCGGCGAATCCGAGGGCAGATGTATCAAACGCAGCCCGTTCGGAAACGTATGTGTAAAATAATGCATCGTTTGTTCGTGTTGGGACGGCAAAGATAGGCAAATAGAGACAATCGCTATGAATAGAAAAGAAAACAGTTAAAAATGTGGAGCAGATCGTTAACATGTTAAAACTGCTGTTATCTTTGTGGAAATTTTTTACTTTAAAAACAAACTTTCCATAGAAAGTACTATGAAATCTTGCAACAAACCATTTAAATCTCGCGGAAAGAAAAATGAGCCGGAGGATGGAGAGCACCTGACTCAATGCAATCCTCTCCTGGAAACGTCCGCCTTTGCTTCACAGTCTGATAGGGTACAGGAAAAGATCTCGCTCGTAGATTTTACGGCGATTCCTGAGCATGAAACCATCGAGGACCCTGACCGTATCGGGGAGATGTCTGTTTTTGCCGCCAAAACGGCAGACAAATGGAACGAAAACGTTACGCCAAACTTTATGTTGAATCAAACGGTCACAAAGCATGAGGGACAGTGGACCTACTCCCCCCTGAAGTATTGGCCGTCGCCGGGATCGGGCTATACCCTCTCGTTCTTTGCCGTAAGTCCCGCGCCTTCTTCGACCAATGGCATCAGTCTGATAACGAGTGGGTACACGCCGGGATTCCCCGCCTTCACGGTAACGCCCCCGGAAAATCCGTCCAACCAGGCAGACTTCCGTATGGCCAAGCCTGCCAAGGATCAGACAGCGACCACAAACGAGGGGAAAACTTCGCTCCTGTTCGACCACGCCATGGTGCAGATCTCCTTCTCGGCAAAGTACGAGAGTGTAAACAACATTGCTTCGGAGGTGTACGTAAACAAAATTGAACTCTCCGGACTGCTGGACAGCAATACCGTGCGGTTTACCGACAGCGGCCATGCCTGGGAGACGCCTCCCACGGGAAATCCCACAGGCATCTATTCGCTCTCTGTGGGCAAGGGGGACCTTTCCACCAGGAAAATCCCCCGATACAAGGCCGATGATACAACCCCCAACGTGATCTCCACTACGCAGGGAATGCTCTACCTGCTGCCTCAGGAGATACAGGTCAACAAGGTGAAACTTAAAATAACCGTACGGATAAACGACGTTAGCGGGGAAACCGAGACCTACCTGGATGCAAACGAATGGAAGGCAGGAGAACATTACACCTACAACCTCCTGGTAGACGCAGAGGATAAAGTAACCCAATGGAACTTTGGATATACCAATACGATCGAAGAGTTTGTCGCCCCCAAAGACGGGACCTACCAAATAGAAGTCTGTGGGGCTCAGGGGGGTGGCCTGCTGATGGACGAAGGCGACTATGGCGTATCCCCCATCCTGGGCAGCTACGCCAAGGGCAGCCTGAGATTGACGTCCGGGCAGAAACTCTACGTCTGCGTCGGCAGCATGGGAGACGATGCACTCCTGTACACCGCAAATACCTTCGGGGGATACAACCCCGGCGGCGGATGCGGCGGATGTGGATGCGACTATGTGTCGGGCAACTACTTCGGAGGAGGAGGAGGAGGGGCGGCTTCCGATGTGCGAACCGAATACACAAGCATTGCCGGCATGGATCTGGAGGAAAATCCCGGATCCGATACCCGCATTGTAGTAGCCGG
>JAITKB010000080.1 GCA_031278605.1 Tannerellaceae bacterium
AAATTAGACAATGATCCTCCGTATCCGGGGTTAAAGCCCGGTATGACAACCTCTCCCCGACCGCCGCCGCCGCCTGCTATAATGAGGTAGCTGTCCTCGTTATAATCATCGGTATGTATCAGCGAAGCCGCCCCGCCGCTTGCCCCGATAAGGTAGTCGTACCCTATGCCGTAGTTGTAAGGTCTGCCCCCCGGACCACCGTGTCCCATACCTATAGGATTCGCCCCTGCAATGAAATATTCATAATTTCTATCTTTTCCCTTTTCGCCGACACTGACATACAGCGTTTCATCCTTCTTCATTTCGTAGGTGCCGCTGATGTAGTTTCCCGGTATGCCCTCGACAGAACCGTCTCCGCCCTGTGCGCCCCAGACTTCCAGCAGGTAAGTTCCGTCCTCCGGGGCAATAAACTCCTCCATATCTTCAATAAAAGTATACTCCCGGGAGCTTATGTTTATCAGGAAGTTGTATGTGTAATGATTCCCAGCCTCCCAGGTGTACTCCGGAAAGTCGCCTGTTATGGTCCATTCGTTGCCGAATATCTCTGTGACGATCATAATCGAACTCTTTTGCTCATCCGGTTTTCCGTTAGAAGCATGGGGCAAGAGGCAGAGGGTCCCTTGTTTTGTGGTGATTATGTTGGG
Source organism: Tannerellaceae bacterium (assembly GCA_031278605.1). GTDB lineage: Bacteria > Bacteroidota > Bacteroidia > Bacteroidales > Tannerellaceae > DFXE01. Next base: position 645 of record JAITKB010000080.1, read on the forward strand.
ATTTGTGTCTGTGTCCTCTTCGAGTAGAGGGAGTAGCTCCTCGACCAGGTCGCGCTGATTGGTCGCCCACACTTCGTCGTCCACGGTAACGCTTCCATAGTCCACCTCCGTTTCATCCCATCTATAGCCTTCCGGCTCAAGGTATAGCCAGGTGTCCAAACGTATACCCGAGAGGGTAATACGGCGGATATGGACGTCCGCCGTATGAAGGGCGTTACCATTGCTAAAGTACGTCCCGGGATCCTCGAACATCTTCAGCTTATACTTTGCCGCGAAAGAAATCTGGGCCATAACGTGCTCGAACTGGAGCGAGACAAGCCCATTGTTCATGCTGTATGTCCGGTTCATGACAGGCCTAGCCACGCAAAGGTCCACATGCTTTTGGGGTTGAATCGAGAGGTTTACCTGGAAGCTGATAGCTCCCGGCATCTCCTTATTCTTCCCCTGAGAAATGCCGGATTCATTCCCGAACATGGGGGCAACGGCAAAAAACGAGAGGCGATTCCCCGACGACAGCGACGGCCAGTATTTCATCGGAGAGTAGGTCCATTGGCCGTTTTCTTTCTTTACCGTTTGGTTGAACATAAAGTCCGGCTTAGCGCTGGCAGCGTCCCAATCGCCCGTTGTTTGGAAGGCAAAAACAGCGAATTCTTCGAGATTTTCCTGTGTCACGAGTTCGCCGTTTACGCGGGTTGCGTCCTTGTTTTTGGAGATCGCCGAAAAACCAATGGGATAACCCTCCCGGGCGGTTGGCGCAGGCGGTTCGGGAGGGTTGTCATCACCCCGGCAGGAGGTCGCCAAGAGGCAGAGAAAGAAAACCAACAATGCAATCAATGAGTTCGGGCGCTTGCCCAGTCCCGACGGAAATCCTTCCCGGTGAGACTTTAAGAGAGAGTTTGAGCATTTCATCGTATCCAATTTTCTTTTTAGGTAATTTAATGCAAGATAAAAATTTCCGGCAAAGATAACGGCAGATTCTACATTTAATCCTCGCTTCCGTATTTTTTTACAAGATTCTCCGGGAAGCCTCCCCCTCCCCCCCCGCCCCCCGGCGCTTATTCTGCTACAACAACAAAGTCGGCCAGCACGGGAAGATGATCGCTGTATCCGGCTTCGTAGGTATATCCGTGGTAGGTGCGGTGCGGGCGTTTGCCTCTCCAGGTTTTGTCCTCGGTAAAAAGAAAGGAAAGGGAACAGCAGCGGGCGCTCCCGGAAACAAAACGCATGGAAGCTTCCAAGGTATTCATGCGACGGTGGATGAGGATTTGATCCAACTGACTCCACTCCCCCTGGTATTTATGACTGCCGCGCGGGAAAGCCGAACCCAATCCGGCGAACAGGTTGAGGTGAGACGCGCCGGCTACGATCTGCATACATTCGCTTTCCGGGGATTCGTTGAAGTCGCCCATCATGATTTGTAAAGGGTTAAGGCGTACGTGCATAAGCGAATCGCAAAGTTGTTTCAAGGTACAGGCCGCCTCCGTGCGCCGGGATTCGGTCTCCTTCTCTCCCCCGTATTTGGAAGGGAAATGACACACAAAGACATCCAAAGTGTCTCCGCTGCTTACCTCTCCCCATACGTGAAGAATATCCCGCGTGGGACGTGTGCCGGCCCTGAGCCTGACCGGTCGGGAACCATGCCCAAGGTAACGGAACTTATCCCGCTGATAAAGTAAGGCAACTTGAATACCCCGTTGGTCGGAACCCCGGGAAAGGCAATAACGATAGCCCTGCGAACGGAGCGGAGTGCGCAAAAGCAAATGCATAAGCGCCGTATCGCTCTCTACCTCGCAGAGGCCTACCAATGCCGGCGTATCCCACTCGCCGGCAGCGCTGATAACCCGGCTTATTTGTCTCAATTTGTGCCTGTAGCGCGAAGGCGTCCAACGCCTGTGCCCGGAAGGAAGAAATTCGCCGTCGTCCGTGTCGGGGTCGTCGTACGTGTCGAACAGGTTCTCTACGTTGTAACTCATCACGCGGAAAGGGATTTGCCCCATCGTAACGGCAAAGGAAATAAACAGGAAGGATAAGGACAGTAAGGTTTTAGTCATGCAAAAATTCATTCGGGAACGTATTCATAAGCGCCGATGTCGGGGCCATCTTCGCCGACGGTCCGGTCGACGCCGAAACGATCCAGCGGATAACGCGCGGCAATGTCGGGATCGGCTTTACCCATGACCGCCCGGCAGGTATCGGGCCGAAAGTCGAATAGGTTATCCTGTGCACTACCTATATATCTATATCGCATGGGATTTTCCCCGCCGATGAACTGCACCCGGCGAAAACTCGTATCGGCTACCTCCATCGTTTTGACGGCGCAATGGTTGAAAAGGAAATTCAACTCGCCTCCATCCGAAGCATCCACCCACACCTCCCCCGTCAGGGGACGATCGCCTTCCGCATACGACCCGTCGATGATGCAGTTGTCGAAAATCGCCGTCAAGGGTGCCTCCTTTTTCCCTTTCAGCTCAAGAACCGGAAAACCTTGTCGCCCCGGATTGAATGCATAATAGTTCACCAGGGTGCAATGAATGAAATGGTAATTGCCGCCGGTAAGCGACAGGATGTTGCCCCCGGCATTGCTGAACTCGGTATTTACAGCCTCCATCCTGCAATTCCCGGCCGTCAGCACAAGTTGTTCCATGTTCGTTATCTGTGAATTGGAAATCGAAATCTTCCTCTCTTGCAGTTCGGAAGGAAAAAAGTAAAGCCCCTGATTCCCGTTTCTGACAACAACGTAATCCATTACGTTGCCCCAACTGCTGCTGCCGAAGAAAAGACCTTCCCATTGATTGGCGATGCGGTCGTAAGGCAGGTCTGTCAGCAGGTTATCCAGCCGGTCGCCCCGGAAAATGATGGGATGCTCCAACGTGCCGACAGCCTGAAGTCTGCCGTTGATCTGCCATTTGGCCTTGTGGTGCATGTATAGCAAGGCCCCTTTCTCCAGGGTCAACGTAACCCCGCTGTCCACAACCAAACTATCGTAAATCAGATAAGGGCGCGAGGCAGTCCACAAGGTATCCCGCCTCACCGTAACTCCCCCCCTGAGCAGATGCACATCCTGTCCGCAGGCTCGCAGGCATACCGCTTGTGTTTTCCCGTTGACGGTGAACTCCAAAAGGTCTTCTATCCACAACGGCCGGTTTGCTTTCGTGGGTTCAATGGTCACTTCTACCAATACGTACAGGCTATCTTTCCCCGGTATCCGGATATGGGAAAATACTTCTCCGCTACGACCGTCGACATTAAGGCGAAACCCCGACTCCGTTCCATTGGCAAGCCCTATGGAGGTAATCAGGAGTGGGGCGTTGTTCGTATTATACACCATAATCTGCCGCGTGGCCGAGCCTATCGTGCTGAACACCGTATCGAAAGAAAGCGTATCGGTCGAGAAACTCAGCCGATGATTGGGATTCGTGGAATAAGAGTCGTCGATTTCCTTGCATGACAAGGCAACGGTCAAAAACACATTGGCCAACAAACAACATGCAACGAATAATGGAAAAGGATTGTTCCTCATGCTGAAATCTTCCGGTTGAAACCTATATAGCCTTCAGCAAGGCCAGCAGATGTCTCCACCACAGGTTTACGGTATCAATCCGGATGCGTTCGTTGGGAGAATGTACGTTGCGCAAAGTCGGTCCGAAGGAGATCATATCCAGGTAAGGGTATTTTTCGAGGAATAAGCCACATTCCAGTCCGGCATGGATTGCTTTGATCTCAGGCTCTTTACCGAAAAGCTTCAGATAGGTCTCCCGAGCTGCTTTCAGTATTCGGGAGTTGGGATTGGGAGCCCATCCGGGATATCCGTCGCTTTGTGTTACCTTGGCCCCAGCCAGCAGGAAAACCGATGCTACCTGATTGGCAATGGCTACTTTGGCAGACTCAATGGAACTTCGCTGGCTGGTAACGATGCACACCCGTTGGTCTTCCGTTTTTACGGATGCCAGGTTCGTGGAAGTCTCCACCAGGCCTTCCATATCGTGGCTCATCTCCACCACCCCATGCGGACAGGCATGCAAGGCGTAAATAAGTTTTTGGGCATCCGAAGCATCCATGCATGTTTCCTGTTTCTCTACCGTTTGCATGCTTATCTGCAGACCGGAGTCTACCTGCTTCAATTCATTTTCAATATCCGCAATAAAGTGGTTGAGCATGGTCCGCACCGTTTCTTTTTCGTTTGGCGCCACGCCGATTATCGTATAAGCTTCCCGTGGAATGGCGTTATGCAGATTCCCTCCATGGATAGAGCAAAGCGCAAAATCCACCTTCGCTTTCAGCAGATACAGGAAACGCACCAAGATCTTATTGGCATTGCCTAAACCTTTGTGAATCTCGCCACCCGAATGTCCTCCATGCAACCCTTTCACATCAATCCGGAGGAAATCCTGCCTTGCCGATGCCTCCACGGCAGCGTAATGCAACTCGGCTTTTGTGTTTTTCCCACCGGCGCATCCTATAAAAATCTCCCCTTCGTCTTCGCTGTCGAGGTTGAGCAATATCTTTCCGGTCATAAATCCGGCCTCAAGCGCCTGCGCTCCGGTTAGCCCGGTTTCTTCGTCAACGGTGAAAAGACATTCTATGGGGCCATGTTCTATATCTTTTGAAGCCAGGATAGCCAATTCGGCCGCCATTCCGATGCCGTTATCGGCCCCCAACGTAGTCCCGTCGGCCCGCAACCACTCTCCATCCACGATGGTTTTGATGGCTTCTTTTTCAAAATCAAAAACCTTATCGGCATTTTTCTCGCACACCATATCCACGTGCGACTGTAAAATCACAACAGGCAAATGCTCATATCCTGCAGTAGCCGGTTTCGACATCAAAACATTGCCGGCAGCATCTTTCTTCAAAGCAATGTCATAGGTATGGGCAAACAATTCGAGGTATCGGATAATCCGGCCTTCTTTCTTGGACGGGCGAGGCACTTGTGTAATCTCGTGGAAAAACTTCCACACAATTTCCGGTTTTAAATCTGTAACTTTCATATTATTGCATCAAATTAGTAGATATTAGTTCATACATTGATAATCCATCGCCAACAAGAGCTGTTTTTGGGGAAAAGCAGAATATTCCATTAAAAAAAACGTGATGTAATTGGTTTAACTCTTATATTTGCGTCCACAAATATATAAAGAAAATGCTCACAACGTTATTCACAACAATTATAATTCTTCTTATCTGTGTTACCTTGCTTTTCGTAAGTAACAAAGTTTTGGGGAATCACGCAGGGCGATGCGCCAAATCGCGGCATGCCGGGCAATTAGACAGGAAAACATTGGAAGAACGATGAACGAAATATAATAAAAGCAATATACATTGAACTTATGAAGAATATCAACTACATTATGAACGGCGTATTAGCCGTGGCAGTTATCATCTTGTTTATACTACATTTCGCGGGCGAAAAAGAATCGGCAGATACGAACTCCACCCTTGCCTCGGAAGGGAATTTGTCGTCTCCCTTGCCTGTTGCGTATGTGAATATGGACACCCTTCTCCAAAATTACAATTATTATAAGGATCTGAATGAAATTATCGTACGCAAGGAGGAGAATGCCCGCGCAAGTGTTAATCAGCAGGGAAGTCAGTTGCAGTCGGAAATACAGGACTTTGAACGCAAAGTAAACAACAACGCCTTCTTAACCAGGGAAAGGGCAGAACAGGAACAACAACGGCTGGTAAAAAAACGCCAGGAACTGGAAGCGCTGGACAATCGCCTCACGCAGGAATTGATGGCCGAACAACAGAAACTGATCGAACAATTGCGCGATTCCCTGTCCGCCCAACTGAAAATCTTCAACCGGGAAAAGCATTATCAGATTATTTTCAGCAACATATCAAACGACAACATCTTGCTGGCAGACGATGTGTTCGATATCACGAGTGAATTGGTGATTTATCTAAACAAAAGTTATTCGCCGACCAATAACTAAACCCGGCGAATCTATCGGACGTTTTCCCCTACGTCCGTTTTTTATTTCCCTCTCCCATCAATCTGGAATGATTTGAAATAGTTCCGGCCGGCCAATCCCCATAGAGGAATTGGCCGGCCGGACTTGTCTTATGCCGGCCTGAGAATAAACAGGCACAGGCAGGGGAGAAGGCTGTTCGGGGAGTTGCTGCAAATTTTATTCGTCTTCTTCTCCCTTAAGATTGATGGGGATTTGTTTCTTGAAAGCTTCCTCAAAAGAGATCAGCGATTCGGTGCGCGCCAAACCAAGCGGTTGCAATTTCTGATGGATGATATGCAACAGATGCTGGTTGTTTTTGGCATAGATTTTTATAAATAAGTCGTACCGTCCGGTGGTATAATGACATTCCACAACTTCCGGAATTTTTGCCAGCGCCTCCGATACGGAAGCAAACTCTCCGGGGGAACTCAGGAACAACCCGATATAGGCACATGTTTCGTATCCTATTTTCATGTTATCAATGATTAATTCCGAACCTTTAATCACACCCAGATTCATGAGTTTTTGAATGCGTTGATGGATGGCTGCACCGGATACGTTACATTCGCGCGCTACTTCGAGATAAGGTTTGCGGGCGTTATTGACGATTGATTTCAGAATCTTCTCGTCCAATGCGTCTAATTGATGATGTACCATATTATTTTTTCGATTTGATTTTTAATATCGTTTGTTTTCTTAGAATTTGAAACAAAAATAGACAATAATAATCACAATCGGAGTGGTTTCGGTGGAATACTTTAATCCAGCATCAAACTCATATAAGCGGTTTGTTCCGGGGAGGCTAATAAACGGCGTGTGAGCAAATGCCTATCCATGCTCTTCATCTCGGCGGCAGACAGGTGGCTCTCCGGATGTGTCGCCAACCATAAACCGATGAGTGGTTCGGGGTTTATCATCTGCGCCATACCGTAAGGATACGTCTGCAAACGGGTGGAGGCGGGGATGCGGCACACGACTTTATGTACATTCAGCCGGTGGGTTATGGCGTATAGTAAATGCTGTTTTGTTTCTTCGTTATCGTACAATATTTCTTTGCACAGGACGCTTTCTTCTCCCGCATTTCCGGCCATTCCGGAGGGAAAGACAAAGGCAAGTCCTACGGGGATGCCGGCGGGATTGGATGCTGCAAAAAAGAATCCGCCGGATAATTCCATGTCTTCGAGAATCACGGCAAAATCTTTATATGTATGCAGGATACATACGGGTCGTTCGCGCAATTTTCGTTCAAAATACGTGTAGAATATTTGCTTGGGTTCTCTTTCTTGTTGCACAACAATGGCGTCGGACGCAGGGATAAAATGTTCGCTATGGAGATAGACTTCGATCGAATATGCAAAGGTTTCCGTATATCCCCTCGACCGATAATATCCAAAGAGCCATTCCTCGGCGGGAATCAAAGTGCTGAGGGCAATGTTTCTTCTTTTCATTTCGCCGGAAACGTTCTGCAAAAGTTTGCTCATCCATCCTTTTCCGCGTTCGGAGGGTAGCGTGCAGACTCCCGAAATATATCCCGCCAACAGCTCTTCTCCACAGAAAGACATGGGGTAGGGATGCATTTGCAGGGCAGATATAATCTGCCCGTTTTTTTCGATAACAAACGCATTTTCGTCTTTATAGACCTGTTCAAAATAGAGGTGGATAAATGCATCCGAATCCTGGAAGACGGTTTGCCATAGTTGGATGATTTGTTCTTTCTTGCTGTCCATTTGGGTATTTCAGGGTGGGGGGGGAGGGGTTTATTTCAGTCTTTTTGCAGGAGCTACATTGGCCGGACGAACGCATACGGTGGCGCCCAATTGTTCGAGGTACAACACCAGGTAGGTCTTCTTTATTCTCCGCACTTTCCCCGAAATATGTTTCATGGCGCCCGTCAGGATTTCAACTTCTTCGCCCAGCAAAAGCGGGTGACCGGCGGATTGTTCCAGAAAATCTTTGATGGCTTCTATCTCGTGGGGGCGCACAACGGCCGGTTTTCCGTTATAATAAATAATGCGTACCACCCCGTAGACCTTCAATAAGGAAGGTAATTGTTCGGGAGAGCTTCTTACAAAAAGATAGGAGTGGAAAAGAGGTACGTCCACCATTTTTACCCGATCCGACCATATCCTGGGGGTGTGATGCAACGGGAGCCAACATTCCATATCGGCGGAACGGATTCGATCTCTTACTTGTTTTTCTGCCCGGGGGGATGTATATAAAACGTACCAGTTAAGATTTTCCGTATTGTTATCCGTCTGCAGTGAATTATGCATTGAGCGTAGTTTTGATTTTTTTCGTACTATTGCACAAACATATATATTGTTATCCGGATTATCAACACTTCAGATTAAGAAAATGAACAGAAGAAATTTCCTGCAAAAAACTGCCCTTTCAGCCGCGAGCATCGGCATTACTCCCATCCTGGGAACGAACCTTTACGGGCAAACCGCCCCCAGTGAAAAAATAAAAGTAGCCTTGATCGGATGCCGTAGTCAAGGCTATTCCAATCTGAACGCTTTTTTGAATTACCCGGAGGTGGAATGTATCTCCCTGTGCGATGTAGACGACCAATGGCTGAACAAACGCGCGGCCGACGCGGAAAAGAAAACAGGCAAGAAAGTACCTCACCTCTACAAGGACTGGCGGCGGGTGATAGACAACAAGGATGTAGACGCCGTGATCATCGGCACCCCGGATCATTGGCACTGCCTTCCTTTGGTATGGGCTGCCCAGGCGGGGAAAGACGTCTATGTGGAAAAACCGCTCTCCAATACCATCGAGGAGTGTGATTTGATGCTGAAAGCCGCCCGGCAATACAATCGCATCGTGCAGGTTGGGCAGTGGCAACGCAGCGATCCGCATTGGAACGAAGCCGCCGACTACCTGCGTAGCGGCAACATCGGACGTATCCGAACCGTAAAGGTATGGGCCTATCAGGACGGAAAACCCACCCTGCCCGTTAAGCCGGACAGCAATCCGCCTGCCGGAGTGGATTACGACATGTGGCTGGGTCCGGCTCCCAAACGCCCGTTCAATGAATACCGCTTCCACTACAATTTCCGTTTCTTTTGGGACTATGCCGGGGGATTGATGTCCGACTGGGGAGTACACCTTCTGGACTATGCCTTGGAGGGAATGGGCGCCGACTTGCCTGCCCGCACCTGGGGAAGCGGGGGCAAATTTGCCTACCCCCACGATGCCATGGAAACACCCGATACGCTGATGGCAACCTACGCTTACAAGGATTTTAATATCATCTGGGATCATGCCTGCGGAATCAATCACGGATTGTTCGATAAAAAGGAGGGGCTTGCTTTCTACGGAGAAAACGGCACCTTGCTGCTTACACGCGCCGGCTGGGAGGTTTTCCCTGTCATGGCCGGTAATACGCCGCGCATGGAAGCTGTACCTTTCAGAAAGGGCGAAGGAAAAGGGCTTTATAACCATGTAGGCGACTTCCTCCAATGTATCCGAAGCCGCGAATTACCCCATGCCGACATTGCCGTAGGCGTTCGGGTGGCGAAGATGTCTCATTTGGCAAATATTTCCTGCCGCCTGCAACGCGAAGTCCGATGGGACAACGACCGGAACCGGATTGTGGGCGACAAGGAAGCCGAAGCGCTCTCCAAAGCCTGTTATCGCGCCCCATGGGAGTTGCCTAAGATTTGATCGTTCATTCGATCCCAGCAATCAGCCCGGAATGCAACTGTTCCGGGCTGTTTTTTTTTTGCCGTACGGGGTTTTTTCTTTGGAAACCCACCGGGGAAGTTTCCTTAATATTAGTCAATTTTCACATTTCGAGGCTGAAAATGTAACCGCTTAGCAGTCAGCGATAAATTTATCTCACTCGAAAGAAAATTTCTCCGTACGGAAAAATTTATCTCTCCGTACGGAAAAATAAATTTCTCCGT
>JAITKB010000124.1 GCA_031278605.1 Tannerellaceae bacterium
GACAAACAACTGCGCTACGCCTTCGTCCATCAGTTGGCTAAGGCCTTTGTTCAGTTGTTTGCTTTTTATCGGGTCGGCATTTTCGATGTAGTTGAACATTTCGGGCGAGAAGCTGGGTAATCCCTTGAAGTGAAGTTCTTCTCCCCCCGTGAGGCTGTCGCCTATTTTGAAGTTTCCCGTATCCGGGAGGCCGATGATGTCGCCGGCAAATGCCTCGTCTACGGTTTCTTTCTTTTGAGCCATAAAAGCGGTGGGGCTGCTGAAGCGCATCCATTTGCCGGATCGGACATGGCGGTAGGGCAAATTCCGTTCAAAGCGGCCGGAGCAGATTTTCACAAAGGCAATGCAGCTGCGGTGATTCGGATCCATGTTCGCATGGATCTTGAAGACAAAACCGCTGAAACATTCTTCCATCGGATGCACCTCACGTTCCAGGGTTTGCACCGGACGGGGCGATGGGGCGATGCGGATAAAACAATCCAGCAACTCCTTTATCCCAAAGTTGTTCAATGCCGAGCCGAAGAACACCGGGGCGATGTCGGCCTTCAGGTAAGCAGAGGGGTCGAACGGGGGATAAACCCCTTCGATCAGTTCCAGGTCTGCACGCAACTGTTCGGACAGGGCGCCGCCGAGGTGTTCCTCCAGGTCCGGACTGTTGATGTCGTTCAAGGCAATGCTTTCGCTCACGTATTGTTTGCTGGGGGTATATAAATCGAGTTTCCTTTCATATATATTATATACGCCGCGGAAACCTTGTCCGCTATCTATGGGCCAACTGAGGGGACGTAGCCGAATGTGCAATTCCGCTTCTATTTCGTCCAGAAGGTCGAAGGGATCTTTTCCTTCGCGATCCAACTTATTCACGAATACGATGACCGGTGTTTTGCGCATCCGGCATACTTCCATGAGTTTACGGGTTTGTGTTTCCACGCCTTTGGCAATATCCACTACGATGATTACGCTATCCACGGCGGTGAGTGTACGGAAGGTATCTTCGGCGAAGTCCTGATGGCCGGGGGTATCCAGGATATTGATTTTATGATTGGCATAATCGAAAGCCATCACGGAGGTTGCCACGGAGATTCCGCGTTGTTTTTCTATTTCCATCCAGTCGGAGGTCGCTGTTTTCCTTATTTTGTTGGACTTAACGGCGCCTGCCACGTGGATGGCTCCGCCGAAGAGGAGAAGTTTTTCGGTGAGTGTTGTTTTGCCGGCATCGGGATGACTTACGATGGCGAATGTTCTTCTTCTTTGAATTTCTTCCGGATAGGTCATATTTTTTTGTTCAGACATTTAATTTGTGAATCATTTCCTTTAGGCTTTCCTCCCAGTGGGGGATTGTGAGGCCGTAGGCTTGTTTTATTTTTTTCTTGTTGAGCACGCTGTATGGGGGGCGCACGGCGCGTGTGGGATAATCTTTTGTTTCGATGGGGATCACTGGGGTGGGGAGGTGTGCGAGGCGGAATATTTTCCGGGCAAAGTCGTAGCGGCTGCACACGCCTTCGCCGGAGTAGTGGTAGATGCCCGGAAGGAAAACCCCTGAACGGGCAGAGTCAAGGATGGCGAGGATGGCACATGCCAGGTCGGCGGCATAGGTTGGGGAGCCGACTTGGTCGGACACCACCCGTAGTTCCCGGCAGGATTTCCCCAGGCTGAGCATGGTGAGGGCAAAGTTGTTACCATATTCGGAATAGAGCCAGGAGGTACGGATAATGAGGGCGTCGGGACATACCGAGCGCAGCACAATTTCGCCTCTTTCCTTGCTTCGTCCGTAGACCGAGAGCGGGCAGGTATAATCGGTTTCCGTATAGGGGATGCTGTTGGTCCCGTCGAACACATAGTCGGTAGAGATGTGTATGATTTTAAGGCCCAGGGCGGAGGCTATTTCCCCCAGGTTTCTCACCGCTTCGGTATTTATTCTGAGGCAGAGCATTTCGTTTGATTCCGCCTCGTCTACGGCCGTATAGGCTGCGCAGTTCACGATATAGCCCACGTTGTTTGTCCGAACGAAAGCCTCCACGGAGGCCTTGTTGCAGATGTCCAGTGTATCGACGTCGGAAAACAGGAAATTGTTTTTTTCCGGCGTAGAGATGGAGCTTTCCAGGGATCGGCCTAATTGTCCGTTAGCTCCGGTTACTAAGATTGTTTTCATATTTTTCTGCGAGTATCGAGAGAAAGGAGGCCAATTGTTTCAGTGCTTCTTGGGTTTCGGCGCTCACTTCTTTTTGTTGTATTTTCAGCATCAGGTATCCGTACAGGGCTGTGAGACAGGTTTCGATTTCGGGCATTGTTGTCCCGCCGGATTTGGCTCTCAGGTGTACGATGTGCGGCAGTATTTTATAATACGTTGCATGGTAGAGGGTTTCTTGGGGCGAAGCCATCAGGTGTTGATGCAGCGCTGTAAGGTTGTCAAGGACTGCTTCATGTTCCGGGAGATGTCCTTTTTCTTCCACGCCTTCTTTTTGCATCTTTTCGATTAGGCTTTCATACCAGTGTCCGATTCGGTTTTCTTCTTCCCGGCTACATGCGTAGCGGGCAATCACTCGACGACGGATTGTATCCATGTCGAAGTGATTGGCACGGATCAGGTCTTCTATTTGCCACATATAGAGCAGCCATTCCACGATGTTTTCTTTTCTTTTCTTTTCAGCGATAATCATGATGGCAAAGATAGGTGATTGTTTTGATTGTTTTGATTCTCCTGCCGTTTGCTGTCCGGTCTTTTAGCGTTTGCTTGATTTATGATTATATTTGTTGCCATACGTTACTATCTCAGTAAGGCATTATTAATTACTAATATGAATAAGAAGATGAAAAAATTAGCAGCTTTCTTTCTGGCCGGGATATTGTGTCCGGCAGCTTACGCCCAGCAGGCTTTGTGGGGCGGGCAGGATGTGGTGTCGCCACAGGTGAACACGAATCAAACAATTACCTTTCGCCTCCTGGCGCCCTCGGCCGGGAAGGTGGAACTTACCGGGGATTTCCTCCCGACGCAAAAAAGACAAACGCCAAGGGGAGAAACCGAAGCGCCGGGCGTTGTGGCGCTGACGAAAAACGAGCAGGGAGTGTGGGAATACACTACGCCGCAGGCGCCGGCGCCCGAATTGTATAATTACAGCTTCATTGTCGACGGACTTGGCATGACGGACCCGAATAACGTCTATACGGTGCGCGATGTGGCTTCCGTTACGAACATCTTTATTGCAGAAGGCGGACATGCCGACCTTTATCGGGTCAATGATGTGCCGCACGGGACCCTGGCCCGGCGATGGTATCACAGCCCGGGCCTGAAGATGGACCGACGCATCACGATTTATACTCCCGGCGGCTATGAGGAAAGCCGCCGGGAGTATCCAGTGCTTTACCTCCTGCATGGCGCCGGGGGGGATGAGGAAGCCTGGGTGTCTCTCGGAAGGGCTTCGCAGATTCTCGATAACCTGATTGCTCGGGGGCAAGCCCAACCGATGATCGTTGTCATGCCCAACGGGAATGCCGGAAGGCAGGCGGCTCCGGGCGAATCCCCGGCCGGCATGTACAAGCCGTCGTTTATGGGCGATACGCGCATGGACGGCGATTTTGAGCTGGCCTTTCCCGATGTGATCCGTTTTGTGGAAAGTAATTACCGTGTGAAGAAAGACAAGGCGCATCGCGCCATCGCAGGGCTTTCCATGGGAGGGTTTCATTCCATGCACATATCGAAACAGTATCCCGAACTGTTTGATTACGTAGGTCTTTTCTCGGCGGCTATCCTGGCGCGCGAAGGGGTTACTTCGGAGGTTTACCAGAACATCGAAGAGAAACTCCAGGCGCAGTTTGCACAAAAGCCGGCCCTGTATTATATCGCCATCGGCGCTACCGATTTCCTGATCGAAGCAAATACCGATTTCCGCAAGATGTTGGATGCAAACCACTACCCTTATACCTACAAGGAAACCGACGGCGGACATATCTGGCGCAACTGGCGGATTTATCTGGCAGACTTCCTCCCCCGACTTTTCCGACAGGATTTATAAACCATAAACCATAAATAAAAAAACACACACAGGCTTATGAAAACAAATTTCGGCAGGTTCCTGTCTTGGGCGATTGGAAGGAGTCTTCTGCTTGTCCTTTGTATTTTCAGTTTTGGGGCGAAGTCTCCGGCGCAGTTTTTTTCTCCGGATCGGCCCTCGGAGGCTTTGGTCCGTGTCGATCGGCAGGGACTTATCGACCTTATGGATGCTTATCTTCTGGCCCTTGCGGCACACGATCCGTCGGGGATTCCCTTTGCCGGGAATGTTCGTTTTGTGGAGAACATCGACCGCAAACCCGTGGGCGAAGGGCTTTGGCAAACGGCCTCGGCCCCGCCTTCCGCTTTTAAGATCTATGTGCCGGACCCCGCCGTGGGGGAAGTGGGCTTCATGGGGATGATGCAGGAAAAGGGACAGCCCGTGATGATTGCCGTGCGTTTGAAGGTTACGGAGGGTCTCGTGAGTGAGGCAGAGCATCTGGTGGTGAGAAACCCGGAAGCGAAAAACATGAAATACCTGCAGACCGTCAGGCCGGGCATCCTGAGCGTTGTAGCGGAAAAGGAGCGGATGAAAAGGTATGAAATCCTGGGGATCGCCTATTCCTATTACGACGCTTTGATTATGGACAACGGTTATCTCGCGCCCATGGCCGAGGACAGCGCCCGGAGGGAAAACGGGATGCCGGCAAGCAATAGCGGCATACCCGACAGCGAAGCCGGGGAATGGCCCAATTACAGCGCAATGAAAACCGTGGAGCAGCTTAATACCAATATGATGGACTACATTGACGACATTGACAACGTGCGGGTATTTGCCGTGGACACGACAACGGGGTTGGCCATGGGCTTTTCGCATTTCCGCCACGGGATGAAAAGGCCGGTTTTCCCGATCTATCATGTCCCGGGGGTGGAGACGCGTGAGGTGTCGCTTCCGCCTTTTGATCTTCCTGCTGCGCATGTGTACAAGATCTATAAGGGAGAGATTCACGAGATCGAGGCCCTGGGCTTCCTTGCCGGGTATATGTCTTCCGACGGATGGGAATAAGCGTGTATAAAAAGAAGGACGATTATGAAAAAGCGAACGACTTTCTCCCCTTTTCTTTTGTTGATTCTTTGGGTGTTTGCCTGTGCGATTTCCTGCCGGGACAAGGGATTGACGTACGAGGAAATTGTGGGGGATTTTTTATTTCGGTATACGCCCCTTACGCCACAGGAGGTAAGAGAGAGGGTGGAGGCTGAGGCGTTTACCCTGGGGGATTGCCAGGAAAGTCCGGGTTATGAATTGCTTCTGCACGACGCTACTTGGTGTTCGGTTCCTCGCGGTGCGGCCTGTATGCGTTTGAATCACCTGACCTTGAATGTGTGGGAATCTCCCCGTCGGCTCACGTTCTTTGTGGCGGTGGTGGACGAACGCAGTCAGCAGGCCACCGTGTTTGAGACCTGGTTTTGCGGCGAAGGCGCGGAGCTTCCGCCCCGCGAACTGCAACGTTACATTGCCACCGGGAGCGTTGCGGGCAAGGCCTCCGGGGAGCATCGACACAAAGCCACGCGCAGACTCACCGGCAAAGTGATTCAATGGCCCGAGGAGCTGGTGATTTTCGGTTCGGATACCTACTCGGCCTGCGTGCCTCGCGGCTCGATGCAAACGTTTTGCTATCCCTCCGACTATTATGAGCTGGACGACCGCCACCGGCTGTATTCCCGTTGCGAGGTGGAGTTTAGCGGCGCCTTTGTGCTGGAGGTGATCGACCTTTACAGCGTGAAGAAGGTGGGTGTAAGGCTTGGCTTCGACGCCCTCGACCGCTTTGAGCATTTCCTGTATGCTGCCGGGGGCGAAGTGCGCGGACAACTTGCGGCTTATTATCCTTTTGCCGAGGCCTTGCCTGCCGATTCGTTTCCTGGGCCGGCTCCCAAGGGGGTGCGTTACCTTTATCGTCCTTCGGCGCTGACGCATCCCCTGAGGCTCGAAGAGGTGCAACGGATTGCTATGGAAACCAAAGCCTGGAAAGGGGCTTTTGACTTCCCGGGCAAGGAGAAAAAGATGATGGAACATTCCACACTGCTGAACAACCGCCGTTTCTCGCTGGTCTTCGACAACGGAAGCGCCTGGGAATATGAAATCGGCGAAGATTTCCACATGCGTTTCCGTCCCGTGGGGGGCGAGTGGAAATCGGAACGTTACGATGCGTTTGAGGCCGACGACCAACTGATGTTCTTCACCCATGTAACCGATGGGGATTGCCCGATAGAGGCCCTTCACTATGCGATGGATTTGCGGAACGGTCTTGTGACCTGTCTTCGTTCCACGTTCGACAACGTTCGGAGTCCGCGCGACCCTCGCCAGGAATGGCTTTTCGGTGTGATTCGTGCCGAGGGTATTCCTTCCACGCGTGCGCGTCATGCGTTTACGGACGAATTGCTGGGCCGCTCGTTTACTTGGGAATACAGCGACGCGATTGCTTCGCAGCACATCTATACCACGACCGAGTCTTTCACCTACGCCATTGTATCGGCTACGGGGCCGAGTGTTATGGGGAGTTTTCCTTGTCGTTATGTCAAAATCCGCGACGGGGTGTATTTGCTTTCCTGGGTGGAGATGCGTTCGCAGGGCATCCAGGGCGTATTACTTTTCAATACCCGCACGATGCACGACTGCGGAGCCTGTCACGGACTGACCCACGACCAAACGTTTGAGTTCAACACCTTCGGCGCTGAATCCCGAAGCGCCGGACAATATTTAGCGGTCAACCCTTAACGATGAACGGTTAATTCGCGGCGCGTCTTCCGATTTATTTTTGTAGTTCCCTTCACCGACCGTTCGGTGAAGGGATTTATTTTTTTTATTTTTCCTGTCGACGCCTCGGCAAGAGAATTATTTGAATCTATTGAACACCGAGCAGCTCGGGAAGAAATAATTTCAATTAAGAAACTGTTTTGATTTAACATTTAAGTTTATCAGTAGTCGGTTTTATATCCTCCTGGGGGCGCGGTTGTCGGTTTGCTGCGATTTCGCAGCCGAGCGGCTGCGATTTCGCAGCCGAGCGACTGCACTTTCGCAGCCGAGCGGCTGCAAGTTCGCAGCCGAGCGGCTGCGATTTCGCAGCAAAATGAACAAAGGCGGCAGACCGGTAGACAACAATCCGACTGCAGGCGTTCCACACGCTGTTTTGCAACCCTTTCGTGGTGATCCACCTGCTGCGATGGATTGTGGAAAGAACCTTCTCATGGTTTGAAAGCTACAGAAGGCTCAGCAAAGATTATGAAGTAGATACGGAATCATCACAGACCATGATATACATGACAATGATACAGATCA
>JAITKB010000139.1 GCA_031278605.1 Tannerellaceae bacterium
TACGAATTGGCGCAGGCAAGCGTGAGCGAAAAACTTCAGGGACGTTACAGGGATGTGGTAGACGAATACTATAATTACGTCAACGAATATCCGGAAGGCAAATACATGAAACAAGCCCAACGCTTTTTCAATTATGCCAACAAACAAATTGTCGAAACTTATTAAGAATATTATAATCAATACACGAATATGGACTATAAAATAGATTACAAAAAAACAAACGCTCCGGCGAATACAATGACACGCGACATGATGAAATTGTCTGCCGACACCGACAACATATACGAAACAACAATGATTATAGCCAAACGCGCCAATCAGATAGCAGAAGGCATGAAGTGTGATCTGGAAAATAAACTTCAGGAGTTTGCCTCCTACAACGATAGCCTGGAGGAAGTTTTTGAGAACAGAGAACAAATCGAAATCTCCCGGTATTATGAAAAACTCCCCAAACCGACACTTATTGCCGCACAGGAGTATGAAGACCATAGAGTCTATTTCAAAAATCCCGTAAAGGACAAAGGAACTTTCTGATGTTACAAAGAATACAGAGTGTTTACTTATCCCTTATTGCAATCTTAACGGTTGGCATGACGTTTTTGCCGCTGGCTATATTGCAAAAGGATGGAGAGTTGTATACGTTCGACGTATTTGGCGTAACCAGGCTATCTCTCGATGCGGAACTTGTTTATCCTATATGGGCGCTGTTCATTTTGACGGTGCTCATCGCCGTATTAGCTGCTGTAACTGTTTTCCTGTATAAAAAACGAATGTTGCAGATTCGCCTTTGTGTATTCAATGCTATCCTGATACTTGGTTTTTACGGCTTCTTTGCCTTTCTGATTTACGTAATGAAACAAGATATAAAGGAGTTGTCCGTAAGTGTCAAATTAGCCCTTTCGTTTCCTTTGATAAGCCTGATTCTGGATTACCTTGCCATACGTAATATCGGCGCCGACGAAGTGTTTGTACGTTCGATGGAACGATTGAGGAAGTAGGAGAGAGTGGCTTTTTTACTTTTTCAGTGGTATGAGATAGGTCAATTTGGCTGAGATGACCTGGCTGGAAGATTTAGAGAAATAGTCTGCTTTCCGGTTGCCGAAAAGATCTCCCAATGAATAATAATATCGTCCTTCCAGCATGAAAGACCCTATGGGAGTACGTACTTCAAGCCCCGGCCCACCACATATTCCCCAAGCAAATTTGTTTTCGATTGGCATATCCCATTGTTGAGAGCTATGGGGTTTGCCGGTTATCTCATCTATCGGAGGAGAATCGGGATCTACCTTGCCTGTCGTATTTTCGTTGAGGAAGAAACCTGTTTTCGGTCCTATGTTGAAGAAAAACCGGACTTGTTTTTTCCCATAATAAAGATGTGCAAGCAGGGGAATAGCTATAAAATTAAGCCTGCGGGAATAATAATACGAGGATGGGTCGTCGAAGTGTTCATCCCAACCCTGCTGCGAGTAATTCACCTCGAATACTAGACCGGCAAATGTTTCCGTTAGCCATCGAACCGTTATTCCGGCATGAGTGCCCAATAAGTAATTTTCCTGCACCTTGGGGACAAAAGTAACGGAGGAAACACCCATACCAAAGGAGGCTCCCACCGAAAATTCAGGTTGAAAGGTCTGCTGTCCGTCGGCGTTGACAACTCCGGCTAATCCGACAATTATTACGAAAAAACATCTCCTTATCATGGCTTGAGTTCGTGACGTACGATTCTGTAATTGTTTTTGTTGTAGTGTACGATAAATAAGTTCGTATTAATGAATCCTCCCCAATTATTCACCCTGTAGAAGCGGAATCCGGTTTGAAGGCTCTTATAGTCTATCCTGCTTAAATTGGCTTCAAAATTCAAGCCATAGTGATAAATGGCATCCAGAAAGAACATACCGGTATCAAATCCGAGTAATCCGTATTTCGGGAAGGTGTTTGCCGGGGTTTTGCTGTACCACATTTTATATTTGGAATAGAATCCGGCAACATCCGGCGACATATTGTCTGCATAGAAGTATGTATATATATAAGTGTTGAGAATAAAAAAATCTTCCAGACATTCGCGCACATAGGTTTGCCATACCGGATATCCGAATAGGTTCACAATAATGTCCGGATTGGATTCGACTAATGTACGTAGCGGGGAACGGATTTTATTCAACGCTTCCAAAGCGCTCGAAGTTGGTATAATGACATTTCTTTTGTCTCTTCTCATCTGTTTTTCCAAGTTGGCATAGAAATTTTCTCCTCCGTACAAAAGGTCTTTATATGCCACATTGCGTTGCTGCAATTCTTGTTTGAAGATGCGGATAAAATCTAATTTATCGTCTTTGTCGTTAGTTTCAACAAAGATGATGTTGTAATCGAAAAACATACTGTAAGCTGCTTGTGAGGCTTTGGCATACAGATATGAATGGGGTGTGTTTACCTGAAAAACGTATGCGTTTGATAATACATCATCGTTCTTTGAAGTGAACGGAATGACGTATTTGATACCGTTCTTTTGAGAAAAAGCCGCTACTGGAGCAATCTGCTCATTCTCTACGGCTCCAATAATCAGGTGAGCATTCTTCAAGGCGCTTTCTTTCAGTATCTCATTTAGTTTTTTTGTGTCGTATCCACAGTCACGAACCGTAAGATGGATGGAAACGCCTTTACTTCGCAAACTGTCAATAGCCAGCAACAGGCCTTCGTAATATTCAACAAAACGAGAGGTGTTGGAAGAGGGAATCACATCTTCCGTCATAAAAGGCAACAACAGTACGACCTTTATCGTATCCGGCTTATCCATTTTTACTGAAGCCGACAACAAAGCGTTTGCATCTCTTTCTTGTACGGCTGTAGTTTTTTGTGGAGCAGGTTCTTCTTCTTTAATCGGTATGGTTAATATCATCCCCGCTTTCACTCCGTTCTTCAGCTCCGGATTTTTGGCTATCAACTCATCGGAAGATATATTGAATTTGCGGGAAATGCGGTACAATGTTTCTCTTCGCTCTACCTTGTATTCTATATTTCTCGTAATGACGGACTTTTCTTTCCGCTCAAGTTCTTCCGCTACGACAGATAAAGGGATACGGATGTTCTTCCCGATAAGAAAGGTTGCAACAGATAAACCGGGATTTGCCTCTGCAATAGCTTCGGCAGACACATTATATCTAATCGAAAGGGAATAAAGAGTTTCCTTCGGTTGGATAGTATGGAAAAGGTAGCCGTGGTCTTCTTGGGCTGTCGCAACCGTAACAGTGGAGGCTTTTTGAGGTATTCTCAATTTATCTCCTACTTTAATAATCTGCCTGCTTTCCGGATTTAGTTGATAGAGGGTTTCCTCACTCACCCCATACATTATAGCGATGGAGTACACCGTTTGTCCCCGCTCAATTGTGTGATAAAATATATTATTATCTATAGCGTTATTAGTACCAGTCGGCCGGTTGTTTTCTTGCGGATAAAGATTTGTAGCATAGAAGTTGAAGGCTACCACCAGCATGCAGAAGAGTAATTTGTTCATTGCTTATCAATTGGAATGTTTGCGGCAAAGATAATGGATGTTGGTATAAAACACTAATTTTGGAAATTAATTCAGACCTTATATTTATGTGGAGAAAAGATAATAAAAAAATTGTAAGTATTGTGTGGATGTTACTTTTGACATTCACTCTCCATGCTCAATATACTGTGACAGGTGGAGATTCCCCCCCCTTGCTCGCTCTGGATGATACCCCCAACCGCCAACAGGTATATCTTGTGTATGGCACGGAGAATGTCAGCTTGCAATATACATCCGTATCCTCCTCACATCAATGGTACCGTTTCAAAGCAAAGGCCATCGAAGCGGAACCCCTTGCCGCTACGCAGCAAGGAACCACTTCTATCTTCAATTCAATAGAAGAAGGATATGGGTATTTTGTGGAAGAATCCGGCACACTACCCCGTTATATCTGGATTATTGATTACAGCAAATATGCTTTCCGCATCCAAGACCTGAAAGTGACCGATCATGCAATTCCTTGCGACGAACTCTGGCTCGAAGGGACAGCGGAAATCCCCCCGCTGACTTAT
>JAITKB010000091.1 GCA_031278605.1 Tannerellaceae bacterium
TGATACCGGCCGATATCTTGGCGTGATCCCGGCCGCTATAATGGCGTGATCCCGGCCGAAAACATGGTGCGATACCGGCCGGTATCGCCACGAGCAGCAACCGTATGAGGTCCTACGGATACGGAAGGCGGGTTTTGCTTAAAAAAGAAAAGGGAGGGAATCACGTGATCCCCTCCCCGAAAATGAAAAGACTGTCTGTCTTTTATTCAGGCTAACAGAATTTCCAGCATCTGTACGGCGGCTTTGGATACGGAGGTGCCCGGGCCGAAGATGGCCGCCACGCCGGCCTGGTAGAGGTAATCGTAGTCCTGAGCCGGGATGACGCCTCCGGCAATTACGACAATGTCGGGGCGTCCCAACTTTCGCAACTCCTCGATGACCTGCGGCACGAGCGTTTTGTGGCCGGCCGCCAGGGAGGAAACGCCCAGGACGTGAACGTCGTTTTCTACGGCCTGGCGAGCTGCTTCGGCGGGGGTTTGAAACAAAGGCCCCATGTCGACGTCGAAGCCGCAATCGGCATAACCGGTGGCCACTACTTTGGCTCCGCGGTCGTGCCCGTCCTGACCCATTTTAGCAATCATGATACGAGGCTGCCGCCCTTCTTTCCTTGCAAACCGTTCGGCTAATTGGGAAGCCTTGATAAAGTCTGCATCTTTTCCTGTTTCCGATGAATACACGCCTGATATGGTTCTGATGATTGCCTTGTAACGTCCTGCTACGGCTTCGCAGGCGTCGGAGATCTCGCCGAGTGTGGCGCGAAGTCCGGCAGCCCTTACGGCCAATTCCATTAAGTTGCCCTTTTTCGTGCGGGCACATTCGGTGATTTCCCGGAGTACGCGCGCTATGGCGGCTTCGTCGCGTTTTTCCCGAAGCTCATTCAGCCGCTCAATCTGCTCCAGGCGCACGGCCGTGTTGTCGATTTCGAGTATATCAATGGGCGCTTCTTTCTCCAGACGGTATTTGTTGACGCCCACGATGGTTTGCGCCCCCGAATCAATGCGTGCCTGGGTGCGTGCGGCGGCTTCCTCGATGCGCATCTTGGGCAGGCCGGTTTCGATGGCCTTGGCCATGCCTCCCATGCTTTCGATTTCCCGAATCAACTCCCAACCCCGGCGCACCAGCTCCTCGGTAAGCGATTCCACGTAGAAGGATCCGCCCCAGGGGTCGATTTCCTTGCACACCTGGGTTTCTTCCTGGATGTATATCTGCGTATTGCGGGCTATGCGTGCGGAGAAGTCGGTGGGCAAGGCAATGGCCTCGTCCAGGGCGTTGGTGTGCAGCGACTGGGTATGTCCCAATGCGGCAGCCATGGCCTCAATGCAGGTGCGCCCCACGTTGTTGAAGGGATCCTGTTCCGTGAGCGACCATCCGGAGGTCTGGCTGTGCGTGCGGAGCGCCAGCGACTTGGGGTTTTTTGCTCCAAAGCTTTTCACGATTTTCGCCCACAGCATACGCGCGGCACGCATCTTGGCTATCTCCATGAAATGGTTCATGCCGATGGCCCAGAAAAAGGAGAGGCGAGGGGCAAAAGCATCCACGTTGATGCCGGCGTTGATGCCGGCCCGGAGGTATTCCATCCCGTCGCACAGGGTGTAGGCCATTTCAATGTCGGCCGTTGCCCCGGCTTCCTGCATGTGGTATCCGGAGATGGAGATGGAGTTGAACTTGGGCATCTTTTGCGAGGTATACTCAAAGATGTCGGCAATGATTTTCATCGAAAATTCCGGCGGATAGATGTACGTATTGCGCACCATAAATTCCTTGAGGATGTCGTTCTGTATGGTGCCGGCCATTTCCTCCAGCTGCGCGCCCTGCTCCAGCCCGGCATTGATGTAAAAAGCCAGCACGGGGAGCACGGCCCCGTTCATGGTCATGGAAACAGACATCTTATTCAACGGGATGCCGTCAAAGAGCACCTTCATGTTTTCTATCGAGCAGATGGAAACGCCGGCTTTTCCCACGTCGCCCACCACGCGTTCATGGTCGGCATCGTAGCCCCGGTGGGTGGCCAGGTCGAAAGCCACCGACAGGCCTTTCTGCCCGGCAGCCAGATTGCGGCGGTAAAAAGCGTTTGATTCTTCGGCGGTGGAGAATCCGGCGTACTGTCGGACGGTCCACGGGCGCATGGCATACATCCCGCTGTAAGGGCCACGCAGGTAAGGAGGCAGGCCTGAAGCATAGTGGAGATGCTCCATGCCCTCAAGGTCTTCTTTCGTGTATACTGATTTCACCTGGATATGCTCAGGCGTTTTCCAATCGGCTGTGATAGCGTTGGTCTTTGCCCATTCTGCGGCGTCGGTTGCGGCGAATCCGGCGTTCTTTATGTCTATTGCTTTAAAATCCGGTCTCATAATTCGATTCTTAATTTCGCATGGAATGCTTTTAGTGTTTCAAGTACGTTGCTTTTGACGTTTACAAAGTTGTTGATGCCTTGCGCTTTCAGTTCGTCCGAACAGGCCGGCGCCCCGGCTATCACAAATTCGGCCCTTCCCCCCAGCGCCTGGTAGGCCGGAAGAGCTAATTCGGCATATTCTTCGTCGCTGGAGCAAAGCACCACCACATCGGCTTCGGCCTTCATGGCGGCATCTATGCCTGCTTCTACGGTGTCAAATCCCAGGTTGTCGATTATCTTGTATCCGGCACAGGCGAAGAAATTGCTGGAGAATTGCGAACGGGCCAGTCGCATGGCGAGGTTCCCAATGGTCAGCATGAAGACTTTGGGGGATTTCCCGCTCTTTTCCACACGCAGCCGTAAAGCTTCAAATTCGGAGGCTCCGCGCGAAAAGTCGAGCCTCGGCAGAACGGTTTCTTTTTCGCATCCGCATTCGTGTTCGTGTTCGGGAAAACAGGTCAGCTTCGCGGCGGCTGTTTCCGTGAAGTTGGGGTATTGGTTGGTGCCTAAAAGGATTTCCCTGCGCGTAGCCACGGCTTTCTTCCGGGCCGTTGAGGAGGCTTTAACTGCATTTTGTACCTCGCCTGTCTTTGTCAAGGCGTAGAAGCCACCCTTATCTTCCGTTTCGAGGAAGAGTTTCCAGGCCACCTCTGCCAGGCTAGCGGTCAATACTTCTATATAATAAGAACCGGCAGAGGGGTCTACCACCTTGTCCAAATGACATTCTTCCTTGAGCAGCAGTTGCTGGTTTCGCGCAATGCGTTCGGAGAACTCCTCTGGCGTCTGATAGGTCTCGTCAAAGGGAGATACCGCGATAGAATCGACCCCGGCAATGGCAGCCGACATGGCTTCGGTTTGTGTACGGAGCAGATTCACATGGGCGTCGTACAGGGTTTGATTCCACCACGAGGTTTGGGCATGTGCGTTCATTTTGCAAGCGCAACGGCAGGTAGATCCGGGATTGTAGGCCGCCACGATTTCAGCCCACAGCCAACGGGCGGCGCGAAACTTGGCTATTTCCATGAAATAGTTCGCCCCGATGCCAAAGTTGAATTTGATTTTCCGTGCAATCGCATCAACCGGAAATCCGGCATCGCTCAATCCGGCAATGATTTCATTTCCCCAAGCTAAGGCATATCCCAGCTCTTGTGAGATATACGCTCCGGCGTCACTCAACAGGCATGCGTCTACGGCGAATACTTTGTAACGTGGCAGATCCTCCGAGGCGCGAAGTACGTTGGCGGCTTGTTCTATCCAGTGATCTGCCGTTTGTCCTTTGACCAATGGTTTTTTAAAGGGGTTGTAGTTTACGGAGCCGAAGCAATGGTCGAGGTCGGCCCCTGTTTTTTTTAGGTAATCTCCTAAGATAGTGATCAGTGTTTCGGTCTTGAGGTTGCAGGTTTTGAAGTTTAACTCCACATTTTCGGGAGAAATCCCGTTCAATAAAGTCTCAATATTTTCCGGATTTACATCATCTCCTTTGAAATGAAATCCAAGGGAAGTAATGCCTTTTTGCAGCAAGCCAAGCGCTTTCTTGTTTGCCGTCTTGAAATCGGTGACGTCGATGTTTTGTCGTATTTTCCAATCGTTATTTTTCTTTGTCCCCCGGATGTAAGGGAACTCGCCGGGTAGGGAAGCAATGGTTTTCATTCCTTCGATGTCTTCCGTGCGATAGAAAGGATTTACGCTAAATCCTTCGCTTGTCTTCCAGACAAGTTTTTTCTCAAACGGCGCCCCTTTCAGATCTGCCGTAATCTTCGTCATCCATTCTTCCGTAGAGATGGGTGGAAATTCCGAGAAAAGTTTTTCTTTTAAATCTGCCATAATATTTGTTGTTTATAAGACTGATATTATATCGTTCAATAACAGGCTGCAAAGGTAGAATAAATATAAGTAACAGCAAGGTAAAAAACGACCTAAATATAGGGCAGATACACTGAAAGTACAGGTGCGATTTACAAGGAAAAAAGCCGAATCTCAAGCTTCTCCTTGTATCCCACCCAGAGGAGGAATGATGTTGTTGTTGTATTTATTTACATTCCTTTCCTGTTCATCAAATTTCCGGATATTGTCTTGCAAAGCATACAGTAGTCGTTTAGCATTATCGGAGGTAAGTATAATGCGGCTTTTTACTTTTGCTTTGGGTACACCGGGAACCACTCGAATAAAGTCAAGAATAAATTCAGACGAGGAATGTGCGATTATTGCAAGATTTGCATACGTCCCTTGTGCTATTTCTTCTGCAAGTTCCACTTGGATTTCTTTTCCGGGATTGAGTTCATTTGTTTCCATGGTCACGAGTTATAAATTAAATTGTTTATAAATATAAGCGCAAAGATAATCAATAAATTTGATATAACAACACAATAAAAAAATAAAAACAGAAACGGCTACCTTCGCAGGCAACCGTTTCCCAGTTGTGTTTTTAATTCTCAATTCTTTAGACCAATGTAAAATATCTTATAATCATAACTAAGAACTAATCGTACATTGCGCAAATGTAAAAACTTTATAAAAAATTACCAAATACTTTTTTCTCAATAGATGATACTATTTCGTCATCAGGGGTTTTAGGTTTGTTTTCAAACCATAAAACGGCTATGCGCATACTTCTCTCTGTATTCCGAGGGGGTGAGTCCTTTCCTTTTTCTGAAGACGCGATTGAAGTTCGATAAGTTATTGTAGCCGCTTTTATAACATATTTCGGCAATGGTGTCGCTGGTATTGGTTAGCCGGCAGGCGGCTTCGGATACGCGAATATCGTTCAGATTGTCGATAAATGTTTTTCCTGTCCATTTCTTCAGGAAACGGGTGAGGGAGGATTCACTTGTATTTATCAAATTGGCCACACTTGCTAACGTGACGGGATGTCGATAGTTTTCATGCAAAAACAACATGATTCGTTCCAAACGATCGCTATCGAGGGGGCTGAAATTTTTTATTTTATTAGAAGCGTTCAAACGCCGGGCAGCTATGTCAAGAGAGAGAGATTTTAAGATTTCCACCAAGAGCAGAAAGTTCTGAAAGGAATCGGGAGCTTCACCCGAAATCATTTTCAACTTCGGACGAATATCAATAATCATCTGATGGCTGAATACCAAACCGTGAACCGCGTTTTCAAACATGGTCTTTATCGTTTTGAAATGTCGTTTGTTTATCAGGCTGTCGAACATGGTACGGTAGAACTGAATTGTTACTTCGATTGTCCCTTCAAATTTACATTTATGGTTTGAATAGGCATGGCAAGTTCCGCCGGCAACAAGTACAAGGTCTAAATCTCCTATTTTTTCAGCGGAATCTTCCACAATTCGGATGGCACCATTGGCATTTTCCAGATAGTTTAACTCAAATTCCGGATGTATGTGAAGCGGATATGTAAAACTGTTTCTTATTCGCTTCATTACCAAAAAACAATCTTCGGTCGAGAGCGAAGTCATTTCCTTTAATACATCAACTTGATTTGTCATAATTAAATGTGTTTTATGAATGCAAATGTAATGCAGGACAAGAGTAAAAAAAAAGCCCCGTCCGCAAAAATGAGGACGGGAGCAATTTTTATGTAGAGCAAAAGCGAACAAATTACGCTTTGTTCTTGTCTACAACTTTGTCCATCATATTGAATTCCACTGTATTTCTTCGATTTGATGAAAACTTGCGATCATGTTCCTCTTTTGACTCAACCACTAATTTGTCGAAATCGCGCTGGCCGGTACCTGCCGGAATTAGGTGACCGCATATAACATTCTCTTTCAGGCCTTCCAGACGATCCACCTTCCCGTTGATGGCTGCTTCGTTTAATACCTTCGTTGTTTCCTGAAATGATGCGGCCGACATGAAACTATTGGTTTGCAACGCCGCACGTGTGATACCTTGCAGGATTTGATTCGCCGTGGCAGGAACTGCGTCTCGTACCTCTACTAATTTCAAGTCGCGACGTTTCAGCATACTGTTCTCATCTCTCAGTTTGCGGGCGGTAATGATTTGTCCGGCCTGTAATGTCTGCGAATCTCCGGCATCAATTACTACTTTCCTGCTCCAGATACGATCGTTTTCGTCCATTACTTCCAATTTGTCTACTACTTGTTGTTCAAGGAAGCGGGTATCACCCGGATCTACCACTTCGACCTTGCGCATCATCTGGCGTACAATTACTTCAAAGTGTTTGTCGTTGATTTTCACCCCTTGCAGGCGGTAAACATCCTGTACTTCGTTGACGATGTATTCTTGCACGGCGGTTGGCCCCTTAATGGCAAGGATGTCAGACGGAGTAATGGCTCCGTCTGACAAAGGCATACCGGCGCGAATATAGTCGTTTTCCTGTACCAGAAGCTGTTTGGAGAGCGGAACCATGTATTTCTTCACTTCTCCCAGTTTGGAAGTAACTGTGATTTCACGATTTCCTCGTTTGATTTTTCCGAAACCGATTTCACCATCAATTTCCGCTACAACAGCGGGATTCGATGGGTTACGCGCTTCAAACAATTCCGTTACGCGGGGAAGACCACCGGTTATGTCGCCTGTCTTACCTACCGCACGAGGCATCTTTACAAGTACTTCACCGGCTTTGACTGAGTCGCCGTTTTCTTTCACAACGTGAGCTCCCAGAGGCAAGGAGTAATTTTTCAGATGATTTCCGTTTTCATCTGTAATATGCACTGCCGGGGCTTTTGTTTTATCCTTCGGTTCGATAATGATTTTTTCTTTCAAACCGGTTGTATCGTCGCTTTCTACCGTATAAGTTATCCCCTCGATAACACTTTCAAACTCAATCTTACCAGCTACTTCCGAAACGATAACGGCATTGAACGGGTCCCATTCGATGATAACATCACCTTTTCTAACCGATTCTCCATGATTGAAGTATAATTTCGATCCGTAAGGGATATTATGAGTCAGTAAAACAATTTTTGTATTCGGGTCGACAATACGCATTTCAGCCAAACGGCTTACTACCACTTGGTGTTTCTTCCCGGTTACGTCAATAGACGCTACGGCACGGAGTTCATCTATTTCCAAGATACCATCGTATTTGGAGGTGATGCAGTTTTCTGTTGCTATATTGGAGGCTATTCCCCCTACGTGGAAAGTACGTAGCGTTAACTGTGTTCCGGGTTCTCCAATGGATTGCGCGGCAATTACGCCTACAACTTCCCCTTTTTGAACCATTTGCCCCGTAGCCAAGTTACGACCGTAGCATTTGGCACAAACTCCTTTCTTAGATTCGCAGGTAAGCACAGAGCGTATCTCAACACTTTCAATGGGCGAATCCTGTATCTTTTTTGCGACATCTTCTCGAATTTCTTCTCCGGCTTCCACCAATAGTTCACCCGTTAGGGGATGTTGAATATCGTGAACAGATACACGTCCCAGAATACGTTCATATAAAGAAGCAATGACTTCTTCGTTGTTCTTGAGTTCCGTACATACCAAACCGCGTAAAGTGCCGCAGTCTTCTTCATTGATAATTACGTCGTGCGAAACATCCACCAAGCGGCGTGTCAGGTATCCTGCATCGGCAGTCTTCAATGCAGTATCCGCCAATCCCTTGCGTGCACCGTGTGTGGAAATGAAATATTCCAGAACCGACAGACCTTCCTTAAAGTTCGACAGAATTGGGTTTTCAATAATCTGTCCTCCTTCGGCACCGCTTTTTTGCGGCTTAGCCATCAAACCACGCATACCGGAAAGCTGGCGGATTTGTTCTTTGGAACCACGCGCTCCGGAATCCATCATCATAAATACGGAGTTGAAACCTTCGTTATCAGCCGTGAGTTTTTTTATCAGAATTTCGGACAGCCGGCTATTCACGTGCGTCCACGTATCAATAATCTGATTATAGCGCTCGTTAAAGGTAATGAATCCCATGCTATAATTTGTCAGAATCTGTTCTACTTCTTGATACCCGGTATCCACTAATTTATCTTTTTCTGTAGGAATAAGCACGTCGGAAAGATTGAACGACAATCCACCTTTGAAAGCCATTTGGTATCCGAGGTTTTTAATATCGTCTAGGAACTGGGCTGTGCGGGCAACTCCACAGGTTTTGATTACGTCGCCGATGATATCACGAAGCGCCTTTTTACCCAGTACTTCATTTACAAACCCTACCTCCTGAGGTACAAATTCGTTTACCATAACGCGGCCTACTGAGGTGTGTATCATCTTTTTTTCCAGCCTCCCAGTTGGCATTATGCTTTCTATATAAACTTTGATGGGAGCATGGATATCTACTTTTCGTTCATTGTAAGCGACTGTGGCTTCT
>JAITKB010000075.1 GCA_031278605.1 Tannerellaceae bacterium
CTGCAAAATCGCAGCCGAGCGACTGCGAACTTGCAGCCGAGCGCCTGCGTACGTGCAGCCGTGCGACTGCGACATCGCAGCCGCTCGGCTGCGTAGGTGCAGCAACCCGGCGGCGCGTCCCACAGCGAGACCGGACTACCTAATTCCAAGGGTTTTATTCTCCAAATTACACATTTGTAGGTATTGTGAAGGAAGCCTCGTTGGTTGACCTTTGGCGCTTGCATGCTATCCATAAATTAAACAGATTATGAATCATTAAACAAATTAAGTGTATATGAAAAAGACAGGAATATTTTACGGTTCTTCCTCGGGAACAACACAAGACATTGCGCAACGCATCGCTACGCAATTAGGCATCGGCCCTGCCGATATATACAATGTAGGCGATGCGCCGGTGGGCGCCGTAGAGCCTTACGAGCTACTGATACTCGGCACCTCCACCTGGGGCGCCGGCGATTTACAGGACGACTGGGAGAGCTTTCTCCCCCAACTGAAAAAAGCCAATTTGGCGGGCAAGGTCATCGCGCTTTTCGGCGCCGGCGATTCCTCCTCCTTCAGCGATACGTTTTGCGATGGGATAGGAGTTATCTACAAGGAATTGAAAGCGGCCGGAGGGGTGTTCGCCGGGGCCGTGCCGGTTGATGGATATACGTTCGATTCCTCGGAAGCCGTGATAGACGGCGCCTTCGTCGGTCTGCCCCTCGACCAGGAGAACGAAAGCGAGCTGACCGACGCGCGTATATCCCAATGGATCGAACAATTAAAAGCAGAAGGATTGGCGGTTTAGTTCCCCGGCTCTTTGTCGGATTCCGAGACCATCGGCAGGGGTAATCGCCTTGTCGTCACTTCCGGCCGGGAGGTTTCTTCCGGCCGGGCTTTTCTATCGCCATACCAGAAAACCGTTGTAGCACAGTCCAGCATCCCGCTCCTTCTTCCCCTCCATTCCACATCAAAAGAAAAACGATCGGCAAAAGGAATCCCGTCGACGAGACGGGTTCTGAAAAACGTATGATAGCCATAGGCATAGTCCTTATCGGCACGGGTATAGTAATGCCATAGATTGCTCCCGGCCTGCGAAGCGGTGGAATCCTTATCGCTGCGGAGGCGATCGCCCCCTTGCCCCTTCCATCCCGGCGTGCGGTTGAAGAGGCTGAACACATCCCCTTTGTACACCCCCCTCCCTCCGCGGATGGAGGCAAAGTTCCAGACCTGATCTTCCGAGGAGCGGATCAGTATTTCGGTTTCCTCTTTCCATGAGGCGTGGAAATACAACATCCTTTCGTCCCACGGCAGGGGATACACATGGATGGCATAACGCAAACGGAGGCTCTTCCGGCCTTCGTTAATAAAAGCCAGCGAGGCTTTTTCCATGTAAGGCATCAGCCAGCGGCTGCAAACGAAACCCTTGCCGTC
The DNA here is from genome assembly GCA_031278605.1 of Tannerellaceae bacterium. Lineage (GTDB taxonomy): Bacteria > Bacteroidota > Bacteroidia > Bacteroidales > Tannerellaceae > DFXE01. The sequence goes on from JAITKB010000075.1 coordinate 1,414, forward strand.
GGCCTCTATGTATGGGCTTTTCACGGCCTCGGCCCTCATGCCTCCGCCGGAGAAATCGGCCACCGGCACCCGCATGGTTTGTTTTCCGTCGAAGATACCCTGCAGGACCAGGTTCCGCATGGTTTGCGCATAATCTTCCTCCTGGGGCATTACCTGCAACTGCAATTCATAAACGGCATGTTCTCCTTTGGGCAATTTCACAACCACGGGCGCCCCGGCCTCCAGGAAGACTTCACCCCGGATCGCCTCATGCGTTGGCCGTGCCGGTTGGGGATGCAGCAGCCAGTCGTTTACGTCCGCTATTTTTTTCTTCAGGCGCATCGACATTTTGAGCGAGAACGTCTCCATGGGGGTATCTTCCGGATATTGGCGATAGTCAATCCGGTAGTATCCTTGGAGCGGGTTGCCGGCGGTATTTCCGAGTGTAATCCGGCAATGTTTATCATAGGGGATCGGCAGGTAGAGGGCGCTTCCTTCCGCTTCCGCGCCGGGTTGACGGTAAAGCAGTCCGCCGTCCTCTTCAAGGAGATCCGGCAGGGAAAGATTGCCGGCAGACAACGTAATTTCCGGCTCGGAAGCTTTGTCGAGATAAAACCGGATTACGGCCTCTTTGTCTTCCGTTACCAGGAAGATACGTGTAACAACGCCCGGTCCTTGCTGATCAAACAGCACCTCCTGCATCTCTCCGGACACAGACAATGCCCGGTAGGGAATAACCGGATAACGCGCACCCTCTTCCACCGAAATCATCTCATCAAGCAGTCCGCCCAGGGTTACATCTTTTACTTTTCCTCCCCAACAGGAAAAAAGGCAACAATAGAAAACCACCGCTACCGGCAAGTGAAAAAAAATATATTTAACAGGAATCATTTGGTGTGATAATCTTTCGCAAATCTTTCGCAAATCTTGAAGTGACCCGGGTGGGAGTCAAACCCACGACCTTCAGAACCGGAATCTGACGCTCTATTCACTAAGCTACCGGGCCGGCGATGGCGCAAAAATAAAGATTATATCTTAGTAATACAAACCCCAAAGACGCTTTGGGGTGTTCGGGATAAATCCGATGGATTTTTTTTTGTCATTTTGTTTTTGTTTTCAATTGCTTTCTTTACATTTGCGGCAAGATGTTTGATTGGCGTGAATCAGCAAAATATACGATACAACTCTTCATGTAAAGTTCTGGCATCAATTTCGAATGGTGAGTTTGTTATATAAGCTTTTCCGCAGACACATCCCCTTTAACGAAAAAAAGATGATGAAATACACATCCAACTAAAAATAAAAAAACAAACACGTTATGAAAACATTGAAATCTGCTTTTTTACTTATCGTAATCACCACGAGTGTTTTTTGCTTCAATGCGAAAGGACAAGTAACCGTAGGGTCGGACATCGCGCCGCTATCGGGCGTTTTATTAGATATTAAATCGAAGGCTGGAACGGCCGGATCCGGGGATGCGACGACCGACGTCAATGGCGGAGGTTTGGGACTTCCCCGGGTAACATTGACCGATATAAGTAGCCTGGCTCCTTTCTTGCCTTCGGCCAGTAGTGCCGAGAAAAAAGATCGTACCGGTCTGATGGTTTACAACATATCGACTACCTCCCCCTTCAAACCGGGCGTTTATGTATGGGACGGTACGAAATGGAACGTGGCGGGAGGAGGAGTCAAGTGGTTCTATATGCCGTCCTGCAATATACCCATCACAACTACGGGGGCAAAAACGTTTAACCTGTATACCGAGTACGTAAAACAGTTTAAGAAAGACGGCAACACGCTATGGAAAAGCAGCAATAGCAGTTTAGCGTATGTGCCGTCTCCCGAAAGCGACAGGCTGTATGCCGCAACGGAACTGGACTATGTGATTACGTATTACGATTCAAGCGTTATCACCCTTGGCAATACTCCTATCGACGCCAACGGGCTGTTGACATATACCGTAAACTCGATTGTAACCACCCCGGCAACCTACTTCAATATCGTATTTGTTGTGAAATAAAGGCTTCCGGCCGGTCTTCATAAATGATATACGGAGATATACCCGACGCAATAAAGGGTTATATCTCCGTATATCATTTTCAGGAAACCTCCAAACCCTCAAACCCGCGTTAGGCTCCATCGGGCGGTTTGTAGGATAGAATGATTTCATCTACCTTTGTGAGGTTTAAAATAGATTAAACAATATTTTCGTAAGTAAAACTTAAACTTTTGATCTTATGTGGTTACTTAATTCTTCTATCGGGAGGAAACTGATAATGAGTTTGTCGGGCATCTTCCTTATTTTATTTTTACTGTTCCACGCTTCGATGAATGTGGTGGCGGTGATTTCGGAAGAGGCCTACAATCTTATCTGCAGCTTTCTGGGAGCAAACTGGTATGCCGTAGCTGGGACCCTGGTGCTGGCCGCCGGATTCCTAATCCATATCGCCTGTTCCATCTGGCTGACGCTGCAAAACCGCAAGGCGCGGGGGGGCGATCGCTACGCCGTGAACGTACGCCCGAAAAACGTAGAATGGGCGTCGCAGAACATGTTTGTGCTGGGGCTTATCGTGGTTGGCTTGCTGGTGTTGCACCTGACGCACTTCTGGTATAAGATGATGTTTGCCGAACTCATGGGGCATCATGAGGTGGCCTTGGGTGGAGCCATCGTTTCCCCGCAAGACGGAGCCGCGTTTATCCGTTACTACTTCGCCAACGTCTGGATTGTTGCGCTGTACCTGGTGTGGTATGCGGCTTTGTGGTTTCACCTCACGCACGGCTTCTGGAGCGCTATCCAGACCATCGGCTGGAGCAACGGTATCTGGCTGAAACGCTGGCAGACGATTTCGAACATCTTGGCCACCCTCCTTTGCCTGGCCTTCGCCTTTGTAACGGTATTCTTTTACATCAAAAGCATCCTGTGACAGTTTATTTATCCTTCACGTTAAATCATTAAAAGAAATGACACAGATTAATTCAAAAATTCCCGGAGGCCCACTGGCCGAGAAGTGGAAAAATTATAAAGACCATCAGAAACTGGTGAATCCCGCCAACAAACGCCGCTTGGACATCATCGTGGTAGGCACGGGACTGGCCGGAGCCTCGGCCGCCGCATCGCTGGCCGAAATGGGTTTCAACGTCTTGAACTTCTGCATCCAGGATTCGCCACGGCGTGCGCACTCCATTGCGGCGCAGGGGGGGATCAACGCCGCCAAGAATTACCAGAACGACGGCGATTCCATATACCGCCTCTTCTACGATACCATCAAGGGAGGCGATTACCGTGCCCGCGAAGCCAATGTTTACCGGCTGGCCGAAGTATCGAATTCCATCATCGACCAATGCGTGGCGCAGGGCGTCCCCTTTGCCCGCGAATACGGCGGACTGCTGGACAACCGCTCGTTCGGCGGCGCACAGGTGTCACGTACCTTCTATGCCCGCGGACAAACGGGGCAGCAACTCCTGCTGGGCGCTTATTCGGCGCTGAGTCGGCAGATAGGCTTGGGTAAGGTGAAGTTGTATAAACGCCACGAGATGGTCGATGTGGTGAAGATCGACGGACGTGCGCGGGGCATCATCGCCCGCAACCTGACAACCGGGAGGCTGGAACGCTTTGCCGCCCATGCCGTGGTCGTTGCCACGGGCGGGTATGTGAATACGTTTTTCCTTTCCACCAATGCCATGGCCTCGAACGGCTCGGCCGCCTGGCAGTGCTACAAGAAGGGGGCTTACTTTGCCAACCCCTGTTACGTGCAAATTCACCCCACGTGTATTCCCGTACACGGGGAATTTCAGTCGAAGCTCACGCTCATGTCCGAATCCCTCCGCAACGACGGGCGCATCTGGGTGCCCAAAAAGAAAGAAGACGCCGAAGCCATCCGCGCCGGCAAGCTCAAACCGACGCAAATCAAGGAAGAAGACCGGGATTACTACCTTGAACGCCGCTATCCGGCCTTTGGCAACCTGGTGCCTCGCGACGTAGCCTCGCGTGCCGCCAAGGAACGCTGCGATGCGGGATATGGCGTAGGCAGCACGGGTTTGGCCGTTTACCTCGACTTTGCCGACGCCATCCACCGCCTGGGCAAAACCGTGGTGGAACAACGCTACGGCAACCTCTTTCAGATGTACGAAAAGATTGTGGACGACAATCCCTACGAAACCCCCATGATGATCTTCCCTGCGCTCCATTATGCCATGGGCGGCCTGTGGGTAGACTACGAACTGATGACTTCCGTGCCCGGCCTTTTTGCTATTGGCGAAGCCAACTTCTCCGACCACGGCGCCAACCGCCTGGGGGCCTCCGCCCTGATGCAGGGACTGGCCGACGGATACTTTGTCCTGCCCTATACGATTCAGAACTACCTGGCCGACCAGATTCAGGTGCCGCGTTTCAGCACCAACCTGCCGGAGTTTGCCGAGGCGGAAAAGGAGATACAGGAGCGCATCCACCGCCTGATGAACATCCGCGGGCAACGTTCCGTGGACAGCCTGCACAAGGAGTTGGGGCATATTATGTGGGAACACATCGGCATGGGGCGCAATGCCGCCGGACTGAAAGAAGCCATCCAATTGTTGAAGGCGCTTAAAAAAGAGTTTTGGAGCAACCTCCGCATCCCCGGCAGGGCCGACGATTTGAATATCGAACTGGAGAAAGCCCTCCGCCTGGCCGACTTCATTGAAATAGGCGAACTCATGGCGCACGACTCGCTCGACCGGGCCGAATCCTGCGGCGGACACTTCCGCGAAGAATACCAAACGCCGGAAGGCGAAGCCCTCAGACAGGACGATACCCTTTCCTACGTCTCCTGCTGGGAATACCGGGGCGAAGGCAAAGACCCCCTTATGCTGAAAGAACCGCTGGATTACGAATTTGTAGTCCGCCAACAAAGAAACTATAAGAATTAAACGCAATGGATCAGAATATAAATATCACACTGAAAGTATGGCGCCAGAGGGGGCCGAAGGAAAAAGGCGCTTTTGAAACCTACAAATTGAACAACGTCTCCCAGGGAAGTTCTTTCCTGGAAATGCTCGACGTGCTGAACGAACAACTCGTCAATCAAGGAAAAGAACCGGTGGCTTTCGACCACGACTGCCGCGAAGGCATCTGCGGCATGTGCTCGCTTTACATCAACGGACACCCTCACGGACCGGATTCGGCCGTGACGACCTGCCAGCTCCACATGCGTAAGTTTGAAGACGGGGCGACGATTACGGTTGAGCCTTGGCGTTCGGCGGGGTTCCCGGTTATCCGCGACCTGATGGTCGATCGTTATGCCTACGACAAGATCATTCAGGCCGGAGGGTTTGTGTCGATCAATACCGGCGGTGTGCCCGACGCCAACGCCATCCCCATCTCCAAGAAGGACGCCGACCTGGCCATGGACGCGGCGGCCTGTATTGGCTGCGGAGCTTGTGCGGCGGCTTGCAAGAACGGCTCAGCCATGCTTTTTGTATCGGCCAAGGTGAGTCAGTTGGCGCTTCTTCCCCAGGGAAAGATAGAAGCCGCACGACGTGCCAAGGCCATGATTGCCAAAATGGACGAATTGGGCTTTGGCAACTGCACCAACACCCGCGCCTGCGAAGCAGAATGTCCAAAGGAAATCTCCATCTCCAACATCGCCCGCCTCAACCGCGAATACATCAGCGCAAAACTCAGTGATTAGCTATTTTAGCGGTTGGTTTTCTTTAGTGGTTAGCGGTTAGCAGTGAGCTAATTACTAACCACTAATCGTTTAGCGCTAACCGTTTATCGTAAGCCATCTGCCGGAGGTCGAAACAAAAACATTCGCTAGGCCAAAAAGGCCTCGAAACTGGAGTGCACTCCGGCAAAATTTCCTGTGCACTCCGGCAAAATTTTCTGTGCACTCCGGCAAAATTTTCTGTGCACTCCGGCAAAATTTTCTGTGCACTCCGGCAAAACTTCCTGTGCACTCCGGCTTCAGCCGGACTGAAACGCAGTTTCGAGGCCTGTGGGGTGAAATGGCACGGACAATACTTGTCGGGGAAAAGCGGGTATTGGGCGGGAATAAACCGTGAGCAAACGTTTTTTATTTGTTATCTTTGAGGCGAGGGGTACTTTTGTGTTTAAATTATAAACAATCAAATTGATACGAACAATGGAAACAACTAAACAGGGAACCTTTTACCGTAATAAACGGGTCGACAGGCTTGTTCTCGCATTGACGCTCGTTGCGGCGGGCGTTGTAATCCTCTGCCACAACCTGGGGCTTATGAGTTATTACCTTTTCCGCATCCTCATTTCCTGGCAGATGCTGATGATTATCTTTGGCATTTCCGCCTTCATCAAGCGCAACTATCTGCTGTCCGTCTTGTTTTTCTGCATTGGATTCTATTTCCTCCTTCCGCGCATTGCGGGCGGGGATACCCTCTGGCTGTGCAGCTTCTGGCCGATGTTCCTGATTCTGGGTGGGCTGGTCCTGTTTTTCCGCCGGAACACCCCTTCTTTTCACCGTCACGGGCGAGGGCGTTTCCCTGGGGAAGGCGAGGCCCGAAGCGCGGAAGAAAGCACCGACGGCTTTGTTAATGCGAGTATTAGCTTCGGCAACAACCGCCACATCGTCCTGGACCCCGTCTTCCGCGGCGCAAACCTGGATGCTTCTTTTGGCTCCATTACCTTAGACCTGAGGCGCACCCGCCTGGAAGATCCCGAAACGCATATTCACGTAAACTGTTCGTTCGGCTCCATTGAGGTGCTTCTTCCTCCGCACTGGTGCGTGGTCTCCGAAGTGGCCAACGCCATCGGCTCGTGTGAAGACAAACGCTACACGACCCAGGCCATTGATACGGCACATAAACTCATCATCCGTGGCAATGTCTCCTTCGGCGCCCTGGAGATAAAGAACTGATCCTCGTATGCTTCCTCACCCGTTCATCTGTTCGCGTTCCCGCATGGCGGTAAGCCTTGTGCTTGTCTTTTCGTCCATCGCCCTCCTGGGGAGCTTGCTGATGCTGTATGCCGGCTTTGGCCCCCTGGTTGCCCTGGTGGATGCCGGCAGTTTTATGGGTTTGCTGGCCGTGTGCGGTATGTTGAGCTGGTTCTTTTTTGCCTACATACGGGTGTGGCAGGCGCAAATCGTCCTGACGCTTTTGGTGCAGGGCATTTGTCTGGGTATTTCCTATACGATTGTTTCGCTGGCGGAATTAGAGAGCGCCGATCGGTTTGGGTGGATGATTCCCCTGCGTTTGCTGTTCGGCCTCTCATGCTGGATGCTTTGGATGCAGAGTTACCGTATCCGGCTGATAAAGGGCGAATACCGTGAGAAGGAAAAGGAAGAGTCTTTGCCGGCAAAGACTCTTCCTCCTTTGCCTGCCTTGTCCCGTGAGGACGGGCGTATTTCCGTAAAAGACGGCCTGCGTATCCACCTTGTTCCGCTCGACGAATTGCTCTATATCCAGGCCAGCGGCGATTACGTCACCTTGTTCACCGCCACCCGGCAGTATGTGAAGGAGCAAACCATGAAATATTTCGACACACACCTTCCTCCCTCCATTTTTGTACGCATCCACCGTTCTACTATTGTAAATTCCCACCACATCCTGCGTGTAGAGCTTTTCGGCAAGGAGAGCTACTGCGTAAAGCTAAAGAACGGCACGAGCCTTCGAGCAAGCAACTCCGGATACAAGCTGCTGCGCGAACGCCTCGGACTGTAAATCGTGTAATTTCCGATTGTAGCTGCAGGCGTTATTCGCCAAAATAAATAGTATTTTTGTATACATTTCCTAATCAGAAACATGTGTATAAACAATTTTTTTCAACAGCTAAAACAAATCTCCAAATGAAAAGAGTGAACCTTTTTATGCTTCTTGCGGCAGCAACCCTTGCTGCCGCCTGCTCGTCGGACGAGATGGAGCAGAACGAATCCCGCAACGCAGCCTTGGCGGTGCAGTTCTCTGCCGGAAACCTCGCCGCCGTACAGACCCGCACAACGATCAACGGCACAACCGGCGAAACGCAGTGGTCGGAAAACGATCCCGTAGGCCTCTTCATGACCGGCGCCGCAACCGCCAACAACATGAAATACACCGTGAGCAACGCCACAACCGGCACGCTTGCACCCGACGGCGCAGCCAACACGCTTTATTATCCGCCGAGCGGAGACTACGTGGACTTCCTCGCTTACTACCCGTGGAAAAACGGGCAAACGCCGGACAAGTACGCAATGGACGTAAGCGACCAGAGCAATCCTTCCGCCATCGACCTGCTGTACAGCGACAAGGCCACCGGTTACAACAAGACCTCCGCTACGGTAGGGTTGACCTTCTATCACGCGTCGGCAAGGCTGAAAATGAAAATCCTGGCGGGCGAGGGCTTTGACGATCTGACGGGGCTGACTGCCGTAACGATACGGAATGTAAGCACAACGGCGAATTTCAACCTGTCCGAGGGTTCGATTTCCGACGCGAACAGCGGGCAGCATATCCTCGCGCGCAACACCAATGCGAACGACGACGTCCTGCGCGAACTGATCCTTATCCCCGCGCAATACCCAAGCGGAAAGGTGGTATTCACCGTTTCCGGCGTCGACTACTTTTGGGATATTTCGGCCATCGACTTCCGGAGCGGCGAGCTGTACAGCTACGAAATAACTGTTAGCAAAACAGGGATTACCACTACCGGCGCGACATGGGAAAGCGGCAACTCGTACAATGATATTATAGGAACGTTCCATATACAAGATGCTTTCGCCGACGCCGAGGGAGAGGGAACTGTGGTGGATCCTAAACAGGTAACATTCCCTTCAGTGGCATGGAATGACGACCTCAAAAAAGCCCTCGAAAGCGAACTTGCAGACTGCTATGCCGACTTGGATTTATCCGATCTCACCGGCATCGAAATATGGGAACAAAATGACGTGACACTAAATAGATCCGTCCAGAATAAAATCGTGCACTTACTTCTCCCCAATTCGGTTACGACGATAGGCGGAAGTTCCCTCCGTACCAGTTCCTATTACGGAGCCCATTATACCAACCTCCAAACGGTAAGCGGGGAGGGAGTGACGACTATTGAGACTGACGCCTTTAATGGACAGCATGAACAATCATCTCTGACCGCCGTCTATTTTCCGAAGGTAACCCAGATTGAGAACTATGTTTTTATAAGTTGCACAAAACTGGAAACGGTATACTTGCCGAGCCTGCAAAGCGCAGGGGGGTATAATTTTGTAGACACAGGAACGCAGCCTTTGAGAATAGTCTTGGGGACTGCGCCTCCAACTTTTGGGGATTATTCGTTTATAAATTTATATGGAGTAGTAGGAGCCAAGCCTGTTACCGTTCAAGTTCCTGCCGGAAGCATAGACTCCTACGATGCAACATGGCAAAACCAACTCAAGAACGGCAATGGCACTCTCAACCTGACTATAAGTATTTCTGATTAAGAACATGTGTATAAACAGTTTTTCAATACAAACAGCTAAAACAAATTTCCAAATGAAAAGAATGAACTTTTTGACAATGGCTACCCTTGTAGCATCAGCAATGTTCATATCGTGCAACAACCACGACGACGAAGTGGGCAATAACGCCAACGCCAAGGCCAATCGCGTGGAAGTAAAATTCTCCGCCAATACCGCCCAACTAACTACCCGCGTGTCCGGAACAAACTGGGCGGCAATGGACCCTATCGGCATTTATATGCTGAAAAGCAATTACACGCTGAATAGCGACCATATCAGCGAAGGCGTGAACAACCGCCGGTACATGGCCGATAGCGATGGGTCTATGCCTACTTTCACGCCGGTGGACGGTATGGACGGTACGATTTACTACCCCACAGCAGGCAATGTGAAATTTATCGCCTACTACCCCTACAATGCTTCGGTGACTAATTTCGAGACGACCGTAAGCCTGGCCGATCAGACCGACCTGTCGGCTATCGACCTGATGTATGCCGCGCCGACAGAGGAGTACAGCGAAGACTCCGAAATTCCGGTGGCGTTGACCTTCAAGCACAAATTAGTAAAACTGTTGTTCAATCTATCCAACGGCGCGGGCGTAACCACTTCGGTCGACCAAGGCATAAGGGTAGATATTCTGGGGCAGAAAACCCAGGCTACATTGAATTTGTCCGACGCTTCGGTAACCCCCTCGGGTGATACAAACGCTATTATGCTTGAGGGCGGGGCCACCATCCAAGGCATCGTATTGCCCAATGAGAATTTTAGTAATATGTCGTTTGCCTTTACCAACAAGGCAAATGAAACCTTTACCAGCAAAATTCCCGATTCTTCCTCGAACTGGGAAAGCGGCTATATGTACACCTACCACGTTACCCTGCAAAAGAACGAAGCCGTGATAAAGGGTACGATTTCCGCCTGGGGTGAGGGTACAAACGGCACCGTGACTGCGAAGTAAAAAAGTAAATACGATGAATCATTTTATCCACAATCAGGCAAGCCGATTAAACACGGCAATCCTGACAATCGCATGCCTTCTGGCCCAGACCTCCTGTGGCGACGAGGTTGCGGTCGAGACCTTGCAGGCAAGGCCTCTGCAAATCCACGTAACGGCCGCAGGCTTCGCTTCGGGCAAGCCCGAAACCCGCGCCTCCGATACGGACTACACCACCACATTTGCCGAGGGCGACCAAATCGGCATTACCGTCATAGAGAATGGCAACGTCATGCTCTATGACAACGTCCCCTACCGATACCACGGCGCAGTTTGGGCGCCGCTAAGCGCAGACAACAAGGTCTACCCTTACAGCGGAGACGGAACGATTACCTGCTGCCTTGTCCATTACCCTTACAGCGCGGCAATGAACAACCTGATGACGAAAGACGCAATCCTTGCGGCGTTCACTCCGCAAACCGACCAGAGCGATTATTCCAACTATACCAAGTCCGACTTAATGATCGCCGAGGGCACGATAAGCGACGGCACGCTCCATGTCGCCTTCGCCCACGCCCTTGCGCTGATAGAAATAAATCTGCCTGAGGGATCCAAAAACCCCACACTGCGTATAAACGGCAACGATGCGACGCTTACGCCCTGGTGGTTTGCCGAGAATAGCTACCGCTGCATTGTCAAGCCGGCCACAGAGGCGACATTGGACGGCGGCTATATACAGGGGATATCCGGCATGGTATGGCAACTATCGGAGATAAACTTCGAGCCGGGGAAATACCAAACACTGACGATAACGAATGCTCAAGAATAATTGAAGGGCAAATTATACCTTTAAAAATCTCGTCCCGGAGTCTCCGGGGCGAGATTTTTTTTAAATAGATTTCTTCCCAAGATTTCTTCCCACAACACGAAGGGGCGGAATTATTTTTTTTTCATGTGTTATACAACACGGTTTTTTTCGGAAAGCGCCTCCGATACATGTTCGCGCATCTGCCAGACACGCAGGAAGGTCTCCTGTAAAATATCTTTGGCTTCCGACGGCGACCGCGTAAGGCTCAGCACACTTGTAGAAGAATCCTTATCTTTGGTGCACAGATATAAAAAGGAATAAACAAACGAAATCATTGCTTTATGAAGAAAACATTAATCGACCTTTTTGAAGGGGCCGTCCGGCAGTATCCCACTAACACTTTCCTGCTGGAAAAAACAACCAACAGGTATCAACCCACCACGTATACACAGGTGAAAGAACAAGTCTATGTGCTCGGCGCAGGACTCATGGCAATGGGCGTGAAAAAAGGAGATTCTATAGCCCTCCTTAGCGAAGGACGCAATGCCTGGATCGTAGGCGAACTGGCCATGTTTTACGCCGGAGCCGTTAACGTGCCGCTCTCTATCAAACTCGAAGAAGCAAACGACCTCCTGTTCCGACTCCAACACGCCGACGTGAAGTATATCATGACCTCCGGACATCAGCTGAAAAAAATACAAGCCATCCTCCATCAGCTACCCCTGGTGGAGAAAATAATCGTTTTCGACGAACAACCCCAATGGGGAGAAAAAGAATGTTTCATCGGCAAAGTAAAAGACCTGGGCAGGCAATACCTGCAAACCCATCCCCTGGAAGAATTCCTCGCCATCGGAAAATCACTCCAAAATGACGACTACGCAACCATTACCTATACCTCGGGCACAACCGCCGACCCGAAAGGCGTCATACTCACCCACCGTAACTATACGGCAAATATAGAACAGGCGCTCTCCCTGGTGGACATCGACCACCGTTGGCGCACACTCATCATCCTCCCCCTCGACCATTGCTTTGCACACGTTGTGGGCTTCTATATATTTATGTACAAGGGAGCATCGGTAGCCACCGTACAGGTCGGGCGCTCAGGAATGGAAACCCTGAAAAATATCCCCGTCAACATCAAAGAGGTGAAGCCCTACCTGATATTAAGCGTCCCGGCCTTGGCCAAGAACTTTAAAAAGAATATCGAACAAGGCATCCGGGCAAAAGGGAAAACTGCCGTTCGGCTATTCAACCTCGCCCTCGCTACGGGATACCGCTACAACGGCGAAGGAGACCGCGACCGGGGACGAGGCCTGCGGATCCTGCTCAAACCCCTCGTGATGCTTTTCGACCGGATCCTCTTCGCCAGGGTGCGTGCCAATTTCGGCGGCGAGTTGCGATTCTTTATCGGCGGGGGAGCGCTCCTGGACAAGGATCTCCAGCGGTTTTACTACGCCATCGGTATGCCCATGTATCAGGGCTACGGCTTGAGCGAGGCTACACCGGTGATTTCTACCAACGGCCCCCGGCGTCATCGCTTCGGAAGCAGCGGCGTAGTGGTGAAACCCCTGGAGTTGAAAATATGCGACGCCGAAGGGCGCGAACTGCCCGAAGGAGAAAAAGGCGAAATCGTTATACGCGGCGAGAATGTGATGGCTGGCTACTGGAAAAACCCCGCCTCAACAGCCGAAACACTCAAAAAAGGATACCTGCATACCGGCGACATGGGTTATGTGAAAGGCGATTTGCTCTTTGTGCTCGGTCGCTTTAAAAGCTTGCTGATAAGTAGCGACGGAGAGAAATACAGTCCCGAAGGCATTGAAGAGGCGTTGATGGAACACTCCTCCGCCATTCATCAGTTGTTATTGTACAACAACCAAAGCCCCTATACCGTGGCCCTGCTCACGCCCAACCGGGAAACGCTTGCCCGACTCCTCGCCCGCGAAGCCCTGCCTCCGGACACAACAGAAGGCAAGGAAGCCGCCATTCGCATCATCAGCCGTCAGATAGACCGATTCCGCAAAGGCGGCGACCTGTCCGGACTCTTCCCTGATCGCTGGCTACCCGTCACCTTTGCCCTCCTGCCCGAACCCTGGACGGAGCAAAACGGGATGGTGAACAGCACCATGAAAGTCGTGCGGGGTAAGGTGGAGAAAACTTACGCCGCACGTCTTGCTCATTTGTTCACGCCCGAAGGGAAGAACCCCATAAACCGGGAAAACCTGCAATCCCTATAAATCAAGAAAAGATAGGGTTAGGGTTCTCTCATAGGCTTGCGGATACACACGGTAGGCATTGAGGATGGAGCGGGCCGTGCAGCCGGCGCCGGAAGTGGCGTAATCCAGGTTGAATGTCAGCCCGTCCTGTTCTTGCAGTTGGAAGGTGTAAAGCGCCTTGGTGAGGTTTTCCGCAGTATATGGGATGAGGTTGAAATGGAACGGCTCGTTCACCTTGAACTGCAAACCGACGCCGTTTTCGTCCCGGAGGCTCACCCGGTAATTATCCGTTCGCAGCCCGTAATCTTGTGGGATGAGGTAAGGTTCGTACATATCGGCCACGTCGGAGGTGTAGACGCCCATCTTGTAACCTGTTTTGCGGTCGGGATAATTCTCCTGCGGACCACGTCCGTACCATTCCACCCGGCGGAGGCTTTTGTCAACAGTCAGCGTCAGGCCGATGCGCGGCAGCCAGAGAGGCATTCTGCCTTGCGGCAAAATCCTGTGACGGATCGTCAGCTCTCCGCCGCCGTCAATCACGTAATGATAAAGCTCTTCAAAGCTGCCGCTTTGCCTTCCTGCGACGTACAGGTCCCGTTGCCGGGTGGGGCTGCGATCTGCGGTGAGGCAGATGTTGCGCACGCTGAGGTGTACCTTCCCGTTCACTTCAAACGCCTCCACCGAGGTGGGAATCCGCCTGAGCGAATCAATGCCTGTGGAGTAAAACTCGGTAGCGACCTGGCGTCCGTAGCCTGTTTGCCAATTGCCGGAGCGGGCGCTCCAGGAGTTCCATTCATCCGATTCATTGGCCAGCGGGGCACGCCATACGTTGAGGCGGAGAGGCTCCTTCAGCATTTCTTTTTCCCTGTATCGTATCGAGTACAGCAAGCCGTCTTTCCCGAAGGTATATTCAAAATTCTCCCCCGACACACGAAACGCCGTATCCGTTTCCAGCAAATGCGCCGGAGGGGTTTGTTTTTGCCGGGGTTCTTCCTCCCGGTAATACGGAAGTTCCATCTGCTCCCATGCCACTTCGTGCCCGGCGGAAGCCCAGGGCGTATCCTGCTTCAGGGAAGCCGTAAGGAGGATGCGATACCTCACTCCCGGCTTTGCATCACCGGGGGCAAAGGCGTAGGGTAGCCGGATGATTTTCCTGCCCTGCGGCGGGAGGTCAAGCGCCAGGGTGTCGCCCTGCAAGACTTCGCCGTCGGCATACAGCGCCCACGAAAAGCGGTAATGGGAAGCCGGCGTGAAAAAATTCCGGTTGCGCACCTCCACATCCCCGCTCCCGGCGTCGAGGAGGCGGAACGACAGCGGCTGGACCGTTTTCTTCATCTGCCACATTTCGGGCTGTACCCGTCGGTCGGGCCAAATACTCCCGTAGCTACGGGCGCCAATGCCGTAGCTGAAGAACTCCCCTTCTTGTCGTTCGCCTTCAAAGTCGAGCCAGAGGGCCGCCTTGTCCGGATCAAGGGTCCCGGGGAGAAGCGTTGCGGCAAAGATCCCGGCATTGTCTATTTGTGCATCGCAGATGTATACGTTGGTCTCCTGTCCGTGGATTTCGGCATTCCGACCGATGTTCACCGGGAAGGGGAAGTTGCGGATGTTTCCCGAGGCCGGGCCCTCGGCCGTTTGCCGACCGTCGAGGAAGATACGGAGCTGTTCGCCGTTGTAGGTAGCCAGGAGTTGATGCCAGCGACCCTCCCAGTCGGGCGGCAGGGGGGAGGCGATGCGGAAGGCCCGGTCGGTGTAGATATAAAATTCGATCGAATCCTTCCCCTTTTGCTGCAAGCCGAACTGATGGCTTCCCTTGGTGATAAAGGATCCGCAACTGCTTACCAGCGAGCGGGGGAATACCTCGCAGGCAAGGGTGAGTTCCTTGCCGTTGATCTCCACGTTCTCTCCCCGGTATACCTCTACCCACTGGTCGTGTCCGTTCAGGTCGAGCGCTTGTCCGTCTCTTTGTTTCACCAAGCGGGCGTTGCCCATCAGGTGGGCGGGCGTACGGTGGGGCGAAGCATCCGTGAGCGCACGCACGGGTTCGCTCAGGCCGGGGCTTACGAAATCCCAGATGGCTCCCCCCATCGTATGCGGATAGGAGTCGATCACCCGCCAGTAATCGTCCATCCCTCCGCCGCCGTTTCCGGCAACCGATAAATATTCGTCCATGAAGGAAGGGCGTTTGCCGTTTCGCTCCGGCGAAAGTCCTACCTCCAGCTCCAGCTCCACCGGCAAAGGATAACGGGGGCCGATGATCTCCTCTGCCGGATGCGCAAAGGCGTTTCCCCCATACATCCAGTAACGTCCGGGATCCAGGGAGCGCCCCTCGCGGATGACCTCGCCGATGTTGCTCCCCTCCCCACTCTCATTGCCTGCGCTCCAGAAGAGGATGGAGGGATGGTTGCGGTCGCGCAGCACCATGCGCCGCACCCGTTCGCGGTACATTTGCGTAAACTCCGGGAGGTTGGATATAAATTCCGTGGCATGTGCCTCTACGCCGGCTTCGTCGATAACGTAGAGGCCGTATTCGTCCGCCAGGTCCAGGTACTGGTTTACCGGGGGATAATGCGAAGTGCGCACGGCATTGAAATTAAATTGCTTCAGGATGGCGAAATCCTTCCGTATCGTTTCCGTGTCCATGCGGTGGCCCAGGCGCGGATGCTGCATATGGGAGTTTTGCGCATTCACCTTGACAGGCTCCCCGTTGAGGAGGAACACCCCCTGGCGTATTTCCGTTTCCTTGAATCCGATGCGTACTTCGGCCCGGTCGACTTCCCGGTTGCTGTCGGTTGTTTTCAGTTGCATTGCCAGGTGGTAGAGCGTGGGGGTTTCGGCTGTCCATTTCTGCGGATTGTTTACCCTGCGGGAGATCTCCACCACTTTTTCTTCCGCTTCCAGGGCGAAGGGTTCGCTCTCCCAGCGGTCGAGTTCCCGGCGGTTTGCGTTGAGCAGCCGCACTTCCAGGCGATAGCCCGGCTGCGATGCGGGGGCGTAGCGTTTCACCTTTGCCCGGAGCTTTAGCTGCGCGTGGGTATAGGTATCGTCCAGATCGGTGAGGACCTGCCAGTCGAAGAGGCGGACCGAGGGCGCGGCATAGAGCCATACATCGTCGAAGATCCCCGCCAGGCGCCAATAATCCTGTCCTTCCAGGTAGTAGCCGTCGGAATATTTCGTTACGCATACGGCCAGGGTGTTTCGCCCCGCCTTGAGATACGGCGTGATGCGGTATTCGGCCGGTTCCTGGGCCCCTTCGTTGTAGCCCACCTCCTGTCCGTTTATCCAGACGAAGGATGCCGAGGCGACCTTCTCGAAGCGAAGGAAAACCTCTTTCCCTTTCCAGGCGGGAGGCAAGGTAAAGGTTTTGCGGTAGGCTCCCGTGGGATTGTATTCGCGGGGGACCAGCGGGGGGTTGGCCCGAAAGGGGGCATGTACGTTGCGGAAGAGTTTGTCGCCATGGCCTTCCATCTCCCAGTTGGAGGGGACGGGGAGGGAGGACCAGGCCTTGTCGTTGAATTTCTCTTCAAAGAAATTGCGCGGGATTTCCTCCGGCGTATTCCCCAGGAAGAAGCGCCAGAGGCCGTTCAGCGAGAGGTGTTCGGGCGGGATGTAGTAGGAGCGTCCCTCCTGCTGGTTTTTCTCAAACACGCGGGTGTCTTCGATGTATTGGTAGATGTGTTCCAGAAAGGGCGAAGGCTGCGCCCGACCCGCCGGGGCGAGGAAGGGGAGCAGCAAAAGGAATAGGCGGATCGGTGTTTTCATGGCTTTTGTATGAGTAATGTATGGATTGAATGAGCCGGCAAAAGGGGGGTAAAGGAGGCGTTGTCCACTTGGATGCAGACGCTTCGTTCGCTATCCTCTTGATTTCCGATGGCCACCACGATGCTTCCGTCGGGATTTGCAAAGGCGAGGAGATCGTCGTAATCTCCTTGGGTTTGCAAACGCCGGGCGCCCGGCAGCACGTAACGGCTCAGGTGTTTGAGCACGTAATATTCCGGCGTATAGGCAAACGTCCGGTCCCTGTCCACCACCACCAGCGAGTTCTGCGCCCAGCCCCAGCGACTGACGCCCCCCTTTTCCAGCGAGATGTTCCAGTAGAGGTAGGCCGAGGCGCCTTTTGAGAAGTAATGCTTCATCAGTTCCCAGGCGTACATGGCCCCTTCCCAGGTGTTTTCTCCGTTGCCGCACTCCTGCTCCGTTTGGTAGAGGCGCAGGTGGGGATAGCGGGCATGTATGCCTTCAATGGCTTCTTTCCCGGCCCATTGGAAACCCACGCCCCGGATGTATTTCCCGGCGGCGGGATGGGTAAGGAGGGTGTCCACCAGGCGTTCGTTGGGGCGTTCCATGGTGCCGAACATCACTTCCACGTCGATCTCCGTCAGGGCCGGTCCCAGGTAATTCCCCACAAAATCGGCCAACCCGGCGGCTGTCCAGCAGCAACTGGGGAAGATTTGTGCCGAGTTAAACTCGTTTTGGGGCATGACGGCAAAAATCCGGATGCCTTCTGCGCGATAGGCTTCGATGAAGCGGGTGAAGTAAAGGGCGTAGGCCTTCAGGTAGTCTTCCTCAAGGATAAACATATCCGTGCCTTCCTTTCCTTGGCGGGCGGAGTAATGTTTGTTGTGTTTCATCCACGAGGGGGGCGACCAGGGCGAGGCCCACACGCGGAGGTCGGGGCGATACTCCAGGGCGCTCCGGATGAAGGGGATCAGGGTTTTGCGGTCGTTGTCGATGGAAAAATCCTTCATCGCGAAATCCCCTTCGGTTTCATTGTAGGAATACCAGTCGAGGGCGAAATCATTGGCGCCGATGGGCATCCGGCAGATGGTGAAATTGGCCCCTAGGCCGGGGACGAACAACTCCCGGAGGATTTCCCGGCGGGTTTCCTCCTCAAGCATATTCAGCGACGTCCACCCCAGTTCATTGAAACAGGCGCCGAAGCCTTCGATGGTTTGCAGCGTATCTCCGGAACGGATCACCACATCCGCCATTTCCCCGGCTTTCGCACTTGGGGGCAAGGGTTGAACTTTCCAGTAGGCCTCCTGCGTGGAGGAGACAAACGCCGTTAGCGTCGGCGCTTCCGAACAGGCCGTGGCCAGGAGCGCCGTGAACAACAAAACAAATACAGGATTATTTACTTTCATATCAATTAAAGATTAGATTTTACGCAAAGATAGAGGATTTCGGGTGGAGCCGGTCCCCGAAGTAGAAGATCGTGTTACCATCCGGGATTTTGCACCAGATTCGGATTGACATTCATCTCGTTTTCGGGAAAGGGCAACAGCCAATGCCTTTCCTTAAAACCCGCATCGGGAAATTCAAGGAAGGTTCCGTCGCCGCGCGGAATTTTTTTGCCCTTATCGGCCAACACCCTTTGGGCATCTCCCCAGCGGATGAGATCCTGGTGGCGCACAAATTCAAAGGCCAATTCAAAACGGCGCTCCTGCTTGATGTCTTCAAAGAGTTGGTCTCCGGTGGAGGTCCGTGCGGGCATCTCCGCCCGGGTCCTCACCCGATTTACGTACGCCAGCGCCCGGACATCGTCGGGCGAGGGTTTCCGGTTATGGGCCTCGGCCGCCATGAGCAGCACGTCGGCGTAACGTGTGATGCGGAAGTTCATCCCGCTGATGGTATGATAGGCCTCGCCCGGGGTTTCGTCCACAAACGTGCCGTGCTTGATGCGGATGCTCCCGTCGGATCCGTAAGGCAGATTCCCGTCGATGCGGAACGAACCTCCGAAGTCCTCCATCAATTCCTGCTCGCTCATAAGGGTGCCCTTGCGCCTCACTACTTCCCCCGCGGCCACAAAAGCGTCGTAGAGTTCCATCCGCGATCCCGTCCATCCCCATCCGGTTTCCGTAATGCCGCTGGAGCCGGCCTTGAACCAGGGCGTACGGGGGCCGCAATAGGCTACCACGCTGGTGCCTTCGGTAATGGTGGACAAATCGTCGGCGTAGGAAATCTCAAACAGGGATTCGCTGCCGAACTCCGAACTCCGGCGCGTAAGGGTGGAAAAATCCGGATTCAAGTCGTATTCCCCGCTTTGGATCACCTCCTCCAACTCGGCGGCCGCTTCGTCGTATTTCTTTTGATACAAATACGCCTTCCCAAGCCAGGCCTGGGCGGTTCCTTTCGAGATATTCCCCTTCTTGGCCGCCGAAAGCCGGCTTTTGAGCGGGAGATCCGGAATGGCTTCCCGAAGGTCCTGTTCTATTTGGGCCCAAATATCTTCGACCTTCCCGTTGGGTTGGGCGTATTCGTCCGGGTTCAGCGGACGGGTCACCAAGGGCGCAGGTCCCCAGAGGGTGACAAGTTCAAAGTAAGCATAAGCCCGGAAAGCCTTCGCCTCGGCAAGGGCAATCTTCCGAACCTCCGACTCCGGCTTGACCCGGTCGATTAAAAGATTGGCCGTATAAATCATCTGATAGTATTTGGTAAACATGGAGCGGAGAATCGAATTGCTGCTGCCGAAACGATATTCGTCCAGTTCTTCTCCCTGGGCGTTATCGCCCCGCCCGCCTCCGCCCGCCGTGGCGTCGTCCGAAAGCAGATTCTTGAACTGAAACGTATTCAGGTTGTCGCCCTGCATTTTGTTGTATACGGCGTAAAGCGCCTCCTCTACCTCCTGATCCGTCCGGTAAAAGGCCTCCTGAGAGGTAACGCCCCTTTGCTCTGTGTCCAGGAAATCGGAACAGCCCGTTGCGAGAAAAATCGCCCAAAGGAGGCTTCCAAGGGTTATTATTTTTGTGTTCATAAATTGGGGTATGTATTGTCATTAAAAATTGAGGGATAGTCCGAAAAGGATTTTCTTGGAAATGGGGAAAAACCCGCGGTCGATGCCCAGGCTGTTGTTGTTGGCGCTGGAGGCTTCGGGGTCCATGCCGGGGTAGGACGTGAAGGTGAAGAAGTCGTCGAGCGAAGCATACATGCGCAGGGAGCCAACGCCAAAGGAGGCAAGGAGGGAGCGGGCAAGGGTATAACCCACCTGGACTTGCTTGATCTTCGTGAACGAGCCGTCGAAGATCATCTGGTCGCTGCTCCAGTACCTGGAATCTACCGTGGCCGAAGGACGGGAAGCATCCGTGTGGGTGGGCGTCCAGCGCTCGGTGTAGAACAGGGAAAGCTTGTTCGTGGCCGGGCGATCGGTGCGAAGGATCCCCATCAAAACCTCGTTGCCGCTCTGTCCGGAGAGGAAAAAGGTGAAGTCAAACCCTTTGTATTCCAAATTCAGCGTTGCACCGTAGATGAGCTCGGGAATGGCGCTGCCGATATACCGGAAATCGTTGGTGTTTACCGTACCGTCCCCGTTGGTGTCAATCAAACGGATGTCCCCGGTGGCAGGGTCTACGCCCTGAGTCGGGTATCCGCGGAAATACCACACCGGAAGACCTTTTTCAAAGGCAGTGGCTACCGGCCAGGCATTGGTGCCCACCCCGGCGCCGTTCAGCCGGCTGATGGTGGGGTCCAGGTAAGTGACCTCGTTCCGAAGGGTGGACAGGTTGGCCGAAACGCCGTAGCGGAAACCGCCGGCCGCATCACGCCAGCTTAGCTCGAAATCAAATCCCCGGTTGACCACGTTCCCGCCGTTGATGGGCGAGGCATTGTTGCCTGCTTCCAACGGAGGGGTGTTGACCGTTATTAAATCCTTTGTTGTCTTCCGGTAGTAATCAACGGTGAACCCCAAACGGTCCTTCAGGAAACGGAAATCCCCTCCCAGGTCGAACTGCTCGCTGGTTTCCCATGTCAACTTGGGATTCCCCAGTACCGAAGGAAAGGAGGCCGTGGCGTAACTCCCGTCGGCCAAAGGATAGAGGTGCGAGGCATTGATGCCGCTCCAGGTAAGGTAATTGACGGTATATCCCGACGATTCGATATTGGAAGCATAGCTATAGTCCCCCAGGTTCGACAAACTCCCGTTCTGACCCCAACTTGCACGAATCTTCGCCGACGAGACAAAGAAGTCGTCGGGGAAAAAGTCCTCGTGACTCACCACCCATCCCGCCGACAAAGCCGGGAACGTACCCCAACGGTTATTCTCCGGCAGGATGGAAAGACCGGCCGCGTCGCGCCGCACCGTCGCCTGGAAAAGGTATTTGTTCCGGTAATCGTAATTCAACCGGGCGAAATACGAGAGTTTCGTATCCACCGTCTGGGTCCCTCCAACGTTTGAATTGGCCTGGGTGGAAATATAGTCCAGGTCGGCGTACGATTCCCGGTCCTTGATCAGGGGATAGCCGGATGCCGTTACGGTTTTGTTCTCCCGCCTTGACACGGCAGCGCCCAGCATCAGCGAGAAGTTATGACGGTTGACGCTTTGGGTGAACGAAGCGTAATTTTCCCACTGCCAGTAGGTCATCATCGCATCCGATTCGCTCACGGAAGCAAACGCATTCAGCATTTCGCCGCTATAATAATACTCCGGCTTATAATTATGCGCGTTGCGGGCAAAATAATTAACCCCCAACTTGGAGGTAAACGTCAACTCCTTCATGGGGGTTATATCCACATAGGCCGTACCCATGAAAGAAGTAAGCGTGGTTGTGGTTTGGTTCTGCCTCTTTTGCACAAGCGGGTTGATGGTTTCCCCGTTCACGTATTGGGAGATGCCGTAGTAATACCCATCGGGGGACTTCATCAGGTTTTGCCCTTCGTCCAAGAGGTTTTGCACCCGCCTGGGTAATGCCTCCCGGTATTCAACGGGGGTTAGGGGATCCAACAATATGGCGTTGGAGATCACGCCGCGCGATTCGTCGTTCTCGTTCATCGAGGTCCGCAAGGTACGGCTCACCTGGATGCTGCTGCCCACTTTCAGCCAGGTTTTGAGGTGTTGGCTGCCGTTAAACATGCCGGCATAGCGCTTGTAGTTGTCGTCGTCCCCCTTGACAATCCCTTCTTGATCAAGGTAAGAGAACGACATCAGATAGGTGGTCTTTTCATTCCCCCCGGAGAAGGATACGTTGTGTTTCCGCATGGGGGAAGCCTCAAAGGTTTCGTTCATCCAGTTCGTATCCACCCCGTCGGATACAATCCCCGGTATGGCGCCGGACTCGTCCATGTAGGCAATGTATTGCCCGGCATTCATCACCTGGGGTGTTTTGCCCAGGCTTTGGAGGGTGTACTGGAAATCGTAGGACACTTGCATTTTCCCGGCCGATCCGTTTTTGGTGGTAATAAGCACAACCCCGTTTCCTCCTTCGGCCCCGTAGATGGCAGCCGAGGCTCCGTCTTTCAGCACCTCCATCGTTGCAATATTCCCCGGATCCAAACTACTGATGTCCTCCGTACGCAGGCCGTCTACAATGTATAAGGGTTCGGAATTCCCGTTTGAGCTATATCCCCGGATGCGGATCTTCATGCTCGCCCCCGGCGACCCGGAGGAGGAAATAATCTGTACGCCGGAGGTTTTTCCCTGCAAAGCCTGTTCCGGACGGGTATTGGCGCTATGGGGCAGGTCTTCGGCCCGGATGGAGGAAATAGCCCCGGTCACTACGCTCTTTTTCTGCACCCCGTATCCCACCACCACCACCTCCTCCAGGAGGGTGTCGTCTTCATTCAAGAGGATGTTCAAAGGCCCTGTTTGCCTTGCGGGGTTGATCTCCCTGGGCGAATAGCCGATGTAGGAAACCACCAGCAAGGCATTTTCGGGAACCTCCAGGCTGAACCGTCCGTCCGTATCCGTCACCGTTCCGTTGATCGTGCCTTTCTGCATGACATTCGCTCCGACAATCGCCTCCCCGCCGGCATCCGTCACCCGGCCGGAGATACGTATCCAATCCACCTGAACGGCAAATGCAAACGAGATCCCTGCCAAAAAAAAGATTAAGGCTAATTTCATAATTCTGAATAGATGTATACCATTCAATGCAGACAGGGGATAATCCACCCCTCCATGTTTTCTTTTCATGCTTTTGTATTGTTTAAAATTAATCGTTTATACTATTATCTAACTGTGAAGCGGGTTATCGTTGTGCATAGCCCGTTTTTTTGTCCTGTTTTTCCTATTCCATAGGCCGTCTTATTTTAGTGTGATCTATTCCGTTCGTTCGAATCCGCAGTCCTTACCTTCCAGCCACTCAAGCGCCGTTGCAATGTAAAAGACAACGCAACTTCAGAAATCCCTAAAACACCGGGAGGTATTCCTCCAGGGCGATGCGCAGGGCTTTTAAGGATTGTGTAATATGGTACTCCACGCTTTTGGGGTTGAGCGACAGCCGGCCGGCAATATCCTTGACCGGCCGGTGTTCGTAGCGGCTCATCCTGAATATGCGACTGGTTTGTTCGGGCAATGCCTGCAAGGTTTTTTCCACAATCCGGAGAATCTCTGCCGAAAACACCTCTTTGGGGTCGAACGCCTCCAGGTTAGAGATGCGGTAATTCAATTCGCGCCAATATTTCTGCGAGATAACCTCCAGGACTGTTTGCTTCACGCTTTGATGTTTCAGATAGTTGAGCGTTTCATTTTTCAGTATTGCCAGGAGCAGGGCGCCGGGATGGCCTACCGGTTCTTTCTGCATTGTCTTCCAAAGATTAATCATGGATTCGGCCACAATATCTTCTGCCACCATATCATCGCGAACATACGACTGAACAAAGCGGACAGAACGCTTGTGGTACTGCACATATATCTCACTGAAACTTACCATAGCTTTATAAAGAATATCGGAATACATCCCCAAAATGCAGTCTCGCCGTCAGGTTCACACACAAAGTGTAACAATTAATCCTTCGTATAATTGTTACACTTTCTCCCTTTCCGTATTCTCCTGATTTTTATTTGGTAAAACCAGTTGAATTCCTCTATATTTGTGTAGCAGTCAATCGAAGGATTTCCTGCTACACAACAAACTTGAAAATTCACCCGCAGGCCTCTGCCTCCCTCCCCGTTGACCTCCCAAACGGGAAAAAATACCGGGCGACGCGTCGCCCGAACCTTTTTTTGCCGGAAAAGTATCGGACGACGCTTCGCCCGGTACTTTTTTTTTCGGCGAACCCCAGGGCGAAGCGTCGCCCGGTCGTTTTTTTTTCGGCGAACCATCGGGCGACGCTTCGCCCGGTCGTTTTTTTTTCGACGAACCATCGGGCGACGCTTCGCCCGGTACTTTTTTTTTTGACGAACCATCGGGCGAAGCGTCGCCCGGCACTA
>JAITKB010000099.1 GCA_031278605.1 Tannerellaceae bacterium
GGCAGAAACGCATGATTTCCGCTTCGCTTTTTCCGCGTGGAGCGAAGTCGGATCCGCCTTTGGCGCCACCCATAGGAAGCGTTGTCAGCGCATTCTTAAACGTTTGTTCAAAGCCCAGGAATTTCAGGATAGACAAGTTAACCGACGGATGGAAACGGATGCCTCCTTTATAAGGCCCGATGGCATTGTTGAATTGCACCCGGTAACCCAGGTTGATCTGAACTTCCCCTTTGTCGTCCACCCAAGGAATACGAAACGTAAAGATTCGTTCTGGCTCGACTAAGCGTTCGATAATTTTGGCCTTTTCAAACTCGGGATGTTGATTATAGACATCCTCAATGGATAAAAGGACTTCTTTCACTGCTTGCAAATATTCTTTTTCTCCAGGATGTTTTGCTTCAAGTGCAGACAAGATCAAATTTTTTTTCATCGCTTGTGTAATATATCAGTAACAATTTGTCCGCAAATATAGGTGTTTCTCAGGGAACGCTATCATGTTTCGCTGACATTTTATTCGTGTTAATCTTGTTTTTCACTTGATGAAACGATTTCGCCGATGCGTTCAAGCGTCACCCGGAGAAAATCCCAGACTTTTCTGACTGAGGGAATGTATACCTGTTCTCCCGGAGAATGGGGATATTGCAAGTCCGGCCCGATGGAAATCATATCCATATCCGGGTATATCCCCTGAATGATGCCACACTCCAGTCCGGCGTGTATTACTTTAACAGAAGGTGCTTTTTCATACAAATCCATATAAACTTGCTTCATGAGCCGGAGGATAGCCGAATGAATATCGGGTTTCCAACCATTGTAACTGCCTCCGAACTCCACCTTGGCGCCAGCCAGCGAGAAGATGCTCTCCAAAGCAGAGGTAATGGATGCCTTACGGCTTTCGGATGAACTACGCACTAGTATCTTCACCTCGATCAATCCCGGGGATGAAGAGACCACCGCCAGGTTGGATGACGACTCCACGGTTCCAGGGAAATCATACAGCATACGGATGACTCCATTCTGACAACCTTCTATGGCATTGATCAGATCATCCTGAACTTCTTCGGGGATAAGCGTGCCAGGCAATTCTGTTTTTTCAGCCGTAAATTCCAGCTTATCTTCAACGCCGGCGTATTCCGTGCGGTATAATTCCTGGTAATCAGACACCGTTTCCCAGAGTATATCGGCATTATCTTCGGGGAGCGTGATGACGGCAAACGCCTCGCGTGGAATGGCATTGCGCAGGGAGCCTCCATCGATAGCGGCCAATCGTACGCCATAGGTAGTAACGACGTCTTTGAGGAAACGGAACATCAGCTTATTCGCATTAGCCCGTCCTAAATGAATATCGATACCGGAGTGTCCGCCTTTCAGTCCGGTGAGACTAAGTTTGACGGCTACGTCGCCGCTGGGGATACGGATATCGTCTTTAAATTGGAAGGAGATATTCAAGTCTGCTCCGCCGGCGCATCCGGCAAAAAGTTGCCCTTCTTCTTCCGAGTCGCAATTAATCAGTATCCGTCCTTTCAAGAAGCCGGGTTTGAGTCCGAAAACTCCATCCATACCGACCTCTTCATTTACGGTAAACAGGGCTTCCACAGGTCCATGTTTCAGCGTCGTATCTGCGAGGACGGCCATTGCCAGGGCGGCCCCGATGCCATTGTCGGCCCCTAGTGTCGTATCATGCGCCTTCACCCAGTCTCCGTCAATATAGGCGTCGATCGGATCGGTCAGGAAGTTATGACTTGCCGAAAGGCTTTTTTGGGGCACCATATCCAAATGAGATTGAAGTATGACGGTCGGAAAGGTCTCCTTTCCCGGAGTTGCCGGTTTACGAATAAGCACATTTCCCACTTCGTCCCGCCAGGTTTCCAGGCCGAGTTTCTTTCCAAAGCCAGCGACGTACAGGGTTACGGCTTCCATATGTCCGGTAGGGCGCGGGATTTGCGTAAGCTCATAAAAATAATTCCAAACATGTTTTGGTGCAAGATTTCTAATTTCTGCTGACATATTATTGAGTATTAAAAGTGTGCCCAAATATAGTATTAGTAAGTGAAATGATCAAAAGGTATCCAGAGGATTTTTTCCATCTTTCTCCGAGAAGCTGCCTGAAAACTTTAAATCCAAAATTAAGGAACGGACAAGTAAAGACAACTTCCGATAAATCAGTTGGTGATACTTTGTTCCTCTATATTCTGCAATTTACCCCAAAAGCAACGATAGAAATAAAACGCCTGAAAGAATTCGTAAGGCACAATATTGAACGATTTGAAGGCGATGATTTTATGTTCCAACTGATCGGAGATAGGATGAAAAAAACTTTCAAGGACGCATTTTGCGACCTTGAGCAGAGGAAGAGAATAAATTAAATATGCTCCTTTTTGCAGAGAATGAGAGCCTCTCCGTAAACAATTCGGGAGCAAACCTACAATCAAAAAAGTATAACCAGCTAAAAATCAATCGAATTTTCCCTGGAATGCGCTCTGAACAAGAAGGCAACCCCCAGCTGGGGGCTGAGGATTGCATCTGAGAAGGGTCGCCTTTCAATGTCGGGAGGCTTCGGGATGCAAAAGCAGAGAAAGGTGGTGCATGCGTTGCAAATCTGTGGGTGTCAGCTCTTTCCCGGCATCTTTGCAAAATTGATAATACATCAGGGCAGAATCTACCTTGCCGGCAGCTTTGTAATACTCGGCCATCCGCAGGTCGAAGTCCGCCCTCCTGTTTCGGTTGGCGAGGAATATGCGTTGTGCCCTGGCGACGAGCGAAATGGCTTGATCGTATTCGCCGTTGGCAGCCAGCGCGTCGGCATAATCCTTGGCATAATTGTAATTCTGCGGTTTCTGCTTCACCAGCCGGTCCATCTCCGGCAGCGTGCTCCTGTCTCCAAGCAAGGCACGTTGGGAAGCGACATACATCCGTGCATCGTCTTTCCTGTCGCGCAGGTAGGTTGATATTTCCGAACCTTCGCGTATGTATGTCTCCATGGTAGCGATGGCCTCGTCCGTCTTTCCATAATCGGCATAGAGACGGCGGAGGTAAACCGTCATAGCCGCCCGTGTTTGAAGGTCTGTCTCGAAAGCAAGCGCTTTTTGCATCCATTCGACCTGTTGACGCAGAGCGGAGGCCGAGTCA
>JAITKB010000012.1 GCA_031278605.1 Tannerellaceae bacterium
CCGCGTCTTTCTTCAGTTGAAGGCCCGGAGCCTTTACGGTCTTTTGTTCGCGCACTACGGCTTTGGCCAGTTCCGGAATCAGAAGCGCCCCGGCTCCGAGCCCGGCGCTTTGCCTTAAAAAATTTCTTCTTGAATCGTTCATTATAGATATTATTTGGGTTATTAATGCCATGAATTCGTGGAAGCCTGATCCTCATCGCCGGATTCCACCAGGGGGTCAAAGAATGGGTGTTGAGGCGTTGAGGTTGATTTGTTTTATCAACTCGCCAAATAATACCGCCATCTTGCGGGCTGCCTCGTTGGCGGCGCGGATTACGTCGTCGGCATCGTTTACAAAGTCGTCGGCAAAGTGGTAACCCTCGTTCGTAATGACCGACATGCCGAACACACGTAACCCGGCATGACGGGCTACAATTACTTCCGGCACCGTACTCATCCCCACCGCATCGCCCCCTACCTTGCCGTAAAAAGCATACTCGGCCGGCGTCTCATAGGATGGACCGGTAAGGGCTACGTACACTCCCTTTTTCAAAGGTATGCCCCGTCGGGCGGCAATGTCTTCCATCCAACGGATATACGTACGGTCATACGCGTGGGTCATGTCGGGAAAACGAACGCCGAAGGCCTCGTTGTTGAGGCCTACCAGAGGATTGGGCATTTGGTTGATATGGTCGCAGATAATCATTAAGTCGCCTACCCTGAACGTGTGGTTTATCCCTCCGGCTGCATTGGATACCAAAAGGTTCCTTATCCCGATGAGCTTCATCACCCGAACGGGAAAGGTTACTTCCTGCATGGTATATCCTTCGTAATAATGAAAACGTCCCTGCATGGCCAGAATCTGTGCGCCTCCCAAACGTCCGCACAGCAGGTTTCCTTTGTGGCCGGTTGCCGTGGAACGCACAAAGTGGGGTATCGTCTCGTAAGGTATTACATCGGCCGCTTCCATTGGGTCGGCCAGCCGACCCAATCCGCTTCCAAGTATGAGGGCTGTTTGGGGATTTCCTTTGATGCGGCCGGCCAGATATTCGGCGGCTTCCTGATATAGTCGTGTTTCCATTGGATCGTTATACATTACATTATGTATGCGAAGGTAGTTTTTTCTCAAACAAATTTCCGTGCTCTTTCTCTTACCTGTTTCAGGATTTCTTCCTCTTGGGGAACTTTCTTGTTTTGCATAAGTATCTTGCCGTTGCAGATAACCGTATCCACACAACTGCCGTTGGCGGCATACACCAGGTTCGATACGAAATTATGATTCGGCGTAAAGGCCGGGATGTGAAGGTCTATCAAAGATAAATCGGCCGGGTAATTCTCCGCTATACGGCCGGTTTTCAGTTGCAATATACCGGCGCCCTGTTCGGTAGCGGCCTCCAGCATTTGGGGGGCGGCGAGCGCTTCGGGGTCTTTTCGCCAGGCTTTTCCCAGCAGCGAGGCTAATTTCATCGCTTCTATCATATCCAAGTTGTTCGACGACGAGCAACCGTCTGTCCCGATACCCACCGTTATGCCGGCCTTGCGCATTTCGACAAACCGGAAGGCTACGCCCGATGCCAGCTTCATGTTCGAGGCCGGATTGTGAACCACCTGTACACCATGATCGGCCAGTATCGCTATTTCTTCGTCGTCTACATACAAGGCGTGGGCAATGCTCAGCCTCGGCGAAAGTACTCCCAACCTATGCAGGTAACGCACAGGGGTAAATCCAAACCGTTTCACCGCATAGCCCACCTCCTCTTCCGTTTCCGACAAATGCATCTGCACGGTCACATCATGCTCTTTCGAAAAGGCGTCTATCCATTGCAGCAAAGCGCCCGATACCGTATAAACGGCATGAGGCCCCAAGGCGAAACGGATGCGCGGATGGCAGGCATCGAGGCGGGCAAAAAGCATCCCTACTTCCCGCTTGCTTCTCTCGGCCGTGGCCGAATCGAACCGGTCGAAACAGGCGCACGAGAGTACGGCCCGTAAGCCCATCTCCTTTACGGCTTCGGCCGTGGCGGGCAGTTTGTAATACATATCCAGAAAGGCGGTTGTGCCACTCTTTATCATTTCGAGGCAGGCCAATTTGGCGCCCCAGTACACGTCTTCGTCGGTGAGGAGGGCTTCGTTCGGCCATATCTTTTCTTTCAGCCAGGGCATGAGCGGCATATCATCGCCTATGCCTCGCAAAAGCGTCATGGCGGCATGGGTATGGGTGTTTATCAAACCGGGAATAACGGCTTTTCCCCGTCCGTCTATCTCCGTATCAGCTGCAACGGGTATGGCGGGGGCTATTTGTTTAATGAGGGTTTCTTCTATCAGAATATCCGCGGGCTGTCCTTCCCATTCTACCTGTTTGATAAGAATGCGATGCTTCATGGATATTCTCTATAAAATCGGGCAACGGTTTCTATGCCTTTGTAAAAGAAATCAAGTGGAAAACTTTCGTTGGGGGAATGGATGGCGTTTTGTTCGAGGCCGAAGCCCATCAGGATGGTTTTTATGCCGAATATTTCTTCAAAAGTAGCA
This sequence comes from Tannerellaceae bacterium, assembly GCA_031278605.1. GTDB lineage: Bacteria > Bacteroidota > Bacteroidia > Bacteroidales > Tannerellaceae > DFXE01. The sequence continues at coordinate 2,512 of JAITKB010000012.1, forward strand.
ATGATGGGGATGCTTCCTCCACGTCGTACGGCCAGAGGGGGGATACCAAAGGCTATGCCCATTGCTTTTTCCGCTGCTTTATAGGCCGGCAAATCTATCGGACATACATAACCCTGGCCACCGTGCAGAGGGGTTACTTTCAGTTTTACGGAAGCAGGGGCTAATCGTGTGAGGTAGTCGGCCAGCAACTTTTCTATCTTTTTATGCTGCTGATGAGGCACCAGGCGGCAGGATACCTTGGCGAAGGCCTTCGAGGGAAGAACGGTTTTGGCCCCTTCGCCCGTATACCCGCTCCAAAGGCCGCAGATGTCGAACGACGGGCGGCAACCGTTACGTTCCAGCGTAGTGTATCCCGCTTCGCCGGCGAGTTCGTCTACGTTGATGGCGGCTTTATATACGGCTTCGTCGAAGGGTATTTGGGCTATCATGTTGCGTTCGGCCAACGAGAGGTCTTGCACATCGTCGTAAAAACCGGGGATGATGATGCGTCCGTTGGCGTCTACAATATTCGCCAGCAGCCGGCAGAGGATCAGTGCGGGATTGGCTACGGCACCGCCGAAATGCCCGGAGTGGAGGTCGCGGTTGGGTCCTGTCAGTTCTATTTCCCAATAGGCCAGTCCGCGTAAACCGGTTGTGAGCGAGGGGATGTCGGGGCTTACCATGCTTGTGTCCGACACCAAGATGAGATCGGCTTTCAGCAAGTCTCGGTGTTTACGGCAGAAGTCTTCCAGGTTCGGAGATCCTGTTTCTTCTTCTCCTTCGATGATAAATTTCACGTTGCAGTGCAGCAGTCCAAGCCGTAGCGCTGTTTCAAATCCCTTCACCTGCGTCATGGTTTGCCCTTTATCGTCGTCGGCTCCGCGCGCCCAGATGCGACCGTTGCGAACAACAGGTTCAAAGGGTTTGCTTGTCCAGAGTTCCAGAGGTTCCGGAGGCATCACGTCGTAATGTCCGTAAACAAGCACGGTAGGGGCTTGGGGTGAAAGGATTTTTTCGGCATACACCACAGGATTGCCTTCCGACTTCATCACACATGCCCTGTCTGCACCCGAAGTGAGTAATATCTCCACCCATCGTTCGGCGCAAAGCTGCATATCTCCTTTGTGCTCTTGCTTGGCGCTGACGGACGGAATCCGTATCAGCGAAAACAATTCTTCCAAAAATCTCTCCTTGTTTGACTGAATATACGTTCTTATGCTCATCGTTTTTCTTTTAATGTTTAATGTTTTATACTTTGTAAGGGTTCTCTTCCCAAAAGCAAAAATAATCAAAAATCTTTCGGTCGTCCCAATCTTTACCCTGTGAAACAATAAAATAAAACTCCTCCCTGTGAAGGGATTTAATAAATTAAAGGTGGCAGAAGGTGCATCGGAGATGTTAGGGGATATTCCCATAGTCGAAATGCTCAAACGTACCTATAAAGTTGGCGGAAGTCAGGCCGTTCAGAAAGAAGTCAAAAATACACTTATTAGAAAATAAGCGATAAGGCAAAGAAATATGATATTCTGCTTGCCCCTTTTCAGGAAGGAGTAGAAGAAATCGCTTCCCAGGTGTCTGAAAAAGTCACAGATAAATTCACAGGGGTAGACCCTGACCGGGGAATCAAGGATGGCGCCGCGGAATCGTTTATCTATGGAATGGGACGGGTTAATCTCTCAAAAAAAGCAGGAGGCCGAGCAGGCTGTTATGCCTTACGTAAATCCGAAGATGAACGCTGTTGTTACGGCTGTTGTTGCCGGATACGATACTCCTGTACAGCTTATTTACGGGGATATTAAGTTGGGTGAAGACGGATTCATAGACCGGGAGACCTCCGACCAAACGGTTGTGATACTTGACGGGGAGGGCAAGCGTGTGCCGGTATCTATCAAATACGTGGAAGAACTGGAAGAAAATATTCCTGTCACCGAAGCAATGGAGCAAGCCGCG
>JAITKB010000025.1 GCA_031278605.1 Tannerellaceae bacterium
CAAGAGAAATCTCCTGCTCGCCTTGCTCTGTTTCCTGTGGGGCAACTTCGCAGGATTGGCCGACAACATCAGTGAGGCCGAAAGGAAAAAAGTAATAACCCAATCGTTTCCGGTAACGATGAACGACCGGCTCCGTGTGGAGAACCGATACGGCGAAATAGCGATAACCCATTGGGCGAAGAATGAAGTCAGCATACGTGTCGAAATAGAATCCAAAGCTCGCAACGAACGCATGGCGCAAGAAATCGTCGACAACATACGAATTGAGCTGAAAAAGAGCGGAAATACCGTGCATGGAATCACAACCATCCCAACAAACAACGGATGGGGAAGCCATAAGCTCACAATCAATTACTACATCACCATGCCTTCCCGACTTACAGTCGATCTCTCCGTACGTTACGGCGGGATCAACCTCCCCGAAGAAAACGAAGGCCGATGCAACCTGGAAATCAAATACGGCGATTTCAAAGCCGGCAACTTCACCCAACCTCTCATTCTCAACGCAGCATACTCGCAAATCCAATTCGGCAACGCCTCCGATCTGCAAATGGACGTGGAGTACTGCGGAAGCATACGCATGAAAAGCCTCCGGACATCGGAGATAGAAAGCAAGTACTCCAATATCCAACTTCACAATGCCGACAAGCTCATTCTCCGCAATCTGCATGACAACGTACGGATAGAGGATGTAGCTCACCTCTCGCTCGAAGCCAAATACAGTAAAGTCCGGATCAGGGACATAAAGGAAAAACTCCTCATCGCCCACTTGGATTACAGCACGATGACGATAGAAAAGCTCGCCCCCGACTTCGGTAACGCCCAGATAGAAACCCGCTACAGCACCCTGCGACTTTCCATCTCCTCCAAAGCCTCTTTCCGTGTAGTAGCCCAAGGCATGAGATACGGGAGCATAAATGTTACGGGGCTGAAGATCACGGAATCGACCTCAGAAAACAAATCCAGCTATTCCTATTGGATAAACGGAGGGGGCGACAACCTCATCCGCTTTGAGGGTCATTACAGCCACCTGAGAATAACCGATTTATAAACCACCCTCCCCCCATCATTTACTCCCGACCATTCAAAGAGATTGGTCGGGAGTAAACCCTGCCCTCCGTAGCCTTCCTTTCGTCTCGTTTGACCTCTCATTTGAGAATTTTGTATAGTAATAAGGCAAAAAACGAACAATCTTATTATCCTTCAATCCGATTTATTTCAAAAAAGAAAAAACTATTAGGAAGAAGACATTATAATAGTTACCTTTGCGACCATGCAAGTTATCTAAGTCTTAGCAATAAGATTTGATTTATTTTGTAGAGACCTTGACTAACTTTTTCTTTTTGTTTAAAACGGTTAAATGTAGAAACGGCCAGGCGTGAGCTTCGCCGTTTTCTATTTTGTTACACCTCACTCGTGAACGACCCCGTGAGCCGTGGAGGTTTACCTGTTCCGGTATCGTTTGCGCCAGCGCATGGCTTCGCCCACCCAGAGGACTAGGGAGGTGGAAAGAATAATCAGAACCCAATCTTTCAGGCTGAGGGGTACGACGTTGAACATCGCGCCGCCAAAAGTGACTATCAGGTACTGACCAAGAACAATGAGGAAGGCTATCTGAAGGAAGGTCTTGCTGTGGCCCAGATCGGCAAAGGCGGACTGGGTGTCGGCAAAAGCTTTTGCGTTGAACATGTTCCAGAATTGAAGCAGGACGAAGATGGTGAAAAATGAAGATAGTTCGTATGCCGTGAGCTGACCGTCTGTGTGGGTAAAATAAAGGAGAATCCCCAGGAGCAGAACTACAAAGAGGATGCCTGTGGCGAAGATGTGGCGCATCATGGGGCGCGAAATAATAAAGTCCCCACCCGGACCGCTCCTGCGCGGTTTGTCGTTCATCACCTTGGGATTGGGAGGCAGCGAGGCTAAGGCGGCGGCGGCAAAGGTGTCCATGATGAGGTTGACCCAAAGCATCTGGGTGATGGTGAGCGGCGAATCGGTTCCCAGGATGGAGCCTGCCAAGACAATGAGGCAAGCGGCTACGTTGATGGTGAGTTGGAAAAGCAGGAAGCGCTGGATGTTGCGGTAAAGCGAGCGACCCCACATCACGGCGCGGGTAATGCCGGCAAAGGAATTGTCGAGGATCGTGATGTCGCTGGCTTCCTTGGCTACGGAGGTCCCGTCGCCCATGGAAAGGCCTACCTGTGCGGCGTTGAGCGCCGGTGCGTCGTTGGTGCCGTCGCCGGTGACGGCTACTACGGCATTTTGTTGCTGTAATAAATGGACCAGGCGCTGTTTGTCGGTGGGGCGGGCGCGGCACATGATTTTCAGACCGGGGATGCGTTCCAGGGCTTCTTCGTCCGAAAGCGCTTCAAAGGCGGGGCCGGTGATGAGGTTGAGGTCCGTGTCGCCGGCTTTCCAGGTACCTATGCGGCGGGCTATTTCGCGGGCGGTGCCGGGGGTGTCGCCGGTTACGATCTTCACGTCTATGCCTGCCTGCAGACAGCTTTGAACGGCGTCGGGTACGTCCGTGCGCACAGGGTCGGAGATGGCGGCGATGCCCAGGAAGGTGAGGTTGGCATTGGGGGTGAGGCGTCCGTTGCGCAAGAGTTCCTCTTCTTCGCCTTCAGCGAGGATGCGGCAGGCGAAACCAAGGGTGCGCATGGCTTGCCGCTGGTAGTTGTTCAATTCTTGCTCGATCTGCAACTTGCAGGTTTCCGTTGGTTGGCAGGTTCCTTCTACGGCTACCTGGCGGCAGTGCGTGAGGACAATTTCCGGAGCGCCTTTGACGTATAGGACCTTTTTCTTCAACAAGGGAGACTCCACAAGGGTGGCCATGTATTTCCGCTCGGTGGAAAAGGTGAGTTGCTCCACGACCCTGGCCTGTTCGCGGAGGGCGAGATAGTCGATGCCCAGCTTGTCCAGCCAGAGGAGGAGGGCGGCTTCGGTGGGGTTGCCCAGGGCTTTCACCTTGCCGCCGCTACGGTCGAGGAAAGCGGTAGAATTGACGGCGATGCCCTCTTGGATGAGTTGGCTCAGGGGGTTGTTGTCCAAGGTTTGGTTGTTTAGGTTGTAGAAATTTGTTTCGTATACCTGCATTTGATTTTGCGTGAGCGTGCCGGTTTTGTCCGTGCAGATGACGGTGGTGGCGCCCATGGTTTCGCAGGCATGCATTTTCCTGACGAGGTTGTTGGTTTTCAGCATCCGGTTCATGCTGAGCGCCAGGCTAAGGGTGACGCTCATGGGAAGCCCCTCGGGAACGGATACGACAATGAGGGTAACGGCAATCATGAAGATATTCAGTATTTCGCCCACCAGGTCCATCAGCGGAAGCGGGGAGGGGGTGAGCAAAAGTTTGGTTGTGAGGACAAGGAACGTAAGCCCGGCCAGCGTATATCCGGCCTTACTGATGACCTTGGCCAATCCTTTGAGTTGTATTTGCAGGGGGGTGTCGATGTTGTTTTCTATCTGTGATCCTTCGTATACTTTTCCGTATCCGGTGGCGTCGCCCACTTTTTCTGCTTCAAACACACCGTGTCCGTCTACCACGGTTGTTCCCCGCATCACAACGTTGGAGGGATAGGTGGCTTCGGGGTCGAAGTCTTTTTCGGTGGTTGTTTTGGAGATGACGGGTTCGCCCGTGAGGGTTGATTCATTGATTTGCAGCGATACGGCTTCGAGTAAACGACCGTCGGCCGGCACTTCGTCACCTGTTTCCAGCACCACGATGTCTCCCACTACGACGTCGCGTTTGGGTATTTGTTGGATAAAGCCGTCCCGTACGACCTTTACTAAGGTATCATCGTTGACGGTATTCAGTATATCGAACGCCTTTTTGGCTCTGGCCTCAAAGATAAAAGCCACGCCGCCGGCCAGCAGGATGGCGAAAAAGATCCCGATTGATTCCAGGAATGCATTGAAGCCTTTGGCTTCGGGTCCCCAGCAATGCACGGCGGCGATAACGAGCGAGAGCAGCCAGGCGATGAGCAGAATCCGGATAACCGGGTCGTCGAATTTCTCCAGGAACAGTTTCCACAGGGGTGTTTTGGGGGGAGGAGTAAGGAGGTTTACTCCGTATTGTTGCCTGTTTTCTTCCACTTGTTGCGGGGTTAATCCCTTCCAAAGTTGTTTTCTTTCCATGATGTTTCAATTATTGCTTCTATTATTTTATGATGCTTGATTTGTTTTTGTTTGCTCTAAAGAGTTTCCCCTGATGGGTATTGCGTTCGGTCATTCGCCGGATGACCTGTGCGGTGACGACGTGATTTTTCTCGCCCCATTCCGGTGCAATCAACCATTCCCTGGGCGATTGCGACACGAAGCGTTCCACGACGATACGGGGGTTTAGTTTCTCCAGGAAGTCGATCACGAGGTCGATGTATTCGTTTAAAGCGTAGTGTTGGAACCATTCGGGATGTTCGGCAAAATCAGTAGCCATGGGCGTATGGCGAATCAGTTGCAACTGATGCAGTTTAAGGGTTGTGAGCGGAAGTTCGGCCAGGGTTTCGGCATGTTTGAGTATTTCCCTGTGTCCTTCTCCCGGCAGTCCGAGTATGAGGTGGGCGCCGGTGTGAATCCCTTTATCGGCTGTGCGTTGTATGGCGTCTTCCGATTCGGCCTGTGTATGTCCTCGGTTGATTCGGTTCAGTGTGTCGTCCAGCGTGCTTTCCAGGCCGTATTCGATCAGCAGGAATTTCTTTTGGGCCAGTTCGGCGAAGTAGTGGAGCAGATCCTCCGGCATACAATCCGGGCGTGTTGCCACGATCAGTCCGGCCACGTTGGGGAAGGCGAGCGCTTCTTCGTATTTTTGGATGAGGCTGTGGGTATCGGCGTAGGTATTGGTATAGGCTTGGAAGTAGGCAAGGTATTTCATTGCCGGGTATTTGCGGGCGAAGAAGCGGATGCCGTCCGAGAGTTGTTCCCCTATGGTTCGGTTTCCGTGGCAGTAGGCGGGACTAAAGGTTTGATTGTTGCAGTAGGTGCATCCTCCCCATCCTTTGGTGCCGTCGCGGTTGGGGCAACCCAAGCCTGCGTGAACGGATATTTTTTGTACTTTGAACGGGAAGGTTTCACCAAGGAAGCTTCCGAAATCCCTGTATGGCTTCATGGTTTTCTTATCCATCGGTCTCCCAAATAATATACCGGGTACCAGGCGGAGAGGAAGCCGATGCTCAATACCGCGGCAAGGATGACAAGCAGATCGGTCGGCGCAACCTCTACGGGATAATTATCAATGACAAACGTACCGGCCTCTCCCATTTTAATCAGTCCAAGTTCTTCCTGGAGTATGCAAAGGATCAGTCCGAGGGCCACTCCCGTGATGGCGCCGAAGGCGGAGATCATCCATCCTTCCAGGAGGAAGATGCGTCGTATGAGGAAGTCGTCGGCGCCCAGGGAGCGGAGGGTGCGTATGTCGTCCTGTTTTTCGATCATCAGCATCGACAGGCTTCCCACCATGTTGAAGAGTGCAATGACCAGGATGAAGCAAAGAATGAGGAAGATCATCCATTTCTCGGACTGCATCATCCGGTAGGATGTTTCCTGTTGTTCGTAGCGGTCGTTCACCAGGTAGTTTTCGCCGAGGAGGTTGCGGATTTGCTTTTTCACGGCCGTTGGGTTGGCCTTATCTTTTAGGCGGAGTTCGATGGCCGAGACTTCGTTTTCGTAGTTGAAGAGGCTGCGTGTAAGTTCGATGGGTACGAGCATAAGCGCCTCGTCGTAGGCTTGTTGGTCTGTTCGGAACACGCCGGTGATGTAGCAGTATTCCACATTGAAGGAGGCCGAGGGGTTGATCAGGTTCACTTGTTCGTCGCGTTTGGGGGCGTAGATTTCCAGGGGCGCCGTGAATCCGGCGTTGACTCCCAGGGCGCTTGCGAGACCGATTCCCAGGGTGGCATATCCGGTTACTTCGTCCCTGAGGATAAACTGCCCGTCAATCAGGACGCCGTCTATGGAGGTGGATTCCCGGTAATGGGCGTCCACTCCTTTGACTGTGGCGATTACCTGCCGTTCCCGGTAACGTGTGAGGGCGTTGTCCTGCAGGACTTCACTCAGGACGCAGACCGAGGGATGTTCCTTCAGTTGGCGCATCGTTGCCGAATCCGGACGGAACACCTTGCCTGTGCGGGGCGTTATCTTCAGTTCCGGGTCCAAGTTTCCGAACATGGAGAATATCACCGTATGGAATCCGTTCATGACCGACAGGGCGCATACCAGCGCCGCCGTGGCGACCACTACGCCGCATACCGATATGAGTGAAATGAGATTGATGGCATGGTGTGACTTCTCGGAAAAGAGGTAGCGTCGGGCGATATAGAAAGGGAACCCCATGGGTCAGTCGGCCTCTTCCCTTTTGGGTGGTTGAAGGTTGAGCAGGGCGTCGATGTTTTCGAGATAATCCAGCGAGTCGTCGATAAAGAAGGAGAGTTCCGGTATTTTGCGCAGCTGAAGCCGGACGCGTTGCCCCAGGTCGTAACGTATGGATCGGGTATGCGTATGAATGGTTTCCAGCAATTCCTTTCCTTTGGCTGAGGGGAAGATACTCAGATAAGCTTTGGCTACGCTGAGGTCGGCGCTTACACGCACGGCGCTTACGGAGATCAGCGTACCCGGCATGGCTTGTGTTTGCCGTTGGAAGATCACGCCCAGTTCCTTTTGCAGGAGGCGTTCAATTTTATTGAGTCGTTTGGTTTCCATGTTTTTTTCTTGTTTTAATTGTTTTTTCGGATAACGGTTAACCCGTCGCGTAAAGGTAAGATAACTTTTTCAATCCGTCGGTCTTCTTTGATCTTCTCATTGAATTTCAGGATGCCGCGGGTTTGTTTGTCGGCGGGCGGGGGGACGTTTGCCACTTTTCCGTCCCAGAGCGTATTATCGGCAAGGATAACGCCTCCGGGCCGGAGGCGCGGGAATACCAGGTCGTAATATTCGGAATAACGTTGCTTGTCGGCGTCAATGAACACCAGGTCCCAGGTTTCGTCGAGGTGCGGGATCCGTTCCATGGCGTCTCCGAAGTGAACCCGTATCCGTTCCTTATGGGGTGATCGGGCGATGTATTTCATCAGGAAGTCTTCCATTTCCTCTTCTATTTCGATGGTATGTATGCGTGCTTCATCTTCGGTTGCTTCGGCCAGGCAGAGTGTAGCGTAGCCGGTATAGGCGCCGATTTCCAGGATTCTCCGGGGTTGGATGAGGCGGCAAAGCATCTTCAGTATTCTTCCTTGCAGGTGTCCGGCCATCATGCGCGGGCGCAACAGGTTCACGTGTGCATCGCGGGTGAGTTCCCTTAGCAAATCTCCCTCGTCGTCTATGTGTGCGAGGATGTATTCCTCCAGGCGGCTCATTCCCGGAAGGTTGGGAGGATGTAGGATTCCGCCGCGTCCAGCATTTTCCCCACGGTATTGATTTCGAGGAAAGACGTGCCTCCTCCTTCGCCGAAGCTTCCGCTCAGATAGGCCACCCGGTTGTTGCGGGTGATGTGTCCGCTGTGGATCAATTCATTCAGCGCATTGCAGAGGTAGGATCGCCGGCTGTCGCTTCGGGGTTGGTAGACGGCCCATACGCCATAGGAAAGGGAGAGCATACGCATGACTTCTTCCTTGTAGCAGATGGCATAAACGGTGGAGGATCCGCGGAAAGCGGCCAGGTAGCGTGCGGTTCTTCCGGTATGGCTGTCGGTGATAATGGCTTTTACGTGTAGCTTGAGGGAGGATTTCACGGCTTGTTTGGCCAGGAAGGAAGTTACGTCGAGGTCGTTTCCGACGAAGGGCACGCGAATATCGTTGGCCGTCAGCTTTGTCTTTTCCGATTCGTATATCACTTTTGTCATGGTTTGCACGGCTTCCAGGGGATATTTCCCGTAGGCTGTTTCTCCGCTGAGCATCAGTGCATCGGTACGGTAATAGATGGCATTGGCGATATCGGTTACTTCGGCGCGTGTGGGGCGCGGGTTGTTGATCATGGAGTGCAGCATTTGGGTTGCGACGATCACCGGTTTTTTCATTTCCACGCATTTGCGAATCAGGATACGTTGGATACCGGGGATTTTTTCTGCCGGTACTTCGATTCCCAGATCGCCTCGCGCAATCATAATGCCGTAGGCTGCTTCCAGGATTTCGTCGATATTGTCCACGCCTTCCTGGTTTTCGATTTTGGCAATGATTTTCACCGGGCTTTGGTATTCGTCCAGGATGCGTTGAATATCCGTCACGTCCTGTTTGTTGCGCACGAAGGAGTGGGCGATAAAATCCACCCGGTGTTGGATGGCATAGAGGATATTTTTTCGGTCCTTTTCGGTGAGCGAAGGCAGGTTGATGCGTACGCCCGGCACGTTGACGCTTTTGCGGCTGCCCAGGGTGGCGTCGTTTTGCACTTCGCACACGAGACATTCGTTTTGCTTTTCCACCACTTTGAGGTTCAGGTCTCCGTCGTCGATGAGCATTTCATCGCCCACATGCATATCGTTTGTAAAGTTTCGGTAGGAGACGCAGATACATTCCTGTGTTGTTTTCGCCTCCGGGTCTCCTTTGACCTGTACGCGTTCTCCGGTGCAAAAGGGCAGGGGTTGCCCGGCGATTGTTGTGCGGATTTCGGGTCCTTTGGTATCCATTAGCAGACCGATTCGGTCGGAGACCATACGGGTGTTGCGGATTACGCGATGGAATCCTTCCTCATCCATGTGTGCCGAGTTGATACGCACCACGTTCATTCCCGCCTTGTAGAGTGAGCGGATAAACTCCACCTCGCAGCGTTGGTCGGAAATGGTTGCTACGATTTTTGTTTGCTTCAGCATGGGTCTGTCCTCCGATTGAGGAAGGCTTCCACGGCCAGGCGATAGGAATCGAGTCCGAATCCGAGGATAACGCCCATGCAGGCGGCGGCGATCCGGGATACTTGCCGGAAGGTTTCCCGCGTGTGTACGTTGGAGATATGCACTTCTATGACGGGCGTCTCGATGGCCAGGATTGCGTCGTAGAGCGCCACCGAGGTATGCGTATAAGCGCCGGCATTGAGTGCGACGCCTTGGTATTCAAGGTCTGCTTCATGCAGTTTATTGATCAGTTCGCCTTCCGTATTACTTTGGAAGTAAGAGATTTCGCATGTAGGATATTGGCTTTGCAGTATCTCCAGGTATGCTTCAAAGGAAAGATTGCCATAGAGGTCCGGTTCTCGTTTCCCGAGCAGGTTGAGATTGGGTCCGTTTATTATCAGGATCTTCTTCATGACGGTATACGCTTCAAATTTATTTTGTGTTGATTTCGCATGGGCAAAGGTAGTTTTTTTAATTGGAGGAGAAAAAGTCGCCTTTTCCTCCCGTTCTTCGGCGCCTTTTTCCGGATTTCCCACGCTCAGTCCGGCGCAAGGTGTTTTTTTTTGCGCAAAATCCTCCCCCGGGTCTCTGTCGGGAGATTTATTTGAATAAATTTCGTCCCAAGGAGTCTGAAAAGAGAAATAAAAAGTTTTTTCTCCTGTCCCAAGGGTCGGTGAGGGAAAATAAAAAAAAAGTCCCTCCGGAGGCACACTCCGAAAGGACTTCACATCCAAAATAACCGATCGGGAAAGACAAAAAAAAGTTGCCCGCCTTTGCCGGAACCCTTTAAGGCGAGCAAAGACAGGCAAAAAAAAGTCGGCCCCACGAACCCCTACCCACTAACCGTTCAGCACGAATAAAGCGTTTTTGATGCGGGTTATGGCCTCGGTCAGATTTTCTTCGGAGGCGGCATAGGAGAGGCGGAGGCAACCGGGAGCGCCGAATGCGGCTCCGCCAACGGTGGCTACGTGCGCGACTTCCAAGAGGTAGAGGGCCAGGTCGGCTACGTCGCGGATGATGCGTTCGCCGATTTGTTTGCCGAAATATCGGTCTACTTCGGGGAAAAGGTAAAAGGCTCCTTGGGGTACGGTAAAGCGTAGGTTCGGGATTTCGCGGCACAGGGCAACGGTCAAATCCCGTCGGCGACGGAAGGCTTCACACATTTCCCTTACGCAGGCCTGGTCGCCGGAAAATGCGGCGATGGCTGCTTGCTGGGCAATGGACCCGGCCCCGGAGGTGTATTGCCCTTGCAGCTTGCAGCAAGCCTGTGCTATTTCTAAGGGCGCGGCCATGAAGCCGATGCGCCACCCGGTCATGGCATAGGCCTTGGATACGCCGTTGATGAGGATGACCCGGTTGCGAATGTTCGCAAATTGAGCGATGCTTTGGTGCTCCTCCCCATAATGGATGTGCTCGTAGATCTCGTCGGAAAGGATCAGGATGCGGCCATGGCGCTCAAGGACCCCAGCCAAGCCCTCCAACTCCTCCCGGGTGTAGACGCTGCCCGTGGGATTGGAAGGAGAACAAAGAATCAAGGCCTTGGTCCTTGGCGTGATGGCCGCTTCAAGCCGGGTTGGCGTAAGCTTAAACTCCTCTTCAATGCCTGTGGGGACGATGACGTTCACGCCTTGGGCCAGCCGAACCATCTCCACGTAACTTACCCAGTAGGGAGCTGGCAGGATGACCTCGTCGCCGGGATTCAGAATACTCAGGAGCGCGTTGCAAACGGATTGCTTGGCCCCGTTGGAGACGACAATCTGCTCGGTGGCATAGTCCAGGCGGTTTTCGCGTTTTAATTTGTCCGCAATGGCCTTTCGAAGCTCCGGATACCCGGCCACGGGAGTGTAAAAGGAATAGTTGCGCTCGATTGCCTTTCGGGCCGCAGCCTTGATATGGCCGGGCGTAAAAAAATCCGGTTCGCCTACGCTTAAGTTGATTACATCAATGCCTTGGGCTTTGAGTTCGTTGCTCTTCTGCGACATCGCTAATGTTTCCGAGGGCGACAAGCCCGCAATCCGATCTGATACCTGTGTCATGGCTTTTGTTTTTGTTTGTTTGTTTGTATGTCCTTATTTCATGTTATGCAATACGTGGCCCATCCGCTCCTTCTTAGTTTTCATATAAAAGGTATTGTAGGGATTGGGGGCAATCTCTATCGGGAGATTTTCCACCACGGTGAGTCCGTAGGCCTCCAGTCCGACGCGTTTGACGGGATTGTTGGTGAGCAGACGCATTTTATGCACGCCGAGGTGACGCAGGATTTGCGCCCCTACGCCGTAATCGCGTTCGTCGGCCTTGTGTCCGAGGTGGAGGTTGGCCTCTACCGTATCCAGCCCGTTTTCCTGGAGTTTGTAGGCTTTGATTTTTTCCATCAGGCCGATGCCGCGCCCTTCCTGGCTGAGGTAGACGATAACGCCCTTTCCTTCCTCTTCAATGAGTTGCATGGCCTTGTGAAGCTGTTCCCCACATTCGCATCGCAGGGATCCGAAAATATCTCCGGTGGCGCACGAAGAATGTACGCGCACCAGGACGGGCTCCTCCTCGGTCAAAGGCCCTTTGATGAGGGCCATATGCTCCAGTCCGTTGCTTTGCTGCCGGAAAGGGATCAGCCGGAAATGCCCATAAGAGGTCGGCATGTCGACCTCCTCTCCCCGGGTGACAATGGATTCGTTTTGCAGGCGGTAGGCGATCAGGTCGCGGATGCTGATGATTTTGATCCCGAATTTTTCACTCACCCGAATCAGGTCGGGCAACCGCGCCATGGTTCCGTCCTCGTTGATGATTTCAATGAGCGCCCCCGCAGGATAAAGCCCTGCCAGACGCGCCAGATCAACGGTCGCTTCTGTGTGTCCGGAACGTCGAAGCACCCCGCGGGAACGCGCCCGTAACGGACTTACATGCCCGGGACGCGCCAAATCGCCCGGTTGCGTATGCGGTGAAGCCAAGGCCAGGATGGTTTGCGCCCGGTCGTACATGGAGACGCCGGTTGTACATCCCTCGCCCAGCTTGTCCACGGTTACGGTAAAGGGCGTTTCCATTACGGAGGTATTACGCCTTACCTGCATCTCCAGTTCCAAAGCCTCGCAACGCTCCTCGGTGATGGGCGCACAGAGCAGGCCGCGTCCGTGGGTCATCATAAAATTGATTTTCTCCGGCGTAACCTTCTCTGCCGCGATGATGAAGTCCCCTTCGTTTTCGCGGTCTTCGTCGTCGACAACAATCAGGAATCGGCCCCGGCGGAAATCCTCAATGGCCTCCTCTATGGTGTTTAACTTAAATTCGTCGGTATGCATCGGTTATTTTGTTTTTTTGTGTATGAGGTTGATGATTATTTCTTTCAGCTCTTCGCTTACTTTTTCTGTTGTCAGAATGTCTTGGCGCCGCAGTTTCCGTTGGCAGACGGCAAAAAGATAAACCGGAAGCCCCAAAGGGAATATCCCTGCGAGGATCCGGCCCGAGTATTTGCCCGAAAAACGTATCGGGGGTTTGCAGCTTCCGATGATGGGATAGTCCATGAGTTTGTTCAACACCAGGTTTTGGTCCGAATTGCTGAGTTCCTCCACGATATGTTCCATTAGCGTCACCATGTGTTCTGCCTCCTCGTCCTTGCCTCCCTCCTTCCAGTAGGCGAGGTAGTTTCGCCGGCGTTCGGTGTGAAGCAAATAGGCGCGGGTCCTGTCGATAAGCGCCTCCAGACGCCGAAGCTGCTGCTCGTAATCGGGGCTGTACAGAATCACCTCTTTCCTTGCGACTTTCCGTGTATCCCGTTTGCCGAGGAGGTTCTTCAGGGTATTGACATACGTGTCGGCATTTAAAATGACGGAATCGTTCACGGCCTTATAGGTGAGGAAGGCGCTCAAAAGCGTCAGTACAGCCGAACTGAACCACATCCCTTCCCAGGCAAGCCAGATGCCGTCGCGTGCCATTTTGCTGCCGATGTTGTTGATCACATAGTAGAAAATAAACAGGAGAATGGAAAGGACAACCGGCGTGCCCAATCCCCCCTTGCGGATAATAGCCCCCAAGGGCGCCCCAATGAAAAAGAAAACCAGACAGGCAAACGAAATGGTGAACTTCGTATGCCATTCCATGAAATGCCGTCGCAGTTTGGCGGATTCGTCGCCCACCAGCAGGCTTTTGAATAAATAATCCGACTTGACGTACTCGGCAGAAGATTTTGCACGCGACAATAAGGCGGCTTTGTCGGCGGGCGATTCGGCCCGGTAGATGCTGTCGAAATCGACCCCCACGCTCATCGCTTCCGGGGACAAAGAAGGAATATTCCCCGGAAATGATTTCTTGTAGGAAGCCGCATACCATTCGTTGCCGTAAAAGCCTGTTATGCTATCCAAACGTACAGACAGGGAATCTATGGAAGATTGCAGACTGCTCAGGTTTTTCCCGATATACTGGTTTTGGAAAAAGGATTCGTCCGTGCGGGTGAAGTTGGCGTTGAACTCAATCAATATTTCCTTACTCAGAAAGGATTCCCGGCGATAGGGCACGGCTTCTTTGATCTGTGCCGAACCGGATTGCTTGTTCATATTCTGAAAAGCTTCCCCTTCGTACAGGGATAAGACCAGAAATAGCTTATCGGCCGACATTTTCAGTCTTCCGGAATCGGCCACGATCACCATGGCGTTATTGAATCCTGAGGAATAATCGTAAATCATCAGGTTTTTCAAAAGGCCGGTGTCTTTATCCTTTTCCCTGACATAGACGTTGTATCCGCTTATCTGATTATAAAACACGCCTTCGGGTATGTCCAACTCCGGGGATTTCTGACGTATGGAATAGATAAGGGAAAAAAGCTTTACCTGTACAACAGGCATGACGTTGTTTTGGAAAAAGAAAGCGCCCATACTGACGAAACAAATAAAAATAATCAGCGGACGCATGATGTGAATCAGCGAAATGCCGGCGGATTTCATGGCAAGTAATTCCAGTTGTTCGCCCAATGAGCCGAATGTCATCAACGAGGAAAGCAATACGGCCAGCGGGAGCGCCATCGGAACCAGCGATAAGGCGGCATAAACAAACATCTCTCCCAGGACTAACATATCAAGTCCTTTTCCCACCATATCATCTATATACTTCCACAGGAATTGCATCAGAACGATAAACAAACAAATGCCGAAAGTCATGATGAACAATGGCAGGAATGTTTGCAGCATGAATGTATAAAGTCGTTTAATTTGGAACATTGATCAATAACGGATTGACAAAGCAAATGTAATGTAAAAAAACTTAGAAAACTGTTTTGATTTACCATTTACTTAATTCTATTGATCATGATCTGTATCATTGCCATGTATATCATGGTCTGTGATGATTCCGTATCTACTTCATAATCTTTGCTGAGCCTTCTGTA